>JAYZBS010000179.1:0-10367 GCA_036338635.1 Pseudomonadota bacterium | reverse complement strand
CTGGGTGCGCGGGCTGGCGCGGTTGATCTCGTCCGCCATCAGAAGCTGGGTGAAGACCGGCCCCTCGATGAAGCGGAAGGCGCGGGAGCCGTCCGGCAGCGCATCCAGCACCTCGGAGCCGAGGATGTCGGCCGGCATCAGGTCCGGTGTGAACTGGATGCGCCGGCTGCCAAGGCCCAGCACCGTCGACAGCGTATCGACCAGCATGGTCTTGCCAAGTCCTGGCTGCCCGATCAGCAGCGCATGGCCACCCGCCAGGATCGCCGCCAACACCTGTTCGACCACCTCATGCTGGCCGACGAAACGCCGCTCAGTGCTTTCGCGCGCCGCCGAAAGGCGTTCGGCCAGAACCTCGATCTCTTGCACCAGAATTTCGTCCGCCGTCATGACAATGCCCTTCCGCTGCTTTATGCAGAGCATAGGCAACCGGCACGAAGGCGACCAGATCCAATGGCGGAAAACAGTGACAATAGCGTGAGCGCCGAGGGACTGGCCGAAGCGGCAAGTAAGGCGGGCCAAGGCGGCCTGCCGCCCGTGCATCTGTGGAACCCGCCCTATTGCGGCGAGATGGATCTTGAAATCCGCGCCGACGGGACCTGGATCCACGAGGGCACCCCCATCGGACGCCCCGCGATGGTGCGGCTGTTCTCGACCATCCTCAAGCGCGAGGATGACCGCTTCTTCCTGGTCACTCCGGTCGAGAAGGTCGGCATCCGGGTCGAGGATGCGCCCTTCCTGGCCGTCGATGCCGACATCACGCATGGCAGCGTCACGTTCACCACGAATGTCGGCGACACGGTTACCGCCGGACCGGACCACCCGATCGTCGTGCGGGGCGACGCCGAGGTGCCGCGGCCCTATGTCCATGTCCGCGCCGGACTTGAGGCGCTGATCGACCGCAAGACCTTCTATCGGCTGGCAGCCGCAGCCGAGCCTGGTCCGGACGGCCGCACCGGCATTCGGTCCGGCGACCGCTTCTTTGCGCTGGAACCCTGATGCCGAGGTTTGCCGCGAACCTGACGATGCTCTTCACGGAACTTCCGATGCTCGAGCGATTCGCGGCAGCCGCCGAAGCCGGCTTCCAGGGAGCCGAGATCCTGTTTCCCTATGACATTGCAGCGCACGACATCTATCGCGCCGCCCTGTCCGCCGGGCTCGAGATCGTCCTGATCAACGCGCCACCGCCGAACTGGGCAGGCGGACCGAGGGGGTTCGCGGCCGTCCCGGGGCTTGAGGACCGCTTCCGCCGCGACTTCGAACGCAGCCTGCGCGTCGCCCAAGCGCTGCGCGCGCGCCATATCCATGTGATGGCAGGGCGCGCCGAAGGTCCGGCCGCTATGGAAGCCTATGTCGCCAACCTGGCCTGGGCCTGCGAACGTGCGCCCCATGCCAGCTTGACCATCGAGCCGCTGAACCCTGGCGACGTCCCGGGCTATTTCCTGCAGGACCACGATGTTGCCGTCGAGGTGATCCGGCGCGTCGGCGCCCCCAGCCTGGGGCTGCAGCTGGACACCTATCACGCGCAGGCGATCACGGGGGACATTCTGGCGTGCTGGCGGAAGGTCGCGCCGCTGGTGCGGCATGTGCAGGTCGGCGGGCATCCGGGTCGGCACGAGCCGGACAGCGGCACCCAGGACCACCGCGCGCTCTTCCGCGAACTGGACGCCAGCGGCTATTCCGGATGGGTCGCGGCAGAGTACGCCCCCTTTCGCCAAACGCAGCGCGGCCTTGACTGGCTGCGCGATGCAATGGCCGCATCGCCCCCGCAATGAGCGTCGCGTCGGCCGGCGAAATGGACCGGCACTGCATCAGTGGCAGCTTTTCCTGACGGCATCTGGAACCGGCTCCGCCCCGCTACCGTTTCGGTGATGACATGCCAAGGCGGGAACGTTCTGCAGGCATCGGAACATAAAGGGGAATATCATGAACTCGATCATCTACATCGTCGGCCTGGTCGTCGTCGTCCTGTTCATCCTGTCCTTCCTCGGCCTTCGCTGAGGCCGGACCGCAGGCGAAATGGCGGGCGACGTGACATCAGTTTCACGGTGCAGTCATCCAATGCATTAAACGCCTGCCACGACCGGCGGCTGATCATGAAGCAAAACGGGCGAGTGCCGGCGGCCCCTCGCCCGTTTTCTCTTAAACGCGAAGCTTCGGTCGCGCTGCGTCTGAACCCACCGTCGGTGTCTGGAATCGGCCCCTGCGTCGCAGCGGGCCTCTCACTTTTGCGGGTGGCAATCATGCCCCATATCCGCTAGGGCAGCCGCGAACCTGAAAGAAGGCCGCCATGGATATCCGCAACATCGCCATCATCGCCCACGTCGACCACGGCAAGACCACCCTGGTCGACCAGCTGCTGCGTCAGTCGGGGGCCTTCCGCGAAAACCAGGCCGTCGCGGAACGCGCGATGGACAGCAACGACATCGAACGCGAACGCGGCATCACCATCCTGGCCAAGGCCACCTCGGTCGAATGGAAGGGCACGCGGATCAACATCGTTGACACCCCGGGCCACGCCGATTTCGGCGGAGAGGTCGAGCGCATCCTGTCGATGGTCGACGGTGTCTGCCTGCTGGTCGATGCCGCTGAAGGCCCGATGCCGCAGACGAAGTTCGTGACCTCGAAGGCGCTGGCGCTTGGCCTGCGACCGATCGTCGTGCTGAACAAGGTCGACAAGCCCGCCGCCGAGCCAGACGACGTTCTGAACGACGTGTTCGACCTGTTCGCCAACCTCGGCGCAAGTGACGAGCAGCTGGATTTTCCGCATGTCTACGCATCCGGCATCGGCGGCTGGGCGGACGCGACGCTGGATGGCGAGCGCAAGAATATGGACGCGCTGTTCGACCTGATCACCAAGCATGTCCAGCCGCCCAAGCAAATTGCTCGCGCGGCCGAGCCGTTCCAGATGCTGGCGACCACGCTTGGCGCCGATCCGTTCCTTGGCCGTCTGCTGACCGGCCGGGTCGAGGCGGGCACCGCCAAGGCCGGCGACACGCTGAAGGCGCTGTCGCGCGACGGCGAGCGGCTGGAGCAGTTCCGCATCAGCAAGATCCTGGCCTTTCGCGGCCTGACGCAGACCCCGATCGACCTGGCCGAGGCCGGCGATATCGTGACACTGGCCGGCATGTCCAAGGCGACCGTCGCCGACACGCTTTGCGCGATGGACGTGGATACCGCCCTGCCCTCGCAACCGATCGACCCGCCGACCATCAGCGTGACCTTCGGCATCAATGACAGCCCGCTGGCCGGCACCGACGGCAAGAAGGTCCAGTCCCGCGTCATCCGCGAGCGCCTGATGCGCGAGGCCGAGGTCAATGTCGCGATCAAGGTCGAGGACACCCCTGGCGGCGAGGCCTTTGTTGTCTCGGGCCGGGGCGAATTGCAGATGGGCGTGCTGATTGAGAACATGCGCCGCGAGGGGTTCGAGTTGTCGATCAGCCGCCCGCGCGTCATTTTCAGCGAAGAGGACGGGCAGCGCCTCGAGCCGATCGAAGAAGTCATCATCGACGTCGACGACGAGTACACCGGCGTCGTGATCGAGAAGCTGACCGGCGAGCGCAAGGGTGACCTGGTCGACATGCGTCCCGCCGGCGTCGGCAAGACCCGCATCATCGCCCATGTCCCCGCGCGCGGCCTGATCGGCTATCAAGGCGAGTTCATGACCGACACGCGCGGCAACGGCGTCCTGAACCGCATCTTCCACGGCTGGGCCCCCTACAAGGGCGCAATCCAGGGTCGCCGCCAGGGCGTCCTGATCAGCATGGAGAACGGTGTGTCCGTCGCCTATGCGCTCTGGAACCTGGAAGAGCGCGGCAAGATGTTCATCGGTGCGCAGGAACAGCTTTATACCGGCATGATCATCGGCGAGCACAGCCGCGACAACGATCTGGAGGTGAACCCGCTGAAGGGCAAGAAGCTGACCAACGTCCGCGCCTCGGGCACGGACGAGGCGGTGCGCCTGACGCCGCCGGTCCGCATGTCGCTGGAAGAGGCCATCGCCTATATCAACGACGACGAGCTGGTCGAGGTCACGCCCAAGAATATCCGCCTGCGCAAGCGCTTCCTCGATCCGCACGAGCGCAAGCGGCAGGCCCGCGCCGAGGGCTGATGCCCGCAATTCATGCAGACGAAACGCCGTGGTCAGCAGGTCGCGGCGTTTTTTCATGCGCGGCAACGATAGAGGCACACGATAACGAAAACTCGTGCTAGGGTTGACCGGCGATTCCTTCATGATTTTTAACCGGCCTTGCGCCGGAATCGGCTTTTCTTGGCCAGTCCATTGTTCGTAAACGGTTCCAACACCGCCATCATTGCGTCGCAAGGGATGATGTAATGCCTTTCAGCCAAGCCAGCAGACCCGTGCGCGCCCTGCACGAACGCGCCATAGATATGGCCATCGTCCTGATCGAACGGCGGCAAACCCATAACCTGCGGCTCGAGGATGTGGCCGACGCCCTGGGCGAGCCCATCGAGAAGCTGACACGGTTATTTTCCGACGAGGACGCGCTGCTGGCCGCCGTCGTCGAGCATGCGCTGATCATCCTGATCGACAACTGCACCCGTGTCGTGGTGCGCGTGGATCCCAATGATCCCGTCGGACAGTTCTGCGCCCTCGGCGATGCCTATCTGGATTGGGCCGATGCGCATCAGGCGCAGTTCCGGCTGGTGTCGGACCACCGGATGTCGGGCATGCTGGCCCGGCCAGAACTGCGCCGCTATGTCGACTCGATCACGGAACTGATGACGCGGATGCTGATCCGCGCGCAGAAAGGTGGACAGCTGCACCACAAGGAAGACATTCCCCTGATGGTCCTTTCGGCCCGCAGCTTCGCCTATGGGTTGGCGCGGATGATCGTCGACGGGCGGATGGCCGAATGGGCGCCCGAGGCTCTGCCGGTAGATACCGCCAAGCGCCTGGCCCACGACTTCGTCCTGCGCATGGCCCGCAGCAGCCAGCCGTCGCGGCCCGGGGCGTGACCGTTTAGCCTCTTTCGGACAGCAAGGCCTTGCGCTATCCCGGATGCAAACCTGGGAATGACAAGAGAGCAGCCGTGACCGACTTCATCATCAAGGACATCGCGCTGGCCGATTACGGTCGCAAGGAACTGGACATCGCCGAAACCGAGATGCCGGGCCTGATGACGCTCCGGGCCGAATACGGGGACAGCCAGCCGCTGAAGGGCGCGCGCATCGCCGGCAGCCTGCACATGACCGTCCAGACGGCCGTCCTGATCGAGACGCTGACCGCACTTGGCGCGGACGTCCGGTGGGCGTCGTGCAACATCTATTCCACGCAGGACCACGCGGCCGCGGCCATCGCGGCGTTGGGCGTGCCGGTCTTTGCCATCAAGGGCGAGACGCTGCCGGAGTACTGGGCCTATACCGACCGGATCTTCCAGTTCGCCGACGGGACCGCGAACATGATCCTGGACGATGGCGGCGACGCGACGCTGTACATACTGCTGGGCGCACGGGTCGAGGCGGGCGAAACGGACCTGATTGCCGTGCCCCAGTCCGAGGAGGAAGAGGCGCTGTTCGCCCAGATCCGCAAGCGCATCTCTGAAACGCCAGGCTGGTTCGCCCGCCAGCGCGACGCGATCCGGGGCGTGTCCGAGGAGACGACGACCGGCGTGCATCGTCTTTACGACCTGCACAAGAAGGGCCTGCTGCCCTTCCCCGCGATCAACGTGAACGACAGCGTCACCAAGTCGAAATTCGACAACAAATACGGCTGCAAGGAGTCGCTGGTCGACGGCATCCGCCGCGCCACCGACGTGATGATGGCCGGCAAGGTCGCCGTCGTCTGCGGCTATGGCGACGTGGGCAAAGGCTCGGCCGCCTCACTCCAAGGCGCCGGCGCGCGCGTCAAGGTGACCGAGGTCGATCCGATCTGCGCGCTGCAGGCCGCGATGGACGGGTTCGAGGTTGTCACGCTTGAAGACGTGGCGGCCAGCGCCGACATCTTCATCACCACCACCGGCAACCGCGACGTGATCCGGCTGGAGCACATGCGCGAGATGAAGGATATGGCCATCGTCGGCAACATCGGCCATTTCGACAACGAAATTCAGGTCGCCGCGCTGCGCAACCACAAGTGGACCAACGTCAAGGACCAGGTGGACATGATCGAGATGCCCTCGGGCAACCGCATCATCCTGCTGAGCCAGGGCCGCCTGCTGAACCTGGGGAACGCCACGGGCCACCCGTCCTTCGTCATGTCGGCCAGCTTTACCAATCAGGTGCTGGCGCAGATCGAGCTGTTCACCAAGGGCGACGAATACCAGCCGGGCGTCTACATCCTGCCCAAGGCCCTGGACGAAAAGGTGGCCCGTCTGCACCTGGACAAGGTTGGCGCGAAGCTCTCGACCCTGTCGCAGGAACAGGCCGCCTATATCGGCGTCACGCCCGAAGGCCCCTTCAAATCCGATCATTACCGGTACTGATCCATGACCGAATATTCGCTTTTCACATCGGAATCCGTGTCGGAGGGGCATCCCGACAAGATTGCCGATCAGATTTCAGATGCCATCCTGGACGCCATCCTGGCCGAGGATGCCCGCGCCCGGGTCGCCTGCGAGACCATGGTGAAGACCGGCGTGGCCATCATCTCGGGCGAGATCACGACCAGCGCCTGGGTGGATCTGGAATCCATCGTCCGCGGGGTCATCAACGACATCGGCTACACATCGTCGGATGTCGGCTTCGACGGCGCGACCTGTTCGGTGATCAACATCATCGGCAAGCAATCGCCCGAGATCAATCAAGGCGTTGACCGCGCAAACCTCGAGGAGCAGGGCGCTGGCGATCAGGGGCTGATGTTCGGCTATGCCTCGGACGAAACCGACGTTCTGATGCCGGCGCCGATCACCTATGCCCACCGGCTGGTTGAACGCCAGTCGAAGGTCCGCCGTGACGGCACGCTGTCGTGGCTGCGCCCGGACGCGAAGTCCCAGGTCACACTGCGCTATGGCGCTGACGGCCGACCTGCCGGCATCGATGCGGTGGTGCTCTCGACCCAGCATAACCCCGAGATCGCACTGGCCGACCTGCGCGAGGCCGTGATCGAGGAGATCATCAAGCCGGTCCTGCCTTCCGAATGGCTGTCGAAAGAGACGAAGTACTTCATCAACCCGACCGGCAAGTTCGTCATCGGCGGCCCTGTCGGCGACTGTGGCCTTACTGGCCGGAAGATCATCGTCGACAGCTATGGCGGCATGGCGCGGCACGGCGGCGGCGCGTTCTCGGGCAAGGACCCATCCAAGGTGGATCGCTCGGCCGCCTATGCCGGTCGTTGGGTCGCCAAGAACATCGTTGCGGCCGGACTTGCCAAACGCTGCGAGATCCAGGTCAGCTATGCCATTGGTGTGGCCGAGCCGACCTCGATCAGCCTCAACTGCTTCGGAACCGAAACGGTCGCGGTGGAAAAGATCGTGGCGGCCGTAAGGGAAGTCTTCGACCTGCGCCCGTTCGCGATTATTCGTGAACTGGACCTGCTGCACCCGATCTACCGCCCGACCGCCAGCTATGGCCATTTCGGACGGGATCCGCATCCGCTGAACGGCGCGACCGCCTTCAGCTGGGAAGCCACCGACAAGGCCGAGGATCTGAAGGCCGCGCTGACCTGACACGACAAGGGCCGCCACTGGCGGCCCTTTCATAATTGGCCTCAGCGGACGGCCGTGTCACTGCCATAAAGCTTGCGCGCCCGCTCCTCGAAGGCGCGAACGATGCGGGACATCGCTTCCTGGAAGACAACGCCGATCAGGCGTTGCAGGATGGCGTTCTTGAATTCGAAGTCCACGAAAAAGTCGACGTGGCAGCCGCCCTCGGGTCGATCCTTGAACGTCCAGCCGCTGCGCATGTACTTGAACGGCCCGTCCAGGTATTCGGTGTCGATCTTCAGGCGGCCCTCCTCGTCCTCGGGCCAGAGGACGACGCGGCTGCCGAAACGCTCACGGAAGACCTTGAAGCTGATCACCAGGTCGGCGTCGATTTCTTCGGCACCGTCGGGGCGGATCTCTCGCGTCCGGATGCGAGCGGCACTGTTCCAGGGCAGAAACTGCGGATAGCTTTCGATGTCGGCGACAAGGTCGTACATCTGGCGGGCCGAGTAAGGAAGGTCGCGGCTGTCCTGGTGATGGGGCACGTGGAGCTCTTGTCTTTCGTCGCGGCGTCTGTTTCGATTCGGTCAGGATTTAGCAGGCAAGGCACGCGATGAACAACATGATCTGGCTTCTGCGCGCCGCGAAATGGGTGCGACGGCCTCCAAGCGCGAAGATGGTCAAGCTGGTCCTTGCCATTGTCGCGGCCGGGCTTGCGCTGCTGGCGCTGGAAAAGCTGGGCCTCTGGCCGGAATGGGCCACGCAGGACCAGCGACCGCCCAGATTGCCACGCTAGTCCTTGCGGACAGCGACCACGCGCTGACGGGGTGCGCCAAGCTGCAGCGTGATGCCGAAGGCCATCATCAGGCCAGCAAATGTCAGGAACGTTGCCATCTTGTCCTCCTGTGTCCTCCGCCGGATCTAATCACGGATTGCCGGCGCTGAACGTGTCACATTGTCTCAGCTCACCGGAGTTAAACCCCCGCATCAGCCAGCTCTGGCGTTGCGCCGCGGACCCGTGGGTGAAGCTGTCCGGCATCGGCGTCCGCCCTGCATTGGCCTGGATGACGTCATCCCCCACCGCCTCCGCCGCGCGCATCGCCTCTTCCATGTCACCAACGTCGAGCGTGCCGAAACGTTCCTGCGCCTGCCGCGCCCAGATTCCGGCATAGCAGTCGGCCTGCAGCTCGGTCGCAACCGACAGGCTGTTGGCATCAACCTCTGACAGGCGGGCGCGCTGCTGGTTTACCTCGCCCAAGGTACCCAGCAGGTTCTGGACATGGTGGCCGATCTCGTGGGCGACGACATAGGCAGCGGCGAAATCACCGCCAGCGTTCATGCGCCCGGCCATCATGTCGAAGAAGTCGGTGTCCAGATAAACGCGTTGGTCGCCTGGGCAATAGAAGGGCCCCATGGCCGAGGACGCCCCGCCGCAGGCCGATTGTACCGCCCCCCGGAACAGCACCAGCGTCGGGTCCTGATAATCCAGGCCCGCCTGATCGCGCAGGACCGGGCGCCAGACCTCCTCGGTATCGGCCAGCACGACAGAAACGAACTGGCCCCATTCCTCATCCCGCTGCGACAGCTCGGCATCGTTCTGCGGCTGATCAAGCGCCTGCACGACAGGGGTCACGTCGATCCCGAAGAAGTACCCGACCGCCAGGACGACCAGCGTTCCCGCGATGCCGATGCCCCCTGCCCGGCCCATGCCGCGACGATCCTCGATGTTGCGGCTGCCCCGCCGTCCACGCCACTGCATTGCCGTCCCCGTGATTGCACCTGCCCTGCCGGCGGGCGTCCCATGCACCATCACAGGACTGAGATTCAGGCGCAAGATGCTTGACGCCGCCGCGCCCGCCGGGGATGCACGTCGGTAAAAGGACGCCAAGGGGACAGCATGCTGAGACGGCTTTATGACTGGACGATGGGGTTGGCCGCACACCGCCACGCCCGCGCGTCCCTGTTCACGATCAGCTTCATCGAAAGCTCGGTCTTTCCGATCCCGCCGGACGTGCTGATGATCCCGATGGTGCTGGCGCAACGCGCAAAGGCCTGGGTCATCGCGGCGGTCGCTACCTTGGGGTCGGTGCTGGGCGCGCTTCTGGGCTATTGGATCGGCGCCGTGCTGATGGACACGGTGGGACAGTGGATCCTGACCGTCTATGGCAAAGAGGCCGCCTATGACCAGTTGGCCGCGCGATTTGCCGAATACGGAGGCTGGGCCGTGCTGTTCGCGGCGCTGACACCGTTTCCGTTCAAGGTCATCACGATCTTCTCCGGGGCAGTCGGGCTGTCGCTGCCGCTGTTCATCGCGACCTCGATCCTGGGGCGCGCAGGCCGGTTCTTCGTGGTGGCGGGCCTTCTGTGGAAGTTTGGCCCGCCGATCCGTGACTTTATCGAACGTCGACTGGGGCTGGTCTTTACAGTCTTCATGGCCTGCCTGATCGGCGGCTTTGCCGCGCTGAGGTTCATGTGACAAGCAAAGAGTTGACATACCTGGCGGGCGGCGGTTCCGCCTTCCTTCTGATCGCGGCCTTGGGGTTCCAGGCGGCGGGCTATGCCCCGTGCGAACTGTGCATCCTGCAGCGTTGGCCGCATGTCGTGGCCGTCGCGGTGGCGCTGCTAGTCTGGCTGACCGGGCGGGTTCGCGGGCTGGCGATCCTTGGCCTCGTCGCCGCCGGGGCCGCAACTGGCCTGGCGGTCTATCACACCGGGGTCGAGCTGGCCTGGTGGGCCGGGCCCTCACACTGTTCGGGTGGCGTCGGG
>JAYZBS010000178.1:0-9039 GCA_036338635.1 Pseudomonadota bacterium | reverse complement strand
GACGTGCTGCGCGCCTGCCATTGCGGGCAGTGCCGGCGCTGGTCGGGCCATGTCTGGGCCGCCGTCGGCGTCAGGGACCTGACGGTCGAGGGGCCGGTGCGCTGGTTTGCGTCCTCGGACGCGGCCGAGCGGGGCTTCTGCGCCGAATGCGGCAGCGCGCTGTTCTGGAAGCGCCGTGACGGGGCCGAGGTCGATGTCGCGCCGGGCGCGCTGGACCAGCCGACGGGCATGCGCCTGCAGGGACACATCTTCGTGGCCGACAAGGGCGACTATTACCACATTGCCGATGGGCTGCCGCAATTTCCGCAAGAGGCGCCCGAATGATCTGGGAGACGCTGGCCAACATCCCCGCAGCGCAGCTGATGACGTTCATCGCGGGCGGGCTGGTCCTGAACTTCGCACCGGGGCAGGACGTCTTCTTTGCCAGCGCCTGCGGCATCCAGGGCGGACCGCGTGCCGGGGCCTGGGCGGGCATCGGCGTGGGCCTGGGCGTGCTGATGCATGTGACGCTGGCGACCATCGGCCTGGGCGCAGTCGTCGCCGCCCATCCCGAGGCGCTGCGAGCGATCAAGTATGCGGGCGCTGCCTATCTGCTGTGGCTGGCCTGGAAAAGCTGGCGCGCCGGAGAGATCGACCCCTCGGCCCGCGGCAGCGTCCGGGTCTGGAACATCGTCCGCCGGGGCTTTCTGTCGAACGCGCTGAACCCCAAGCCGGTGCTATTCATGCTGGCCTTCCTGCCGCAGTTCACGAACATCGCCTGGGGCCCCATCTGGCAGCAGATCCTGGGCCTGGGGCTGATCTTCGCCTTCACGGGCACGCTGGTGACGATGGGCTACGGAATCGTCGGCGGCCTGGCCGGCAACGTGATCGGCAAGCGGCTGGGGCTGGTCAACAAGATCGCCGCCGTCATGTTCGCGGGCCTTGCGGTGCGCCTTGTCGCCAAATGACCGATTTCGTCTATGCGCCTCCGCCTGACGCGCCGGTCGTCATTCATGCCGACCACGAGGTTCTGGTAGTGGACAAGCCCGCCGGCCTTCTGTCGGTGCCGGGGCGGGGCGAAGATCGGGCCGACTGCCTGATCGCGCGCCTGCGGGCGGCTTTTCCGACGGTGCTGCTGGTGCATCGGCTGGATCTTGATACGTCGGGCGTGATGGTCTTCGCGCTGACGCCCCATGCGCAGCGACACCTGTCGAAGCAGTTCGAGGAACGCCAGACCCGCAAGGTCTATGTCGCGCGCCTGGCCGGGCGGCTGGAGCCGAAGACGGGTCGCGTGGACCTGCCACTGATCGTGGACTGGCCGAATCGCCCGCGGCAGAAGGTCGACCACGACGAAGGCCGCGCCGCGCAGACCGACTGGCGGGTGATGCGTGCGACCGACGATGAGACTCGGGTCAGGCTGATGCCGGTGACCGGCCGCAGCCACCAGCTGCGTGTCCACATGGCACAGACCGGCCACCCGATCCTGGGCGATCCGCTCTATGCGACGGGGGCGGCGGCGGACCATCCGCGGCTGATGCTGCATGCCGAAAGCCTGCGCTTCCGCCATCCGGACAGCGGCGTGGTGCAGGGCTTTTCCGCGCCGGTGCCGTTCTAGGCCCCGGCTTCAGGTCTGCGCCAGGCGGCTTCGCATGCGGCGCGACAGCCAGCGGGCGATCCAGGGAAACACCGCCAGCAGCGCCACGACCGCGATCACCCGAGGCCCGGCGATGTCCGAGATGTGGTCGATCTCGGCCAGCTGGGTCCCGGCGGCGGTCACGATCAGCTTGTTGGGCAGCACCCCCAGCAGCGTCACTGCCCCGAAGACCCGCGCCGACATGATGCTGACGCCGCAGGCCATGTTCAGCACGAAGAACGGCAGGGCCGGCGTCATCCGCAGGCTGAGAAGCGCCAGCGCGCCGTTCGCCTCGACCATCCGGTCCAGCTGGCCGATGCGCGCATCCAGCAGGCGCCTGACGGGCCGCGCCAGCAGGTGGCGCGCCGCCATAAAGGTCAGCATCGCGGCGGCGATGGTCCCGGCCAGTGACAGGGCCAGCCCCAGCCAGAAGCCGAAGAAGGCGCCCCCCGCCAGGGTCAGCGCCACGACAACTGGCACCGGCAGGGCGCCGGCCAGCGCGAAGCTGCCCAGGTAGGCCAGCGCGGCCAGCCGGGGGTTCCTGTCCCGCCAGCCCTGGCCGTGTTCCAGAACCGCCTGTAGCCGCGTCAGGTCCGACTGCAGCGCCGGAAGCGACGGCCAGATCCAGAGGACCAGCGTCACGCCGCCCAGGGCGCCAAGCCACAGGAGGATGATCCGCAGGGACCGGCGGCGCATGATGCCTGTCAGGCTTCGCCGTCGGGGTACCATTCGGCGATGACCACCTCGGTGTCGGGGCTGGATTCGCCGACCAGCCGCTGGAACTCCTGCACGTCGCTGCCGCGGTGGTGATAGGGATAGACCACCTGCGGCTGAAAGGCCGCCACCGCTTCGGCCGCCTGTTCGACGGTCATAGTGTAGGGCAGGTTCATCGGCAGGAAGGCCACGAAGATGTCCTGCAGGTCACGCAGCTCTGGCGTGTCCTCGGTATCGCCGGCGATCAGGAACCGCTTGCCGCCGATGGTCAGGACATAGCCGTTGTCGCGGCCCTCGGGGTGGTATTGCAGCCGATCTTCGGTGGTGTTGTAGGCGGGAATGGCCATGATCGGCATGTCCAGTGCCTGGCCCTCGTCGCCGTTGGCCATCGCGGTCGTGCGGCTGGCCATAGCCTCGGGCAGCATGTCGGCCACGGCCGGGTTGGCGATGATCGGTACCTCGGGCAGGGCGTCCAAGGTCGGCTGGTCGTAGTGGTCGCCGTGTTCGTGGGTGATCAGGATCAGGTCCGGCTCGGGCAGGTCGGCATAGGCCTCGGCCCCGCCGACCGGGTCGACATAGATCACCCCGCCCGGCGTTTCCCAGACCATCGAGGCGTGGCTGACGGGGTGGATCACCACCTCGCCGCCTTCGACCTGGTGGCGATAGGGGGCATCCTGGGCATGAGCCAGCGCAGGGATCAGGGCGCTTCCGGCCAGGGCGGCGGCAAGCTTCAGTCCGGTTCGACGGGTCAGGCGCATTGTCTTATCCTTCGACGGGGGTCTGTGGAAAACATCGCGTGGCGCGTCCCGGTTCCCCGTTCTTGCGGCCAAGGCGCGGCTGGCCTAGTTTGCGGGCAGATCGGTCACGGAACAAGGGGTTGGCGATGACACATCTGTGGGTCAGGGCAGAGAGCCGGCCGAACGAGGACCGCGTCGGCATCACCCCCGACGGCGTCGCCCGCCTGATCGACCGCGGCATGACCGCCACCGTCGAGGAAAGCCGCCGCCGCATCATCCCGACCGAGGATTACGCCAAGGCCGGGGCGACCATCGCCCCCGAAGGCAGCTGGGTCGATGCCCCCGACGACGCCATCGTCTTCGGCCTGAAGGAACTGCCCGAGGATGGCACGCCCCTGCGCCACCGCCACATCATGTTCGGCCACGCCTTCAAGGGCCAGCCGTCCGGGCGCGTCCTGCTGCAGCGTTTCAAGGAGGGCGGCGGGACGCTTTACGACCTGGAATACCTGACGGACGATGACGGGCGGCGGCTGGCGGCCTTCGGCTATTGGGCGGGATATGCCGGTGCGGCGGTGTCCCTGATGGCCTGGGTCGCGCAGGCGCATGGCGGCATCTGCGGCCCGGTCCATGTCCATGCCAGCCGCGATCACCTGCTGCAGGACCTGCGCGCGCGGATGGACGCGACCGGGCTTCCGCGGCCGCGGGCGATCGTCATCGGCGCCAAGGGACGCGTCGGGCGCGGCGCGTCGGACCTGATGGCCGACCTGGGCGTACCCGTTACCGCCTGGGACCTGGCCGAAACCGCGCATGGCGGCCCCTTCCCCGAGGTGCTGATGCACGACGTCTTCATCAACGCGATCCTGGCACAGCCGGGCGCCCCGGTCTTCGTTCCCGCCGATGCCACTGGCGCCGCCCGCACGCTGACCGTGATCGGCGACGTGGCCTGCGACCCCACCAGCGACTTTTCCCCGGTCAAGGTCTATGACCGCACCACCAGCTGGGACGCGCCGGTGCTGCGCGTCGCCGACCACCCGCCGCTGGACGTGATGGCGATCGACAACCTGCCCTCGATGCTGCCGCGCGAAAGCTCGGACGATTACGCGGCCCAGCTTCTGCCTGTGCTGGAGGGGCTGGACGCCCTTGATGCAGGACCCTGGGGCCGCGCCGGGCGGCTTTACCGCGAACACGCCAAAGAGGTCTGAAATGAGAATCCACTGGGTCGGCACAGGCCTCAGCGCAATCCCGGGGCTGCGCCGGCTGATCGGGTCGGGCGCCGCCGTCTATGTCTGGAACCGCACGGTCGAGAAGGCGCAAGAGCAGGTCGGCGACCTGACGCAAGAGATCCGGGAATACACGCCCGAGGCGCTGGAGGCGATGGTCCGCCAGGGCGACGTGGTGGTGTCGATGCTGCCCGCGGATCAGCACGTGGCGCTGGCCCGCATGGCCATCGCCAAGGGCGCGCATTTCGTCAGCTCCAGCTATGTCTCGCCCGAGATGGCGGCGCTGGATGACGAGGCCAGGGCCGCCGGCGTGGCGCTGGTCAACGAGGTGGGCCTGGATCCGGGCATCGACCACCTGATGGCGCATGACCTGGTCGAGGATTACCGACAGGCCGCCCAGCCGGGCGACAGGATCAGCTTCACCTCCTATTGCGGCGGCGTCCCGGCCCATCCGAACCCGTTCCGCTACAAGTTCAGCTGGTCGCCGCTTGGGGTTCTGCGCGCCCTGCGCTCGCCCTCGCGGTCGCTGCGGGACGGGGCGGTGCGCGACGTGGCGCGGCCTTGGCACGCGATCGAGCCCTACGACGCGCCGCTGCCCACCCCAGAGCGATTCGAGGTCTATCCCAACCGCGACAGCCTGCCCTTCGTGCAGCAGTATCGCTTCGATCCCGCCTGGAACGTGCAGGATTTCGTGCGCGGCACTCTGCGTCTGGAAGGTTGGCAAAAGGCCTGGGCTCCGGTCTTCACCGAGATCGAGACGTTGGAGGGTCCCGCCGGAGAGACCCGCCTGCGAGAGATGGCCGACGGCTTCTGGCGCGACAATGCCTATGATGTGGGCGAGCCTGACCGCGTCGTCCTGTTCGTGGCGCTGAAGGCTGAACGGGACGGCCGCGTGGTCTGGCACAAGGAATGGGTGCTGGACGCGAAGGGCAACGACAAAGGCAGCGCCATGGCGCAGCTGGTGTCGATTCCCGTGGCCTTGGCGATCGAGGCCGTCCGTGCGGGCCGCCTGACCACCGGCGTCCAGGCGGCGCCGCATGACCCCGTCCTGGTCGGTGAATGGCTGGACCAGGTGGCCGGCATCGCCCAGCACATGGCGAAGGTCGATCACTGCGGCTGACTTGTTCCCGCCGCTGACTGGATCGTGAGGCTTCGTGATCAACGGCGGCGGAACGCCGTTCATCGGCAGGCATTGGTGGCGATACGCTGACATCCGGAGGACCGCCATGACTCGCCGCACGACGACCAGCCTGACTGCCCTTGCTGCCACCGCCATCCTGGCCGGCGCAGGATGCGCACAGGAATTCAACGAGGCCGCGCCCAACGGCGCCGCCTATGACCAGACCCCCGCCTTCGAGAACCAGACGCGCGCCCCGGAACTGGAGAGTGACGTGGAACTGGCGCAAGAGGTCGTGGCCGAAGGGCTGGTCCATCCTTGGGGGCTGGACCAGTTGCCGGATGGCAGCTGGCTGGTCACCGAACGCCCGGGCCGCATGCGCATCGTCACCGCCGGGGGCGAGGTGTCGGACCCCATCTCGGGCCTCCCCGAAGTCGACAACCGCGAACAGGGCGGTTTGCATGACGTGTCTGTCGCCGACGATTTTGCCCAGACCCGTCGCGTCTGGTGGACCTATGCCGAACCCCGCGGCAATGGCGAGAATGCCACCGCCGTGGCCACGGGCACGCTTTCGGAAGACGGCACCATGATGGAGAACGTCGAACGGATCTTCCAGCAGCAGCCGGCCTGGGCCTCGACCAAGCATTTCGGCGCACGGATCGTCCATGACGGCGAAGGGCATATCTTCGTGGGTCTCGGCGAACGATCCGACCCCGAACCGCGGCAATATGCACAGGATCCCCAATCGACGCTGGGCAAGATCGTCCGCATCGACGCCTTGACCGGGGCGCCCGCCGGCGCCGACATCGAGGGCGCCCTGCCAGAGATCTGGTCGATGGGCCACCGCAACATCCAGGCCGCCGCGATGGGCCCAAACGGCCAGCTGTGGATGGCAGAGCATGGCCCCAAGGGCGGCGACGAGCTGAACCTGATCCAGCCCGGCGTGAACTACGGCTGGCCCGAGGTCAGCTACGGCACCGACTATGACGGCTCCCAGCAGGGTGTCGAGGAGATGGAGGGGATGCAGCAGCCCGTCTACTACTGGGACCCGTCGCCGGCGATCAGCGGCATGACCTTCTATGACGGAGAGATGTTCCCCGAATGGCAGGGCCAGGCGCTGATCGGCGCGCTGAAGTCGCAAGAGCTGATCCGTCTGGACATCCGGGACGGCCGTGTTGCCGGAGAGGACCGCCACCTGCAGGGCATCGGCCGCGTCCGTGATGTCGAGGTCGCACAGGACGGCGCACTGATGCTGATCACCGATCACGAGAACGGTCAGATGATCCGCATCACGCCCGAAGGTTCGGGCGACGCCTGACCGCCGGTGATCGGTCGTCGGCCGCCAAGGCAGCCGGCGGCCGGCCCGGTCAGTCGCGACGTCCGAACAGGCGCTCGATATCGGACAGCGGCAGCTTGACCCAGGTCGGGCGCCCGTGGTTGCACTGGCCAGATTTCGGCGTGCGCTCCATCTCCCGCAGCAGGGCGTTCATCTCGTCGGCGGTCATGCGCCGCCCCGACCGGACCGAGCCGTGGCAGGCCATGGACGACAGCACGGCGTCGAGCCGCGCCCGCAGCCGGTCCGATGCGCCCTGATCGGCCAGATCGTCCAGGATGTCGTGGATCAGCGCCCGGACGTCCAGCCGCGCCAGCATCGCCGGCACCTCGCGGACCGCGACCGCGCCGCCGCCGAAGGGCTCGATCACCAGGCCGAGGGCCGCCAGATCCTCGGACACGGACAGGATGCGGGCGGCGTCGGCCTCTGAAAGTTCCACGATCTCGGGGATCAGCAGGGCCTGCGCCGCGATGCCGTTCGCCTCGGCTTGCGATTTCAGCCGCTCATAGACCAGGCGTTCGTGCGCGGCGTGCTGGTCGACGATGACCAGCCCGTCGGCGGTCTGCGCAATGATATAGTTCTCGTGGATCTGCGCCCGTGCCGCCCCCAGGGGCGCATCGCCGGCCGAATAGTGGCGCGGGTCCTCCACGGGTTCGAACCGGGCCGAGGGGGCCTCGGCAAAGCCCGGCTGCGGAGCAGGGGACGCCGTGGCGGATGGGGGCAGCACCGGCGCCTGCAGGTCCAATCCCGCCCTGATGGCCGCTGCCGAATGCCGCACCGGGCCATGCGACCCCCGCGGTTGCATCGCCTGCAGCGTCGCCGCGCCCACGGTCGACGAGGCGCGGTGCCCGGCCCCCGCCATCGCGTGACGCAGCGCGCTGACGATCAGCCCACGCGCCGCCTGGGGGTCGCGGAACCGCACCTCGGCTTTGGCAGGATGGACGTTCACGTCCACAAGTTGCGGATCGCAGGCCAGAAACAGCACCGCAGCCGGGTGTCGCCCCGGCGCCAGAACGTCCATGTATCCCGCGCGTAGCGCACCGGTCAGCAGCTTGTCGCGGACCGGTCGGCCGTTCACGTAAAGATGCTGGGCGACCGCCGCGCCGCGCGAATAGGTCGGCAACGCTGCGAACCCGGTCAGCGCGATGCCGTCGCGTTCGGCGTCGATGGGCAGGGCATTGTCGGTGAACTCGACCCCCATGATCCGGGTCAGGCGCATCGTCAGCGCGCCGAACAGTTCGCCCTGCTCGGCATCGGCGCGAAAGATCTCGCGCCCGTCCGAGGCAAGGCAGAAGCCGACATAGGGCTCGGCCAGCGCCAGGCGGCGAACCGCCTCGGCCACGGCCTGCGTCTCGGCGCGCTCTGTGCGCAGGAACTTCAGGCGGGCAGGCGTGGCGAAGAACAGGTCGCGCAGTTCCACGACCGTGCCGCAGTTCGCCGCGGCCGGGCGGGGGTCGGCCAGCCGTCCGCCGGCCACCGTGATGACCGCGCCATCAGAGCCGCGCCGGCGTGAGGTGATCGTCAGCCGCCCCACCGCCCCCAGCGAGGGCAGGGCCTCGCCTCGAAAACCGAAACTGCTGATCGCCAGCAGGTCACTGCCGTCGATCTTGCTGGTCGCGTGGCGAGACAGCGCCAGCGGCAGCTCTTCCGGCAGCATCCCGCAGCCGTCGTCGCTGACCCGGATCAGGCGCTTGCCGCCTTCTTCAATGGCGATGTCGATGCGGGTAGCGCCGGCGTCCAGCGCGTTCTCGACCAGTTCCTTAACGGCCGAGGCGGGACGCTCGACCACCTCGCCTGCCGCGATGCGGTTGGCGGTGTCTTCGTCCAGCTGGCGGATCACCGGGCTTATGTTGCGGGCGTGGATGTTCATCGCCCCAAATCTAGCAGCCCAAGGGGTGCGCCGCCAGTGGGTCGCGGTCGGTTGGACACACGAACGACCGCGCCGCGACCCATCGGGGCGCGGCGCTTGGAGAGGCCTTCCCCCGGCTTCAGTTCGTAGCGGCGGTTTCGGCTTGGATCCCTTCGGGTTGGCCGACCAGGACGAATCGCAGCTGCTCGGGGTCCAGCAGGCGTTCGGCGACGCGGGTGACGTCCTCGGACGTTACCGCCTCGACCTTGGCGTTCCGCTCGTCGATGTAGTCGACCGGCAGCCCGATCAGCTGCATGCCCGACAGGATGCCCGCGATGCGCCCGTTGCCGTCGAACCGCAGCGGGTATTCGCCGGTCAGATAGGTCTTGGCGTCGGTCAGTTCCTGCTCGGTCACGCCCTGGGCCATCTTGCCCCATTCCTGGCGGATCAGGTCGAC
>JAYZBS010000177.1:0-9347 GCA_036338635.1 Pseudomonadota bacterium | reverse complement strand
CGCCTGCGGGAACTGGGCTACAAGGGCCGCCTGCGCGCCAGCGGCCGGCTGATTGCCGACCAATACGCCATGGCCCGCCGCGTGGGCTTCGACGAGGTGCTGGTTGCCGCCGACATCGCCGCCCGCCAGCCCGAGGACCAGTGGCTGGCCCGCGCCGACTGGAAGGACTGGGACCATCGGGCGCAGCTGGCCGGGTGAAGCGCCCTTTCGCCCGACCCCCCTCTCCGATAAGAACCGACAGGAATTAGCCATGACACTGGACCTGCCCGTGACCGAGGCCCCCGCCAAGACCCTGCCCGACGCCCAGACCGTGACCGAGGTCAAGCACTGGACCGACAGCCTGTTTTCCTTCCGCGTAACCCGGCCCGCCTCGCTGCGCTTCCGGTCGGGGGAATTCGTGATGATCGGCCTGCCCGGCGACAACGGCAAGCCGATCCTGCGCGCCTATTCCATCGCCTCGCCCAACTGGGACGACGGGCTTGAATTCTATTCGATCAAGGTGCCGGACGGGCCGCTGACCTCTCGGCTGCAGCACATCAAGCCGGGCGACCAGATCATCCTGCGCCCCAAGCCCGTCGGCACCCTGGTTCTGGACGCGCTGTTGCCCGGCAAGCGGCTGTGGTTCCTGGCCACCGGCACCGGCATCGCGCCTTTCGCCAGCCTGATGCGCGACCCCGAGACCTATGAGCGCTATGAACAGGTCGTGATGATGCACACCTGCCGCACCGCCGAGGAGCTGGTCTATGGCGCCGAACTGGTCGACAACCTGCGCCACGATCCGCTGCTGGCCGAGATGTATGGCGAGGATTTCGCCAAGCGGCTGCTCTATTACCCGACGACGACGCGCGAGCCGTCGCCTTTCATGGGCCGGATCACCGACAACCTGACCTCCGGCAAGGTGCTGACGGACCTGAACCTGCCGCCCATCTCGCCCGAGACGGACCGCGCGATGATCTGCGGCAGCCTGGCTTTCAACGTCGACGTGAAGGCGGTGCTGGAAGGGTTTGGCCTGCACGAGGGCGCGAACTCGGACCCGCGCGAATTCGTGGTCGAGAAAGCCTTCGTCGGCGACGGCGTCTGATCCGCCTCCCCCGACTATGACTGAAGACGGCCGCATCCCCACGGGTGCGGCCTTTTCCATGACCGCCCTCACGCGCAGGTCACGGTCTTTTGGGGAACTGTTGGGCGAAGTGCCTGTTATGCAGTCAACCAGAGCCAAGATCATCCGCAAAGGAGCGACCATGCGTCGGATCATCCACAACTCCACCGCCCTTGCCGCCTGCCTGTCGTTGCTGGCCCCGCATCTGGCGGCCGCGCAGCAGATCCAGACCGAGGCGGCCCCCGCCGCTCGGGGCATTGTGCTGGCACAGGCCGCCGCGACCGAGGACATGCCGGCAAACGGTCAGGCCGAGGGCGAGGACGCCGCGGCCATCGAAGATCTGGAAGCCGCGCTGGCCGCTAATGATGCCGAGGCCACCGAGGAGCAGCCCGCCGAGGGCCAGGACGCCGCCGCGCCGGCCGAGGCCGGCGATCAGAGTGGTGAAGCCGCTGCGCAAGCCGACACGAGTGCACAGAGTGACGATGCTGCAGCTCAGACCGGTGGCGGCAACGGTGAAGCCGACAGCAACGGTCAGAATAGCGGAGCCTCGGCGCAGGCCATGACCGATAGCTCGAATGGTGAAGCCGCTGGGGACGGCCAAGGCGGTGAGGCCGCTTCGCAGGCGGGTGGCGAGGGCCAGAACGGCAACGCCCCTGCGGAGGCGCCTGCGGCCAAGCCTGAACGCGCACCTGCTCCCAAGCCGGAACGTGCCGCTGCGCCGGCCGACGCGGCGCCCGCGCAGGCTGATGCGGCGCCAGCCGGGGATGCCCCGGCCGCTGCCGAGACGCCCTCGGACGCAGCCGCGCCTGCACAGACCGAGACGCAGGTCGAGGAACAGACCCAAGACCTGACCGACGCCCTTCTGGAGGACGAGGCCGCCCCTGAGCCGCAGGCGGACGCCCCGCAGGCCGAAGCCCCCGTCGAGGCGCAGGTCGAGGAGGAGACTCAGGACCTGACCAAGGCGCTGCGCGAGGCCGAAACCAATGCAGCGGCGTCCGAACCCGCCCCCGCAGAAGCCCCGCGCGCCGCAGAGTCTCAGGCTCAGCCGGCCACTGGAACCGCTGATCCGGCCGGTCAGCCCCAAGCCGAAGGCGCCGCTGCCGCCGAGGGCGGTCTGCGTCTGGCCGCAGGCGGCGTGCAGACGGACCGCGCAGGTGTGATGCCGGGGCTTGCGAACGTCCTTCAGCAAGAGCTTTCGGGAGGCCTTCAGGCCGGGTCGCTGACCTGCCTCGGCGGGGGCAGCTTCCCTTGCGCCGATAACGGTCGCGCCATGACCCCCCGTGGCGTTGTGGTCGAGACGAACCAGGCGGGTGAGCTTCGCCTGGCCCCCGTCGATGTCCAGATGTACCGGGTCGGCCAGGACGGCGATTTGGTGCGCCGCGCCGCAGAGGAAGACACGCCTGAGACCGCAGCCTCGCGCGAGGCAGCGCAGGCTAGCGCGCCGGTCAACGCCGCAGCGCTCGACGCCGCGGAGGGTCAGGGCGAGGTCACCGAGCAGACGGTGACCGAGGAAACCGCGCGTTCCTCCTCGGAGGAGTTCACCACCAACCTGCGCGACGCGCTGGCGGCGGCGACCGGCCAGCAGCCCGAAGCCCGCGCCGAAGAGGATGACGACGACAACGACCTGACCCGCGCGCTGCTGCTGGGTCTGGGCGCTGTGGCCGTCGGCACCTATCTCAACAACAACCGCCAGGTGGCGCTGAGCACGCCGGACCGGGTGGTGGTGACCCGCCCCGACGGCAGTCAGGAAGTCATCAAGGACGAGGTGGCTCTGCTGCGCCAGCCCGGTTCGACCGTGACGACCGAGAACTTCGACGACGGCTCGTCGCGCACGATCGTCACACGCGAAGATGGCAGCCGCGTCGTCACCATCCGCGATGCCGATCTGCGCGTGCTGCGCCGCACGCTGGTATCGGCCGACGGCCAGACCACGCAGTTGATCGACGAGACCGCCGACGTGCAGCCGGTCGACGTGAGCCAGCTTCCCCCGCCCGCGCCCGTCCAGAACGACGGCACGACGCTGGACGAGGCCGCCCTTCGCGAGGCCCTGCAGCGCGAGTCGGATTTCGACCGCCGCTTCACCCTCTCGCAGATCCGCAACATCCCCGAGGTCCGCGCATTGGTGGCACCGGTCAATATCGACGCGATCACTTTCGATACCGGCTCGGCCGCGATCCGGCCGAATCAGGCGGAACAGCTGCAGTCGCTCGGCGCGACCATCCGTGACGTCATTGCCGAGAACCCGCAGGAGATCTTCATGATCGAAGGTCATACCGATACCGTGGGCTCGGACGCTGCGAACCTGGCGCTGTCCGACCGCCGCGCCGAATCCGTCGCGCTTGCGCTGACCGAGTATTTTGATGTCCCGCCGGAGAACCTAGTGACTCAGGGCTATGGCGAGCAGTTCCCGCGCGTCCGCGCCGAGGGCGACATCCGCGAAAACCGCCGCGCCTCGGTCCGCCGCATCACCGACCTGCTGGCGCGCTGACGCCCGTCGACCGAACGAGCAAGGCCCCGGCATCGTCCGGGGCCTTTTCACTGGCGGACCCGCCGGTGGTCAGTCCGCCAGGATCAGCTTGGCGGCGATGGTCCACATCACGACCGCCACGACGGCTTCGAGCACCCGCCAGGACGATGGACGCGCGAAGATCGGCCGCAGCCGTGCCGCGCCGTAGCCGAGCGAAAAGAAGAACAGGAACGACCCACTGACGGCCCCCACGGCGAAAGACGCAGTGTCGGGGGCGAACCTTGTCGAGATCGTCCCCAGAAGCACCACCGTATCAAGATAGACATGCGGGTTCAGCCAGGTGATGGCCAGACACGCAAGCAGCGTCCGCCGCAGCCCGGCGGAACTGCCGCTGCCGATCACCAGCGCATCGTCAGAGCGCAGCGCTGCGCGCATGCTCAGCGCGCCGTACCAGATCAGGAACGCCGCCCCCGCAACTTGCATCACGGGCGACAGCCATGGAAGCCAAGCCGCCACCCGGCCGAAACTGGTCACGCCCAGCACGATCAGGATCGCGTCCGACAGCGCGCAGGCCAGGCACACAGCCAAGACATGCTGACCGCGCAGCCCCTGCCGCAGCACGAAGGCATTCTGCGCACCGATCGCCAGGATCAGGCTGAGGCCGGTCATCATGCCGGTCATGTAGACGCCAAGGTTCATCTGTGGTTTCCGTTGAGGTGACGCTTGATCTAGCGCAGCCGGCCGCATTAGGAAAACTTGATCTTCTAATGCGGCATAAGGGAAACTGTTCATGCTTGATTACGCGGGGGCGCGGGCTGTCGCGATGATCGTTCAGACCGGCAGCTTCGAAGGCGCAGCGCGGGCGCTGAACGTCACGCCCTCGGCCATCTCACAGCGGGTCAGGAACCTCGAGGAGCGGCTGGGGGTGGTCCTGATCCGGCGCGGGCAGCCCTGCATCGCCACCGAGGCGGGCGCCTGGCTTTGCCGTCACATGGAAAATGTCGCCATGCTGGAGGAGGCGCTGCTGGAGCATCTGCCGGGCGCGGCCGGTCCGGATGGAGGCCCCCGCGTCACGCTGGAGGTGGCAACAAATGCCGACAGCCTGGCGACATGGTTCCTGCCCGCGGCGGCGGCCTTCGCGAAGCAGTCGGACCACCTGCTGAACATCGCGATCGACGACGAACAGCATACCGCTGACTGGCTGCGGCAGGGGCGCGTCCTTGCCGCCGTTACCTCGCTGGCACCGCCGGTGCAGGGGTGCGGCGTCACGCGGCTTGGCAGCCAGCGTTATCGCGCGACGGCAAGCCCCGCATACGTGCGCCGACATTTCGGCGATGGCGTCACCCCGGCCGCGCTCGCCCGGGCGCCGGCGCTGCGCTTCAACCAGAAGGACGACCTGCAGCAAAGCTGGGTGCGCCAGGTCTTCGCACAGCCTGTCGCGCTGCCCTGCCACTCCGTCCCCTCGACCCATGGGTTCGTGGATGCCTGCCGCGCCGGGTTGGGCTGGGGCCTGAACCCCGCATCCCTGGTCGAGGATCACCTGGCGTCAGGGGCGCTGGTCGAGCTGGTGCCAGAGACGCCGCTGGACGTGCCGCTGTTTTGGCAGATCAGCCGCATGGCCGCCGAGCGTCTGCAGGGGCTGACCACGGCCGTCATCGGCGCCGCCAGGGCGGCCCTGGTGCGCTGATGCCGCCCGGTCAGGCCGGCACGGCCTCGTCCGCAGTCAGGAATCCCCCGGACTGGCGCTGCCACAGCCGCGCATAGATGCCGCCGCGGGCCAGCAGCTCGGCATGGCTGCCCTGCTCGACGATCCGGCCGCGATCCATGACCACCAGCCGGTCCATCGCTGCGATGGTCGACAAGCGGTGCGCGATGGCGATGACGGTCTTGCCCTGCATCAGCGCCTCGAGCCGCGACTGGATCGCCGCCTCGACCTCGCTGTCCAGAGCGCTGGTCGCCTCGTCCAGGATCAGGATCGGCGCGTCCTTTAGCGCCACTCGTGCGATCGCGATCCGCTGCCGCTGCCCGCCCGACAGCTTCACGCCGCGTTCGCCGACATGCGCGTCAAGCCCCTTGCGGCCGTGACTGTCGGACAGGTCCGGCACGAAGCTTTCGGCCTCGGCGGTCCGCAGGGCGGCTTGGATCTCCTCCTCCGAGGCGTCGGGGCGGCCATACGAAATGTTTTCGCGGACAGACCGGTGCAGCAAAGAGCTGTCCTGCGTCACCACCCCGATGGCCGCCCGCAGGCTGTCCTGCGTGACCCGCGACACGTCCTGGCCGTCGATGGTGATGCGCCCGCCGTCGATGTCGTGGAACCGCAGCAGCAGGTTGATCAACGTTGACTTGCCGGCGCCTGACCGTCCGACAAGGCCCACCCGCTCTCCGGGGCGCAGGTGCAGCGTCAGGTCATCCAGCACCGCCATCGGCTCGGCCCCTTCGACCCCGCCATAGCGGAATGTCACGTTCTCGAACCGCACCTCTCCGGCGCCGGGGCGCAGCGGGATGGCATCCGGGGCGTCGCGGACCTGGCGCGGCAGGGCCAGGCTGGTGATGCCGTCGCGGACCGTGCCGATGTTTTCGAACAGCGCGGCGAATTCCCACATGATCCAGTGGGACATGCTGTTCAGCCGCATGGCCAGCGGCACGGCGATGGCCACCGCGCCGACCGCGACCTGCCCCTGCGACCACAGCCACAGCCCCAGCCCCGCGACCGAGCCCAGAAGCCAGACGTTGATCAGGTTCAGCACCACGTCCTGCGTGCTGGAAAGGCGCATCTGCGAATACACGGTCCGCAAGAACCCATCCATGCCTTCGCGCATCCACCGTTCCTCTCGGTCGGAATGGGAAAACAGCTTCACGGTCGCTATGTTGGTATAGCTGTCGACGATGCGCCCCGTCATCAAGCTGCGCGCATCGGCCTGCGCCTGCGCGACACGCCCCAGCCGGGGGACGATCTGCCACAGCATCACCCCATAGGCCAGCGCCCACAGCAGGAACGGCAGCGCCAGGCGCCAGTCCTGGCTGGCCGCCAGCATCAGCGCGCCCAGGAAATAGATCAGGACATAACTGCCGACATCCATGATCTTCATGGCAACCTCGCGGACGGCCAGCGCGGTCTGCATCAGGCGTTGCGCGATGCGGCCGGCGAACTCGTCCTGGAAATAGCCGACGGACTGGCGCAGCAGATAGCGGTGCGCCTGCCAGCGGATGCGCTGCGGAAAGTTGCCCATCAGGGACTGATGCAGGATCAGCGTGCTGACTAAGTTCAGCACCGGCATCGCGATCAGCAGCACCACCGCCATCATCGCGATGCGCCGTCCCTCCTGTCCCCAGAAGACGTCAGGCGGCGTGTCGGCCAGCCTGTCGATCAGCTCTCCCAGCCAGCCGAACAGCAAAACCTCGATGATGGCGATGGCGCCGGAACCCGCGGCAAGCGCCACCAGCCAGGGCAAAGAGCCGCGGCTGTAGTGCAGCACGAAGCGCCAGAAGGACCGCGGCGGCATCTGCGGCGTCTGGTCCGGATAGGGGTCGATGCGCCGTTCGAACCAGGCGAACATGGTGCGGCCTCTCGCGATCGGGACGGGGATATGCGGCCTGCAGTGCTGACGCGGCAGGAACCCAGAGTCAAGCGCCCCATGGCCGCCGATCGTCCGGAACATCGTCCGCCGCCGCGCGTTGGGCCGCAGAATCTTGATTGATCACGGAAAGGCGCAGACATGACCGTCAACTCGCTCCAAGACCTCTATCTCGACCAACTGAAGGACCTCTATTCGGCCTGCAAGCAGTCCCAGCCCATCGTGACCGAAATGGGCCGGGCCGCCAAATCGAAAGAACTGTCCGAGGCGCTGATCGCTGGCAACCAGGGCATCGAGCGCGGCATGGAAACCATCTCTGAGCTGTGCAACCGCCACGGCGTCGACCCGACCGGAGAACACTGCAAGGGCATGGAGGGCATCGTCGCCGAGGCGCGCAAGCACGCCATCGACACGCAGTTCGGCGACGACGACACCCGCGACGCGGCGATCATCACGCAGTATCAGCGGCTGACTCACTATGCGATTGCGGGCTATGGCTGCGTGCGCAGCTTTGCCAACCGTCTGGGTCACGACGGCGACGGCGCTGCCCTGCAAGAGTGCCTGGACCACACGCGCCACGGCGACCAGACGATGACACAAATCGCCGAAGGCGGCGTCAACAAGGCTGCAGTCGACTGACAGCCGGGCACTTCGCCCAGGAAGCCCGGCCACCGCGCCGGGCTTTTCGCTATGCGTGGGATGCACCGATTACGTGTCGCACTTGCTCGCCAGCATGGCCCGCTAAAGCAGCAGGTCAAAGCTCATCAAGCTTGCTATGGGCCCCTCACCGGCGCTCGCTTGAACGAGCCGCGCGGAATGGTCAAGGTCAGGAAGACATCCGTCGCATACGGCAATTCTGCGGTATCCTTCGGCAGAACCCGATCCTGCAGCGGTGTCCGCGCGGGCCGCGCTGGCAGGATGAGCATCTCGGCATGAGCAAACCCGACGCTGCGCGTGACTGCATGACGAAGTGGATGTGCATCAGTGGCGCCGCGAGGCAACGCGGTTCTCTGCTGATCAGGCTAGATGAGGATATGGTGTGACTGACGGACAGGACCTGCCGTCTGCCGATGTCGTCTGATGTAGCCATCCAGTTTTGGCTGATGATCAGGTGTTCTTTGGCCCTCTTCGTCAAAGCACAGGGATAGCTTGCAACATCCTTGAGACCGCAGCGGCCGGTCCCGCGCCTCTCCACTCTGAGCCGCAGGCAGAAGTTCCTTACTGTGCTGATGTTCAACCGCCGCGAGCCACTCTCTAAGCTTCTGGTCCACGGCAACGGGACCGAATGCCGGGAGTGACGAGGGGCAGTCGCCCCGGTGGGGCCGCGTGAGCCCAATGAAGGGGACTGGCTGGCCCACAAGCCCGGCACACCGCAGGAGCCAGTGCCGCAAGGTCCATCTGGCCATGGACGCGGCCAACGGTGATATCCGAGGTGTAGAATTCACTTCAGGTCGGTAAGTGACGGCGAGGTTCTGCCTGACCTACTGGAGCAGATCCCGCCAAATGAACGATACTGCGACCGGCAGACGGTGCCTTGGACAGCCCGCACCGCCATCGTGCATCGCGGCGGCAACGCCTCATCTGCAGGAGCGGGCGTCTCTGGAAGGAGGATTGCCCTGGCGCCTACGCCCGCGGGCGACATCCTGCAGGCGAGCAGGCGCTTCGGGCCGAACTGGAAGTCTTATTCCGGATATCACGTCCGAAGTCCGATCGAGGCAAAATTGCGCTGCCCGAAGTCTTTCGAGGAACGACACCCCGACAGACGAAGCAGCAGGAGTTCATATTCGCTTCACCCTCATGAACCGCTTCGACGCTTTCGGCACTGCCGAGTTCAAGCGTGTGGGCTGAGCTTGACGGGGTAAGGCGAAGCCCTGCTTCAGCGCCTGGAAGCGTGTCGACCGAGTGCGCGGGTAACTCTGTCAGGTAGAAAAGTAGGAAAACCGGAAACTTCGGTCGATTAGCACACCGCACACCCGCCATCTCATCATTGCGGCTGCTACGTGGGAGCTGACGGGCCAAGACTGGAGAGCGTTTCGTCAATCCAGCCCGAACACCATGGCGCGCGTTCCCCACCTGCATGGGTTCTCGATCTTCTGGACGAGCTGCCCCGGCTGAACGGCCTGAGGCCGACGCCCACGCCGCTTGTCTATGTGACGCGCCAGGGTCAGACCGCGCTTGGGAATGGTGGCCATGCCGGCGAAGGCGC
>JAYZBS010000176.1:0-19601 GCA_036338635.1 Pseudomonadota bacterium | reverse complement strand
TCTACCCTCCAGACCCATTGACTTGGATTGATGAGCAACCTGTTCTGGCTGACGGAAGCGCAGATGACGCGCCTTCGCCCCTGCTTTCCCAAGAGCCATGGCCGCCCACGCGACGATGATCTGCGGGTGCTGAGCGGCATTGTCTTCATCAATCGCAACGGCTTGCGATGGGGCGGTGGGCCGAGGGAATATGGACCGCCGAAGACCCTCTGCAATCGCTTGAAGCGCTGGAGCGATAACGGTGTCTTCGCCCTCATCCTGGCCGCCGAGGGTGCTGATCCGAAGACGATCATGATCGATGCGACCTGTCTGAAGGCGCACCGCACAATGTGCAGCCTGCGTGCGACAAAGGGGGGCGTGGTCGCCAGATCGATCGAACGAAAGGGTGCGAGGGAAGAAGAAACTGTCCAGTGGACAGTTTCGCCCGAGAACGGACCACAAAGCTGCACGCCGTCACAGATGCGAAAGGCCGCCCGATCAGGTTCCACATGTCGGCCGGACAGGTCAGCGACGACACCGGCGCAGCGGCGCTTCTGGGCGATCTGCCGAATGCAGAATGGCTGCTGGCGGATCGAGGACATGACGCTGACTGGCTGCGAGAAGCCCTGGAAGACAGAGGAATACAGGTCTGCATACCGGGCCGGGAGACCCGCAAGATACGACAGGCGCCGCGACAAACGCCGTAACCGCATCGAGATCATGGTCGGACGCCTCAAGGACTGGCCAATCGTCGGAAAAGCAGACCGCTGGGCTGTTGTCTGATCCTCCTCATATGGAGCAACCCGCTACGACGGATGCCCGGAGACATACCTCTCAGCCATCGGATTGGCCGCGACTGTCTTGTCCTGGCTGCGAAACTCAATGAGTCTGGAGCCTAGGCGCGATTCATCGGCTGAACCTGTCGGGCCTTGACTGCGAATGCAGGAGTTTCATCGGCTCTGACGGGTCGCGCTGACACCAATCCAACGTTCCCGCCATCGTTTCGTTCTGATTCGCAGCGCTTGGCATAAAGCCGAGGAGCGGGCGCGTGACGATCAAGGAAGGAAAATGGTCGGAGTGGAGGGATTCGAACCCCCGACATCCTGGTCCCAAACCAGGCGCGCTACCAGACTGCGCTACACTCCGTCACCTTTCCCGGCAGAACGACTTAGATAAAGTTGCGGTGTGAGCCCTGAGGAAATCACGCCGCTCCTATCCTGCATCGCCTTCCGACAGTCGGGTTGCCTCGACCGTCGCATCCCGACGAGGCTGCTTTAGACCATTGTCTCGGCGGTGGGAAGACCTAGGCGCAGGGCCAAGCCTCTTCTTGCGCCAAAAGCGCGGGATGGGCCACTGGTTGGCCGCTCTTCAGCCCTAAACGCGCAGCCTCTCCACCGGCCAGTTCCAGCACCATAAGGCGGTCTGGCGCAGGATCACCTGCGGCTGCGCCGGGAATCGGCGTCTCGTCCAGGGGCGTCGCATTGCGGTGGATGTGCCGAATCACGCCGATTTCGTCGATGAACACCATGTCGAGTGGGATCAGGGTGTTGCGCATCCAGAAGCTGACCGGCTGCGGGCGTTCGTAGACAAACAGCATGCCCTGCCCCGCCGGAAGATGCGTGCGGAACATCAGCCCGCGAGCACGCTTTTCAGGTGTATCGGCGACCTCGACCTGGAATGATAAGGCGCGGTCTTCATCCAGCCCGATCAGAAGCCGACTGTCCTGGCAATGTGCTGGTGAGGCGAAGGGAACGACTTCCTGCGCCAGCGCAGGGCCTTGCGATAGGCAGGCGGCGACCGCCAGGGCGCAGGCGAATTTACTCGGCGACATGCGCCACGAAATCGCCGCCGTTGCCGTTGCTGCCCGGCTCCTCCCCCGAGCGGGCGGGCAGCGCGCTGTCCCAGGCAGAGACCTGCGCCGCCATCAGGCCCCGCGGCCCCTCGACCACGCGGACACAAACGGCCTCACCGATGGCAAGGTCAGCAAAACCGGAATGGCGCAGCACTTCGATATGTATGAATACGTCCTCGGAATGACCGAAGATGTTTGCGAAGCCGAATCCCTTGGACTTGTCGAACCATTTCACCCGCGCAGGACGAAGCGGCAGGCTGTCCAGATGTTCAATGATCTCGATATCGAGGTCGGCGATGGGCGGTTGTCCGTCCGAGATCGGCGGCTCGATCGACACGACTTCTGCGGCCTGAACGCCGCGGCGTGTTTCCTGCACCAGAACGCGCACGCGTGACTGGTCGGCAACCGAGCTGCGCCCAAAGTTGCGCAGCACGTTTGCATGCAGCAGGATGTCCGTCCCGCCCTTGTCGTCCAGGATGAACCCATAGCCCTTGGTCGGGTCGAACCACTTCACCAACCCGGTTACAAGCTTGAGGCCACCATCGTCAGTCATCGCATTTCCGTATTCATACATCTACCCAACCGAGGGACCCTACGGTCTGCCCAAGGCAACTACAATACAGCACCTTACGTCGCATCGGGATGCGCCCTGTCGATACAATCTCTGCCCCGTGGCGCATTTCGTCAAGATCAAGGAAAAAGACGGGCGGTTTGCCACCGACCCGCGTCGTCAAGCGTCCACTGAAAGCGGTCGTGCAGGCGGAACGCGCCGTCCGCCCAGAATTCGATCTGAGTGGGCTTGATCCGGAATCCGCCCCAGAACGGCGGTCGCGTCGGATTTGTCCCTTGTTTGAGGCCTACACGAGCAACCTCGGCGACCAAGGCGCCGCGACTGGACAGGGGTTGCGACTGGCGCGACGCCCAGGCACCCAGCCGGCTCTGAAGGGCCCTGCTGTCGTAATAGGCATCGGCCTGCGGCCCATCTTCGCGCGACGTTGTGCCACGAACGCGGATCTGACGCCGCAGCGATTTCCAGTGCATCACGAACGCGACCTTGCCGCTGGCCGCGAGCTGCCGGCCCTTGGCGCTGTCATAGTTCGTGTAGAACACGAAGGATCCGTCGGCCCCCTGACCGTCGATGTCCTTCAGCAGGACCATCCGCACATCCGGAAGTCCGTCGGGGTCCACCGTGGCCAGTGCGATCGCATTGGGATCGTTCGGCTCTTGCTGCCTGGCTTCCTCGAGCCAGGCCCGAGCGATGTCGAACGGGTCGTCGCCCGCGAAGATTCCGGTTCGATCTGTCATCGCGCCTTCCTTGTGCTTGATGCGGCATAGCTCTTGGCCTAACACCGCTCAAAGGGTTGAAACCGCGAGGGACGGCACATGTCAAGCGAGCAGAAAACTGGTCTGATGGCCGGCAAGCGGGGTCTCATCATGGGACTGGCCAACGACAAGTCAATTGCCTGGGGCATCGCCAAGGCCTTGGCGGCCGAGGGCGCAGAACTGGCCTTCAGCTACCAGGGCGAGGCGCTGAAGAAGCGTGTCGACCCGCTGGCCGCGCAGCTCGGTTCAACCACGGTCCTGCCCTGCGACGTGTCTGACGAGAGCTCGATCGACGCCCTCTTCGCGGCCCTGGGGGCGCAGTGGGACGGGCTCGACTTTCTCGTCCACGCCATCGGCTTTTCCGACAAGGAGCAGCTGCGCGGGCGCTATGCCGAAACCACGCGCGACAATTTTCTGATGACGATGGACATCTCCGTCTATTCCTTCACCGCCGTCGCCCGCCGTGCCGCCGCGATGATGACGGATGGCGGGTCGATGCTGACGCTGACCTATTACGGGGCGGAACGCGTCATGCCCCACTACAACGTCATGGGCGTCGCCAAGGCCGCGCTCGAGGCCAGCGTCCGCTATTTGGCCGAGGATTTCGGCAAGGACGGCATCCGCGTGAATGCGATCAGCGCCGGTCCGATCAAGACGCTGGCCGCCAGCGGCATCGGCGATTTCCGCTACATCATGAAGTGGAACGAACTGAACTCTCCGCTGCGGCGCAATGTCACGCAGGAGGATGTCGGAAACTCCGCACTCTACCTGCTGTCGCGCCTGGGGGCCGGCGTCACCGGAGAGACGCATCACGTCGACGCGGGCTACCACGTCGTCGGCATGAAGGCGGTGGACGCGCCCGACATCGCGACGGTGAAGAAGGACTGATCGCGGCTGCCTCATGATCCAGATCACACCGGAACAGCTGGGTGTCTTCGTCGCGACGCTTGCGGTTGCGATCCTGTCGCCCGGCCCCGGCGTCATCGCTGTCAGTCAGGGCGCCTTTGCCCTTGGGCGACGGCGTGCGCTGACCTATGGCTGGGGCCTGGCGATCGGCGCGTCATTCTGGTGCCTCTTTGCACTCCTGGGGCTGACGGCGCTGTTCCGCATCGCGCCTTGGACGCTGGTCCTCATGAAGATCGTTGGCGGGCTCTATCTGACTTGGATCGGCGCGAAGCTGTGGCGGCACGCCACCGATCCCTTGCCCGACCCGGCCGATTCTCATGGCATGACAATGCTGTCGGGGCTGACGCTGAACCTGTCGAACCCTAAACCAGCGCTCTTTTACTCGGCGGTGCTGCTGTCAATCTTTCCCGCGGCACTGGGGATGGCCGACAAGGGGGCGATCTACGCTGTGGCCTTGTCGGTCGAGCTGTTCTTCTATACCGCACTGGCCAGCCTGATGGCGCTGCCGTTCCTGCGGCGACGCTATTACGAGGCAAAGTTCTGGATCGACCGGGCAGCTGGGCTTGCGATTGCGGCCTTGGGGCTGTCACTGGTCCTGCGGCATTGAAGGAGACCTGAGCGTGAACGACCGCCTGCCACACGAGAAAGGGTTCCACGTCAGCTGGGACCAGCTGCACCGCGATGCCCGCGCGCTGGCCTGGCGACTGGACGGAACCGAATGGCGGGCCGTCGTCGCCGTCACCCGAGGGGGGCTTGTGCCTGCCATGATCGTTGCGCGGGAACTGGACATCCGCACGATCGACACGATTTCGATCCGGTCCTACAAGGGTGTCGCCGCCGAGGCTGGCCAAGGTCAGCTGGAGGTCCTGAAGCGTCCCGACGCCGAGCTGATGGGCGACGGCGACGGCATCCTCGTGGTGGACGATCTTGTCGATTCGGGCCGCACGCTGGAGCTGATCCGAGAGATGTATCCCAAGGCCCACCTGGCGACGGTCTATGCCAAGCCGAAGGGCAAACCCATGGTGGCGTCCTACGTGACCGAAGTCAGCCAGGACACCTGGATCTTCTTTCCTTGGGACATGGCCCTGCAATACGTCCAGCCCTTCCGCGGCGAGGACTGAGGCGCCTCACGACAGCTTGATCAACTTCCTGTTCCGCCCCCTCGATCGGGCGGAACCGAGCGGCCGAGATGCGCATTGTGCACCCAATCGCGGGGTGCTTCTTCATCCTGCGTCATACACAGGAGAAAGACATGCGTAAGCTTCTTTTGACCACCGCCTTCGCCCTTCCCGTCGCTTTCGCCGCACAGGCACAGGACGCCGCCACGGATCCGGCCACCGGCACCGAGACCATGGAAACGGCCCCGATGACGACTGATGCGACCACCGATCCCGCGGCCGAGATGCCCGCAGCCGACATGGAGGCAACCGAGGACGCGGCTGCCGCATCGGCCGCCGAAAAGGTCGAACAGCAGCAGGCGGCAAACGAATGGCGCGTGGACTGGATTACTGGCACGACCGTGACCTCGCCCAACGGTGAGAACATCGGCTCGATCAACGACCTGATCGTTGACGGCGACACCGGCCAGATGAAGGCCGCAGTCATCGGCGTCGGCGGTTTCCTCGGTATCGGTGAAAAGCAGATCGCCCTGCCCTGGGAAGAGCTGACCATCAACTCGGACGCGCAGGAGATCACGTCCGATCTGACGCAAGAAGAGGCTGACGCAGCACCGGAATACGTGTTCCGCGAGCAGGAGCAGCCGGCTGGCGACATGATGACCGATCCCGCCGCCGACGCCACCGCCCCTGCGGCCGATCCGATGGCCACCGGTGGCATGGGAGCCACCACCGCACCCGCCATGGACGCGACCACCGATCCCGCTGCGACCGAGATCATGGAAGAGCCTGCCGACAGCGGCGACATGCAGACCGAAACCATGGAAACCGAAACGGAAAGCATGGACGCACAGCCGATGGACACCATGGAGGCCGAACCTGCCGAGGGCATGGAGGCGGAGCCGATGGAAGGAACGACCGAAACCGCTCCGGCCAACTGATTTCTCCATCATTTCGAAGAAGGGCGGCCCCGCGGCCGCCCTTCTTCCATGTTCAACCGTTGCTGCGCGTAAACCGTGCCGCCCCTTCGGCCGCGCGCTGCAAAGCGCGGCTCTTGTTCACGGTCTCCTGGAACTCGGCTTCCGGGTCGCTGTCATAGACGACGCCACCGCCTGCCTGGATATAGAGAGCCTGATCCTTGATCACCCCCGTTCGCAGGGCGATGCACATGTCCATTTCCCCATTTGCGGCGAAATAGCCGACAGCTCCGCCGTAGACGCCCCGCTTCTCGGGCTCCAGTTCGTCGATGATCTCCATCGCGCGGACCTTGGGTGCGCCAGACACGGTACCCGCCGGCAGACCGGCCAGCAGCGCCGACAGCGCATCCTCACCGTCCCGCAGCTCTCCAACGACGTTCGAAACGATGTGCATGACGTGGCTGTAGCGTTCGATCACGAACTTCTCGGTCGGACGCACGGTCCCGGGCTTGGCCACCCGCCCGACGTCGTTCCGCCCCAGGTCCAGCAGCATGAGATGCTCGGCCAGTTCTTTCTGGTCAGAAAGCAGGTCGGCTTCCAGCGCGCGATCCTCGGCCTCGTCCGCGCCGCGCGGACGGGTGCCGGCGATGGGGCGAATCGTGACCTCTCCGTCGCGCAGTCGGACCAGGATCTCGGGGCTGGCGCCCACGATCTGGAATCCGCCCATATTTAGAAAGAACATGAATGGCGAGGGGTTCGTCCGCCGCAGGCTGCGATACAGCGCAAATGGCGGCAGCGGAAATTCCATCCGCCACCGCTGACTGGGCACGACCTGAAAGATGTCCCCGGCGCGGATATATTCCTTGGCTTTCTCGACGGCCGCCAGATAATCGGCCTTGGCGAAATTCGAGACCGGCGTGCCGATTTGCGCATCGTCGCCAAGCGCGCGCGGCTCGGAAGGCTGGCGGTCCAGCGACCTCAGCGCATCCATGACCCGTTCGGCCGCGCGGGCATAGGCGGCGCGTGCATTGTCACCGCCATCCTGCCAAGCCGGCGCGCAGAGCGTCACCTCGCCCTTGACGCCGTCCAGGACCGCCACGACCGAGGGCCGCATCAGCATTGCGTCCGGCAGGTCCAGGGGGTCGGGGTTCACATCCGGCAGGTGCTCGACCAGCCGGATCATGTCGTAGCCCAGATAGCCGAACAGACCCGCGGCCACCGGCGGCACCCCTTCCGGCATGGTCTCGATCCGGCTTTCCGCGATCAACGCCCGCAGGCTGTCCAGCGCGGGGCGTGGGTCGTCTGCGAAATCGGTCGAGAACCGCGCATGCCGGTTGATCCGGGCGCGACCGTCGCGGCAGTCCCAGATCAGATCCGGCTTCATCCCGACGATTGAATAGCGTCCGCGAAGCTCTCCTCCGGTCACGGATTCAAGCATGAAGCTCTGCGGCGCGGCCTCGGCCAGCTTCAGCATCAGGCTGACGGGCGTATCCAGGTCCGCCGCCAGCCTGATCGTCACCAGCTGGTTGCGCCCGGCCTTCCATTCGGCCTCGAAGGCATCGAACTCGGGTGTCAGATGCATCACTGGACCTGCGCGTTGATGGCGTTGATCGCCTGCTGGTTCAGCTGCAGTTCAGCCCCACGCTGGACGTGGCGGGCGTAGTAATCGAAGATATCGGCCTGGATCGACTGGTCCAGCCGCGCCTGCACCGCCTGGCGGATCGGGCCCGCATCCTCGCCATCCAGATCGGCGTCGTTGATCGCGTCAAGGCGCAGCAGGAACACACGGTTCCCTGCATCGACGACATCGACGTCGCCGGGTTCCGACAGCGCGAAGGCCTGCGATAGAAGCTGCGGCGGCAGGCCGTCCATCCAGTCGCTGCGCGAGAGGCCCTCTTCCGTTGTCCAAGTCGCAGCCGAGGTGGCGGCAGGCTGCTGCGGCTCGGCCGGTTGGCGTCCCGGATTGGCCACGACACCATTCGCGCCGGCCGTCGAAGCCGCGGGCGCTGGCGCGGTCTCGGCCACCGCAGCGACGCGATCCTCGGCGGCGACGGCCAGCAGTTGGCGCTGCACCTCGGCTGCGCGCCAGTCGGCCAGAACCTCGTCGCGCACCTCCTCGAAGGGGATCAGCGTCGGCGGCACGATTTCGTCCAGGCGCAGGGCGAAGACGCCGCCATCAGCCAGTTCGAACAGCTGCGGGAAATCGCTGGTCTGGATTTCGGCGGCGCGCTCTCGGAACGTCTCATACCCGTCGATGCCGCCCTCGGTGGGGCTGGCGTCAGCGGTCCAGTCGATCTGGCCCAGCTCCAGCTCCGTCTCCTCGGCCAGTTCCTCAAGCGTGGCGCCGCCCGCCAGCAGATCCTCGTAATCGGGGGCGCGGTCCTGGATCATCCGTGCGGCGGCACTTAACGCGGCCTCGGCCCGCAGATCGTCGCGCGCATCCTCGAAGGCGACGTTGACGGGATCAAGGATCGCATTCACCGAGAACAGCGCGGGCCCGAGTTCGGTCTGGATGGGGCCGACGACGCCGGGCTGCTCCAGCGCGAAGACTTCGGTCGCAGCGGCCCCGAGTTCGGCCTCGGTGACTTCGCCAAGTTCGACATCCTCCAGCGTCAGTCCACGCTCCAGAACGAAGGACTCGAACGGCTTCTCGGCGGCGTCGATCTGGGCACGCGCGGCCTGGGCCTGTTCGGCATCCGGGAAGACCAGCCGGCTGACCAGGCGGCGCTCGGGCTGCTGGAATTCGGCGATGTTCTGGTCATAGACGGCGCGAAGCGCGTTCTCATCCAGCTGCACCTCAGAGGACAGCATGTTCGGCGTGGCCCAGGCATAAGTGATCCGGCGCGTCTCGGGCGCGGTGAAGCGGTCGCCGTTCGCCTCGTGCCAGGCGCGAAGGGTCTGCTCGTCGGGTTCGGCCACGGGGGCGGGCAGATCGTCTTCGGTCAGTTCGCGCCAGCTGAAGTCACGCGTCTCAAGAAGCCAACGGGCGGTCAGGTCGACCATGGGTTCCGGCGTCTGAACGCCACCTGCGACGGCGCGCTGCAGCAGCAGCCGGGCCTCGTCGTCGCGGACGTCGGCTTCGAAATCGGCCTCGGTCAGACGCTCGCGGCGCAGGATCTCGCCATAGGCGGTGCGGTCGAAATTGCCGTTCGGGCCGCGGAATGCGTCGGCCTGCATGATCGTCTGCGCCACCTGCGCATCACCCACCGACACGCCGATGCGGCGCGCCTGCTCGGCCAACGCGGCCGCCGCGATCAGCCGCGCCTGAACCGACTGCGGGATACCCAGCTGCTGGGCCTGCTGCATCGTGATCGGCTGACCGGTCTGTTGCGAGAAGGCCCGGATCTCCTGCTGCAGGGCCCGCGCGTAATCGTCGGCGCTGATCGAGGTCTCGCCCACCGAGGCAACCTCGGTCGTCCCGCCCGAGAAGCTGGTGACGCCAAAGCCCCCCAGACCCAGCACCATCAGACCCATCAGGATCCAGACGATGGACGATTTGCCCTTGGTTCGCAGCTGTGACATGGCGCGGCCTTCCTCGTGGTCGTGTCGTTGCCGTCTTTAGGACGGCGCAGGCCGCGCCACAAGTGGATCAGGGCCGCAGCGCCGCCAGCCGCTTCGCCAGCACCGCGATTCCGTCCGCATCGACATTGGCGAAGGCCAGCCGCAGGTGCCGCGCGCCGGCCGGATCGTCATCGGGCGTGAACATCGTGCCGGGCAGCGCCAGGACGCCGATGTCGCGCACCATCCGCTGCGCCAAATCGGCCGAGCTTTCCGCGAAAGGATGTTCCACCCAGGCGAAATAGGCGCCCGCGCTTTTCAGCCGCCAGCCCGGCAACGCGCCAAGGGCGGCTTCGGTCGCGGCGCGGCGGGCAAGGATCTCGGCACGCTCGCCGGACAGCCATTGGCGCAGGTTCGCCATGCCCCAGACTGCCCCCACCTGCCCCAGTTGCGATGGAGAGATCGCCACCGTGTCGAGAAACTTCTCGACCTCGGCCAGCCGCCCCTCTCCCGCGACCATTGCGCCGACGCGGTGCCCGGTCAGCCGGTAGGCCTTGGAGAAGCTGTAGAGCTGGATCAGCGTAGCTTCCCAGTCCGTGCGGGTCAAAAGATCGTGCGGAGCACCGTCGCGGCTGTCGAAGTCGCGATAGGTTTCGTCCACGACCAGCGCCAGGCCATGTTCCCGCGCCAGTTCAAAGAATTGGCCCACCAGCTCGGCCGGATATTCGGCGCCCGACGGGTTGTTCGGCGTCACCAACACGATCGCCCGCGTCCGCGGCCCGATCAGGGCGCGCGCGTGGTCGGGATCGGGCAGCATGTCGTCGCCGCAGGGCAGCGGCACCGCCTGCACGCCCGACATGTCCAGCCACATCTTGTGGTTGAAATACCAGGGCGTCGGTAGGATGACCTGATCCCCCACCCCGGCCAGCGTCGCCATCGCGGCGCAGAAGGCCTGGTTGCAGCCCTGCGTGATCGCAACCTGACCCGACGCGACGGACCCGCCATAGGCAGCCGAGAATTCGGCCGCGACGGCCTCGCGCAGATCGCCATTGCCCAGCACCGGCCCATAGAGATGCGCCTCGGGGCGCGTCAGCGCGGCCTCCGCGATGGCGCGGCGCAGCCCTTCGGGCGGAGGATCGACCGGCGCGGCCTGGCTGACGTTGATGAGCGGCCGGTCAGGTGGAAAATCGACGCCCATCAGCCAGCGCCGCGCCTCCATGACCGGTGGTGCAAAGGTGGCCGCAAGGGCGGGGTTCAGGGGGGTCATCTCAGTTCCGCTCCAGTCGGCGAAGGTCGGTCAGGTCGGGGGGCAGCGACAGATCCAGCGCGGGGCGTGGCAGCCGCGGCGCGGTGTCGGGGCTGCCGGAAGCCTCGGGGGCGATCTGCGGAAGGACGTCGCGCTCGGCTTCGGCCTCTGGCTGCGCCAAGGTCGCGGGCGTCGTCCGCGGCATGTCAGTGGACGTCGGTGCTGGTAGCGTCAGCGCGGGTGCACCCTCGCCGGCATCGGGTTGAAGGGGACCCTGGCCGTCGGCCTGCGTTTCGGGGCGCGCGGGCTGCAGCGTCGTGACCGGGGGAAGGGCCACGGCCTCCTGCACGGGGGCGGAAAGCGGTTCTGCGCGGACTGCGCGCTCGGCCGAGCTGCCTTGTTCCGGCAGCACCGGTGGAAGGTCGCCCCCGCGCCCGAATTCGGAGCCGGCCGGCAGGTCCAGGTCCAGCGGCTTGGTCGGCGTCGGAGCCGGATCGGCAGAGGGTCGGTCCGCGAACGGAGCGACGTCAGGCGCATCGGGCTGGTTTGATCCGTCCGCGGCGGCATCCCGCAGCGGCGCTGAGGGAGCGTCAGTGTCGGCCGGAGGCGGCGAAAAAGCATCGGTTTCTGGCTGCGGCTGCGTTGCAGGTTGTTCCGCGGGGCCGTCGGCCTCAGCCTCCGGCAGCGGCGCAGATCGCTCGGGCGGGGCATCCGCCTCGGTCCGCGGCAGGGGCGCCAGCAGCGACAGCACCGCCAGCGCCGCCCCGCCCAGAAGCCCGCCATGGACCACGCCCGTCAGAAATCCCCGTGCCATCCGCCCCTTCGCTTACCATGTCGTCGTCCCGGCCGGTCTTGACCCCCGGTCACGCTTTGCCCCATCTATAGCGGACGCTTTCGAGAGGGGGAACCGCCCCTTCGCCCGGCCCGTCACATCACTGCCGCAAGGTGCCCGCGATGATCCTTCTGATCGACAACTACGACAGCTTCACCTGGAACCTCGTCCACTACATGGGCGAGGCCGGGGCCGAGGTGACGGTCCGCCGCAACGACCAGATCACCGTGGACGAGGCGCTGCAGATGGGCGCGGACGGGATCGTCATCTCTCCGGGTCCATGCGATCCGGCGCAGGCAGGCATCTGCATCGACCTGATCCGCGCGGCATCCGACCGCGCGCTGCCGATACTGGGCGTCTGCCTCGGCCACCAGGCGATCGGAGAGGCGTTCGGCGGCCGCATCGTCCGCGCAGGCCGCATCCTGCATGGTAAGGTCGACGCGATCAGCCATGACGGTTCGGGTGTCTTCACGGGCCTGCCCTCGCCCCTGAACGCCACGCGCTATCATTCGCTGACGGTCGAACCTGACAGCCTGCCGGACTGCCTGCGCGTCACCGCGACCTCGGGTGACGGAACGATCATGGGGCTGGTCCACCGCGACCTGCCCATCGAAGGGGTTCAGTTCCATCCGGAATCCATCGCCTCGGAACATGGTCACGAGATGATCCGCAGCTTCCTGACGCGCTGCACGCCCCGCAGGGACGCCGCATGACAACCGACATTCGCCCGCTGATCGGCATCGCTGCCACCCGCCCGCTGACCGGACCCGAAGCCGAGTCCGCATTCTCGGCGTTGTTCGACGGGGCGGCGACGCCCGCCCAGATCGGCGGGCTGCTGATGGCCCTGCGCGTTCGCGGTGAGACGGTGCAGGAAATCGCCGCAGCCGCCCGCGCGATGCGCGCCCGTATGAACCGGGTGCGTGCCCCCGAGGGCGCGATGGACATCGTCGGCACAGGCGGCGACGGCAAAGGCACGCTCAACATCTCGACCGCGACGGCCTTTGTCGTGGCGGGGGCCGGCGTGGCCGTCGCCAAACACGGCAATCGGAATCTGTCGTCGAAATCGGGCGCGGCGGATGCTTTGGTGCAGATGGGGATCAACGTCATGGGCGGGCCCGCCGTCGCACAGCAGGCACTGGACCGGGCGGGCATCTGCTTCATGATGGCACCGATGCACCATCCCGCGATGCGTCATGTCGGGCCGCCCCGAGCCGAACTGGGCACCCGCACCGTCTTCAATCTGCTGGGACCGTTGACGAACCCCGCTTCGGTCCGGCGCCAGCTGACCGGTGCCTTCAGCGCCGAATGGATCCGCCCCATGGCCGAGGTGCTGCGCGACCTGGGGTCCGACGCGGCCTGGCTGGTCCACGGCGGCGACGGTACGGATGAACTCTCTATTGCCGCCGAGAGCCATGTCGCGGCGCTGAAGGACGGCCGGATCAGCGAATTCACCATCGCGCCCGAGGACGCGGGCCTGCCCCGCCATCCCTTCGAGGCCATCGTCGGAGGAGAGCCGTCGCACAATGCCGCGGCATTTCGCGCGCTGCTGGATGGCGCGGCCGGCGCCTATCGCGATGCAGTGCTGCTCAATTCGGCGGCTGCGCTTCTGGTGGCGGGCAAGGTGACCAACCTGCGCGACGGCGTGGAGTTGGCTTCGGAATCGATCGACAGCGGCGCCGCGAAGGGCCGCCTGACCGCGCTGGCGCAGGTGACCGGGGCACCCGAAGCGTGAAACCACCCGAGGCCTGGGCCCATCTGCCGTTCTTCCAAAACGACTGGCCGGCGATCCGCGTCCGATTGGCTGACAGCGCCTTCCTGCCCGGCCCGGACCGGGTCTTCGCAGCGCTTAAGGCCACCACACCCGAAGCCGTTCGCGTAGTCATCCTGGGTCAGGACCCCTACCCCACGCCGGGACACGCGAACGGCTTGGCCTTTTCGGTCACGCCAGAGACGCCCCTGCCCCGATCGCTGAAGAACATTTTCCGCGAACTGCAGGATGATGTTGGCGCCGCCCCGCCCACGGGCGATCTGTCGAATTGGGCGCGGCAAGGTGTCCTGCTGCTGAACAGCGCGCTGTCCGTCACGCCGGGCAATGCCGGCGCCCATGCGGGTTGGGGCTGGAGCAACCTGGCCCGCGATGCCGTGGCCGAGGTGCAGCGTCATCATCCGCTGGCGTTCCTGATGTGGGGCAACCATGCCAAGAAGACATTGGCAGGCCTGCCTCGCCCGCAGGACATGGTGGTCGCGACAGCCCATCCCTCGCCCCTGTCGGCGCGGCGTGGGTTCTTTGGCAGCAGGCCCTTCAGCCGCATCAATGCCTGGCTGGAAAGCCAAGGTCAGCCGCCCGTCGACTGGACGCGGTGACCCCTTCCCCAGTCGGACGCATGACGATAGAACCCTGTCATGGACATTCTGGAAAAGATCAAGGCCTACAAGCTGGAAGAGATCGCGGCCGCGAAGGCCGCCCGCCCGCTGGCCGATGTCGAGGCCGCCGCCCGCCAGGCCTCGGCCCCCCGCGGATTTGCCGCCGCACTGGACCGGGCCGCGGCCACCGGCCCCGCTCTCATCGCTGAAATCAAGAAGGCCAGCCCGTCCAAGGGCCTGATCCGGCCCGACTTCGACCCGCCAGCCTTGGCCCGCGCCTATGCGGCGGGCGGTGCCGCCTGCCTGTCGGTTCTGACCGATGCGCCCAGCTTTCAGGGTGCGCCGGAATTTCTGGCGGCCGCCCGCGATGCCTGCAACCTGCCGGCGTTGCGCAAGGACTTCCTGCACGACACCTATCAGGTGGCCGAAGCTCGGGCCTGGGGCGCGGACTGCATCCTGATCATCATGGCCTCGGTCGATGATACCCTGGCGGCCGAGCTGGAGGATGCGGCCAACCACTGGGGAATGGACGCGCTGATCGAGGTTCACGACGGGGCCGAGCTTGACCGCGCGCTGCAATTGAAGTCGCCGCTGATTGGCATAAACAACCGCAACCTCAGGACGTTCGAGGTCAGTCTTGATGTGACGCGCGATCTATCGGCCCGCATCCCCGACGGGCGCCAGGTGGTCTGCGAAAGCGGGCTGTTCACCTCGGAGGATCTTCGCCAGATGATGGACTGTGGCGCACGTCGCTTCCTGATCGGCGAAAGCCTGATGCGGCAGGCGGACGTCAGCGCCGCGACGCGCAGGATCCTGGATGTCGAGACATGAGCCTGACGCATTTCGACGCCTCGGGTCAGGCCCACATGGTCGACGTCTCTGACAAGGCCGAGACCGTCCGCGAGGCTGTGGCCACCGGCTGCGTGATCATGACCGCATCGACGCTGGTTCTCGCGCAAGCTGGGGCCGCCAAGGGTGACGTGCTGGGCGTGGCGCGCTTGGCCGGCATCATGGGGGCCAAGCGGACGGCCGACCTGATCCCGCTGTGCCACCCGCTGCCGATCAGCAAGGTGGCGCTGGATCTGGTCTCCGACCCGGCCCTGCCGGGCGTCCGCGTGACCGCCACCGTGCGCACGACGGGGCGCACCGGCGTCGAGATGGAGGCATTGACCGCCGTCACCACCGCCTGCCTGACGGTCTATGACATGTTGAAGGCGGCCGAGAAATCCATGCAGATCACCGACATTCGCCTTCTGAGGAAAGAGGGCGGCAAGTCAGGCCTTTACGAGGCACAGGCGTGATTTCAGTCGAGGAAGCACTGGCGAAGGTCCTGTCGCTGGCCCCGGCGCCCGTCGGGGAAGCTGTGCCCTTGGATCAGGCAAACGGACGCGTGCTTCTGCTGCCCGCGGTATCGCGCCTGACGCAGCCGCCGTTCGATGCCTCGGCGATGGACGGCTATGCGATGCGGCTTGTCGATCTTCCGGGTCCGCTGCGGGTCGTCGGCACCAGCGCGGCGGGCCATCCCTGGAACGGCTCGCCGACCCCAGGAACCGCGGTCCGGATCTTTACCGGCGCACCCGTGCCACAAGGTTATGACCACGTCGAGCTGCAAGAGAACACCAGCGTCGAGGGCGAGTTCGTCACCGTCGAAAGTCCGTCATCCGGCCGCAACATCCGCGCCCGCGGCAACGACTTTGCCGAAGGCGATGTCGTCGAGGCCGGGAGGCTTCTGCAGGCGGCGGATATCGGGCTTCTGGCCGCGATGAACCTGTCAGAGGTCACTGTCGCCCGGCGCCCCCGCGTCGCGGTTCTTGCGGGCGGGGATGAGCTTGTTCGACCGGGCAGCCCCGTCGCTGATGGGCAGATCGTCAGCTCGAACGATCTCGCCGTCGCCGCTCTGGCGCGCGATGCCGGGGCCATCGTCGACGTCCTGCCCATCGCGCAGGATACCGAACTGAGCCTGCGCCAGAGTTTCGATGCCGCCAAGGGTGCTGACTTGGTCGTAACCATTGGCGGGGCGTCGGTCGGGGACCACGACCTTGTTGCAAAGGTCGCCGCGGACCTGGGGATGGCGCGGTCGTTCTACAAGATCGCCATGAGGCCCGGAAAGCCGTTGATGGCTGGCCATATGAATGATGCCGCCATGATCGGGCTGCCGGGAAACCCAGTGTCTGCAATCGTTTGCGCCATCTTGTTCGTGCAGCCGTTGATCCGGCGGATGCAGGGCGCGACCGCGGATGTGCCGCTTCGTCGGGGGCAACTGGCGTATGACCTGCCGGCCGAGGGTCCACGCCAGCATTATCTGAGGGCGACGCTGGAGGATGGCGACCTGTTGCCGATGGTCCGCCCCTTCAAGGATCAAGACTCGGCGCGGCTGTCGCTGATGGCTCAGGCAGATGCGCTTCTGGTTCGGCCGGCGAACGATCCGCCCCGGAAGACAGGGTCCTGCGTCGATTTCATTCCGCTTCGCCGCTGAAGATTAATCGTTTTTTCATCATCCCATGCGCTGATGATTGACGCGATTCTTCGGGCGAGCTAGAACATTGAACGAACATGTGTGCGAAGGGCGGGCCATGCTGACAAGAAAGCAGATCGAACTGCTGGAGTTCATTCAGAAGCGGATGATGCGCGACGGCGTGCCGCCATCGTTCGATGAGATGAAGGACGCGCTGGACCTTAGGTCCAAGTCGGGCATCCACCGGCTTGTGACCGCGCTGGAAGAGCGGGGGTTCATCCGACGCCTCCCGCATCGCGCACGCGCATTGGAGGTTCTGCGCCTGCCGGACGCGCTGGCGCACCTGACGGACATCCCGCCAGAGCCTGCGAAGTCGACCTTCACCCCTCGCGTCATCACCAACCAGCGACCTGCCCGCCCGCGCGGAGCATTGACGGTCGTGGACAGTCCCGCGGTTCAGCTTCCGCTGATGGGTCGGATCGCTGCCGGCGTTCCCATCGAAGCGATCTCGGAAGTCTCTCATCACGTCTCGGTGCCGGGAACGATGCTGTCGGGACGAGAGCATCATTACGCGCTTGAGGTAACGGGCGATTCGATGATCGACGCCGGGATCAACGATGGTGATGTCGTCGTCATCCGGGAGCAGGACACCGCAGATAACGGTGACATCATCGTGGCGCTGGTCGACGATCAGGAAGCGACACTGAAACGCTATCGCCGAAAAGGTTCGATGATTGCGCTGGAGGCCGCCAACCCGGCTTATGAGACGCGGTTGCTGCCGGAGGACCGGGTGCGGATCCAGGGTCGGCTCGTGGGCCTGATCCGCAGCTATTGACTTGCCTGAGCCGAGAGAAATCTCGGCTCAGATCTCCATGAAGCCCGGGCCGGCGCGTTCCAGCAGTTCGCGCGCGAGGTCGTCGCCCATGGCGGGGCCATCGGCCACGGCCCCTTCGCGCATCGCGGCGACGACCGCGCTACCGTCAGGGCGCAGGATCTCGCCCCGCAGCGTCATCGCCGGTCCCGAGATCTCGGCCAAGCCGGCGATGGGCGTCTGACAGGACCCGTCGAGCCGCGCCAGGAACGCCCGTTCGGCCGCGATGCGGAACCCCGTCTGCGGATCGTGGATCGATGCCAGCAGCATCTCTGCGACGCCATCGTCCTGCCGCCGCTCGATTCCGATGGCCCCCTGAGCGACGGCAGGAAGCATTTCAGCCGGATCGATGGCGCTGCGCGCAACCTCGGCCATCTTCAGCCGGTTGAGGCCCGCCATGGCAAGGAAGGTCGCCGTGGCAACACCCTCGTCCAGCTTGCGCATCCGCGTCTGGACGTTCCCCCGGAACTCGACCAGGCGGAGGTCGGGCCGGCGATGCGCCAGTTGAGCACGACGGCGCAGGCTGGATGATCCCACCACCGCGCCCTGCGGCAGATCGGCAATCGACGCGACGTGGAGGCTGACGAAGGCATCCCGGACATCCTCGCGCGGAAGGACGCAGTCGATTACTAGGCCTTCGGGCTGCAGGGTAGGCATGTCCTTCATCGAATGCACGGCGATATCAATCGCGCCGTCTGTCAATGCCTCCTCGATCTCTCGCGTGAACAGGCCCTTGCCGCCGATTTCGTTCAGCGGGCGGTCCGTGACCCGGTCGCCGGTCGTCTTGATCGGCACAATCTGAAATGCGTCGGCAGGAAGGGAATGCGCGGCCATCAGCCGGTCGCGGGTCTCGTGGGCTTGGGCAAGAGCCAAGACCGATCCGCGCGTTCCGATCCGCAGCGGGCGGGAGGTGTCGGGCATCTGTTTCATGGCCACCGCATAGCCGTCAGGCGCGCGCTTGACAACGTCCGTCGCCTCGCCTTCAAGGGGCGCAGGAGGCGTCATGACGAAATTGCTGCTGCGTGCCCTGGCCGGCGAAGTACTGCCCACCCCGCCGATCTGGATGATGCGACAGGCCGGTCGCTATCTGCCCGAATACCGCGCCACACGCGCCCAAGCCGGGGATTTTCTGTCGCTGTGCTATAATCCGGACCTGGCGGCCGAGGTGACGCTTCAACCGATCCGGCGCTATGGATTTGACGCAGCCATCCTCTTCGCCGATATCCTGCTGGTGCCACAAGCGCTTGGGGCCGACCTGTGGTTCGTGACCGGAGAGGGGCCGCGGCTGTCGACGGTCAGCTCGGCGGCCGACCTCAAGCAGTTGAAGCCTGCCGACGACATCGACGAGCGCCTGTCACCAGTCTACCAGACGCTGCGCATCCTCTCGACAGAGCTTCCGCGTGAAACGACGCTCATCGGCTTCGCAGGTGCGCCCTGGACCGTTGCAACCTACATGATCGCCGGACGCGGCACCAAGGACCAGAGCCCTGCCCATGCGTTGAAGGACGGTGACCGCCAGACCTTCGTCCAATTGATGGACCTGATCACCGAAGCCACCATCCACTATCTGTCGCGACAGATCGAGGCGGGCGCCGAGGTCGTGAAGCTGTTCGACAGCTGGGCAGGCAGCCTGCGGGGCCCAGACTTCGAGGATTTTGCCCTCACGCCAGCCCGCAAGATAATCGCAGCGCTGAAAGAGCGTCATCCTTCGGTCCCGGTCATCGCGTTCCCCCGCGAGGCGGGCGATCGGTATATCGGTTTTGCAAAGGCCACGGGGGCCGATTGCGTGGCGCTGGACAATTCGGTTCCAGCTGAATGGGCGGCCAAACATGTGCAGGTCGACGGCTGCGTGCAAGGCAACCTCGACCCGCGCCACATGGTCACCGGCGGGCCGGCACTGGTGGCCGAGGCGCAGCGGATCACCCGTGCTTTTCGCGGCGGTCCCCATGTCTTCAACCTGGGCCACGGCATCACCCCCGATGCCGATCCTGACAACGTCGCACGGATGATCGACGCTGTCCGCAGCGCCTGAGGTTGGCTTAGCGTGCGACCGCCCCTGGATAGCCGTTGGCGCGCAGGTCATTCAGCGCCCTGATCAGGGCCTGTCGATCGGCGAAGGGTCCCGCCATGATGACCCGCATCGGACCGGTCTTCGCACGACTGCGCGCTTGCCCTGTCGGGTAGCCGCGCGCCGCCAGCGCGCGCAGGACGATCAGGGCGTTTTCGCCGTCAGCATAGGCGCC
>JAYZBS010000175.1:0-47858 GCA_036338635.1 Pseudomonadota bacterium | reverse complement strand
GGATGTCGGGCGCCGGCCAGAACCGTCAGCCGCGATGATATCGAGAAAGGAAACAGCGCCGCCGGCTTGAGCCCGGAAAGAGTAGATGGCGCTGGCGTTCCCCTCCAAATCCGCAATCGCACTGCCCTGGCTGGTGATCAGGGCGCTGGTGCCGCCGGCATTCACCTGCATCTGCTGCAGCAGGACGCCGAAGGCGGTCCCGGCCAGGGCATCGACTTCCAGCCCCTTGATGTCGAGGATATCCCCCGAGACTTCGCCCACCAGATCGGAGGCCGCCGTCAGGTCGTCGATCCGGATCGACGCGATGTCGATTGCGCGGTCCGGCGTGATGCTCGTGTTCGAATAGACCCCGATCCGCAGCCAGACCTCGTCGGCCAGCGCGGCAGGGAGGGTATAGTCGACGCTGACCGTCTGCCAGGTCCCGCCAGCGGTGGTGGCGAGCTGCTGGCCCTGCGCATTGCCGATGAACCTCGACACCGACCAGTCCGCGCGCAGCGTCGAGAAGAGCGTGCGCAGCTTGGCCGTCGGCCCGCCGATGGTGCGCAGCTTCACCGTCACCCGGATCTTCTTGCCGACGGCGTATTCGGTCACTGCCTTCGACAGCACGTGGATGTTGCTGGCATGGCCTGCGGGGATGCGGACATAGGCGCCTGCCGCCGCGTCAGTCCCGAAAGTCACGCCTTCCGCCATGCCGGCCGTGCTCTCCGGCGCCAGGCCCGGCGAGTTCGTCCAGTACTCCGCCTGGTTGCGCATGTCGGACGGGAAGATCCGGGCGGCTAGGCTGTCGGCCCGCGCGGTGAGGGTGCCGACCTGAGCGGCGCGGGCGGTGGTCTCGTCGATGATCGCCTGCGCGTTCAGCCCGATCGAGGCCTCGAGGCTGGCGGCGGCCGAGTAATCCTCGAGCCGCACCCGCCAGAAGCGCATGGTGCCGCCGCTGGAGACCAGGAAGGCCGGCGACCACTCGCCCGTCTCGACGCCGACCTCGAACCTGATGTCGACCTGCTGCCAACCGCCGCTGATCGGCGTTGATTGCGCAAGCGTGCCGCCGGCCGGCCCGACGATCGCCGCGCGGGCGGTGGCGCCGCTGCTGACGAAGATCCAGCCCCGCAGGCGGAAGGTCGACCCGTTCAGGCTGGCCCCGGTATAGGTCGGCCCTTCGAATGCGCCTGGTGCGGCGACCTGGATGCTTCGGCCCGTCTGGCCGGGCGGAACGCTGGTGCTGCTGACGGGCGTCGCCGCACCGGCCAGGGCGGTCCATTGCCCGACATCAGGGCCATCGCCGTCGGTCTGGCGGATGTAGCTCGAATTGCTGACCGCCATGTCGATCAGGTCGATGCGCTGCTGGATGCCCTGGTCCGCCGCGCTGAGGTCCGTCAGCTTGCCGACGAAGCCCTCGACGAGCGAGTCGTGGTCGTTCCTGACCTCCTGCGCCTTCTCGTCGGCCGCGATGGCATCCCGGGCCGCCTGGTCCGCCTTCTCGAACTCGGCGTTCAGATCGTCCCTGAGCTGCTGCTCAAAATCCTCCCAGGTCAGGCCGACATCCGGCGTGGTGACGGGACGCCAGGGCGACCAGGCGCGCTGCGGCGTCAGCTCCGAGATGAGCTGCGCCCGAACCTCATAGGCCGTGGCCGGCAGCACGTTCTGCAGATGCCAGCGTCGCGCGTCGTTCCAGGGCCGCAGCGTGTCGATGACGATCTCCGTCCCGCCGGCCAGGCGGGCCTGCATGCGGATCTCGCGGACACCGGCCTCGTCGCCCGTATAGGTCGCCAGGATCGCCGGCCGTCGTCCCCTGGTGGTGGCGTCCTCGATCAGGGCGGGCGCCACCGCGAAGCCATTGGCGGGCTGCACGAAGGGTCGGGGGTTCACCGGCGGGGTGATGACCACCGGCTGCTCGAAGTCCGACGACCAGTCGTAATCGCTCGGGTCCACCTCGCGCAGGCTCAGCGGGACGTTCATACCTGGGGCTTTGTTCAGCTTCTCGATGACGAAAAGCTTGTTCACATAGCCGTTTCGCGAACTCGTCCAACTCACCACGTCGATCGCAGGCTCTAGTGCATATGCATCTGGCGGCAGGGTGTGATGGTGCCGCCTCATCCGGCGAAAATCGCGCATCTGCGACCGCATCAGGCGCTGCACCTGCTCGCCGTAAGGTACCGCCCCGTACTGCATCGAGGTCGGCAAGTATTGCCCATTATCGTCAGCCGTGGCGGCCGCATCGACATACTCCGGCGCGTCCTTGCTGGCCCACTTCTCGCCCGGCTCGGGATAGGTCGCGCTGACCGCGTTGAATGTCTCGCTGACCGGGTAAAACGGATTGAAGCTCTGGCCTTCCGTGATCAGGATGTCGTCGTCCGTGAAATGCAGAACTGCTGCGCCCGGCAGATCCACGACGGGCTTGAGCCGTCCGCCGACCTCGGCGAACTTCATGTTGGCAGCCTTGCCCAACTCCTCGAGGACCGAGGCCGGCTCCATGTCGACCTTGATTTCGATCCCGGCGCGGTAGCGCGGCTGCGTGCTGCCGTTCGCCAGCGTCACCGCCTGGTCGCAGGCATTCGCCGCTGCCGTCCATTCCGCGATCGGCAGCCGCCATGCCGCCAGATTCTTGCCGCCGAACACCCACTCGTCGCCCCAGTAGATGCCGCGGGCGATGTTGTAGGCCAGGACGGCCGGGTTCAGGCTCGGCTGATAGCTGTGGTCTGCCCCCTGAAAAGTGGTCCTCCCTGAAGTAGGCTTTTGAGCCAAATGGAGGACGAAGGAATGGGACAGAAGAGGCACAAGCCGGAGGAGATCGTCGCGAAGCTTCGGCAGGTCGACGTGCTGGTATCGCAGGGCCGATCGGTAGCGGAGGCGGTTCGATCGATCGGGGTGACGCAGTTCACCTATTACCGGTGGCGCAAGGAGTTCGGCGGGCTGAAGACCGACCAGGTGAAGCGCTTGAAGGAACTCGAGAAGGATCGAGCCGGCGGTTTGCCATCGGTCCGAGAACCGCTGGCGAGGGAGCGGCTGCGGAAGGCTGTCTCGGACCTGACGCTCGAGAAGCTGATCCTGCGAGAGGCTGCCTCGGGAAACTACTAAGCCCCGCCCGCCGCCGTCGCTGCATTGATCACATCAGGCAGAAGTTCGAAGTCTCGGAGCGCGTCGCCTGTCGCGTGCTTGGGCAGCATCGCTCGACACAGCGGAAGGTGCCGCGGGGCCGCACCGACGAAGACGCCCTGACCGCGGACATTATCGCGCTCGCGTCCCAATATGGGCGCTACGGCTACCGCCGGATCGCGGTTCTTCTTCGGGATGCAGGCTGGGCCGTGAACGTGAAGCGTGTCGAGCGGATATGGCGGCGGGAGGGGCTGAAGGTGCCCTCGAGACAACTCAAGCAGGGCCGGCTCTGGCTGAATGACGGATCGTGCATCCGTCTCCGGCCGGAGCGGCCGAACCACGTTTGGTCCTACGACTTCGTCGAGAGCCGGACGCACGATGGGAGGAAGTTCCGAATGCTCAATGTCTTCGACGAGTTCACCCGGGAGTGCCTGGCCATCCGGGTCGACCGCAAGCTGAACTCGACTGCCGTGATCGATGTTCTGACCGATCTGTTCATCTTGCGCGGTGTGCCGGGCCATGTTCGCTCGGACAATGGTCCGGAGTTCATCGCCAAGGCCGTTCGAGACTGGATCGACGCAGTGGGGGCGAAAACGGCGTTTATCGCGCCCGGCATTCCCTGGGAGAACGGCAACTGCGAAAGCTTCAACTCGAAGCTCCGCGACGAGCTGCTCAATGGCGAGATCTTCTATTCCCTCGCTGAGGCCCGCGTGGTGATCGAGGCGTGGCGGGTCCACTACAACACCGTCCGGCCTCACTCGTCCCTGGGCTATCGGCCACCTGCCCCGGAGGCCTTGCACTGGCCGTCACGCGACGGCGGATCGCCCCCACCTCAAGCTACGATATTGGCGCCAAGGCCCGTCATGCACTAAGACTGAAACCGGACCACTCGATTGGGGCAGGCCAAAGGAAAAGAACGTCGCCAGCGCAAAGGCTGCGCCGGAAGGTGCTGGCGATGTGTGGACCTGGACGGCGATTGACCGCGATAGCAAGATGATCCTGTCTTTTGAGGTTGGCGACCGTTCGGGCGCAACCGCAATCGAGTTCATGGACGATCTGTGTGCACGCTTGGCGAGCCGCGTCCAACTCACCACGGACGGACACAAGGCGTATCTGGAAGCCGTTGAAGGCGCGTTTGGCGGCGATATCGACTATGCCATGCTGGTGAAGCTCTACGGCGATCTGGGCGGCAAAACAGCGGAACGGAAATATTCTCCAGCTGAGTGCACCGGCATCCGCAAGCAGGCGATCGAGGGCAAGCCCGACATGGCGAAGGCCAGCACGTCGCACGTTGAGCGCCAGAACCTGTCAATGCGCATGGGGATGCGCCGCTTCACGCGCCTGACCAACGGTTTCAGCAAGAAGCTGGAGAACCATCTGCACATGCTGTCGCTCTACTTTGTGCATTACAACTTTGTTCGGATGCACAAGAGCCTGAAAATGACCCCGGCTATGGCTGCGGGCGTTACCCATACACTGCACGACATGGTATGGCTGGTAGGGATCATTGATGCAGCAGCGCCCCCGTCAAAGCCGCGCGGACCTTAGAAGAAGAAAACTGCGGCTTAGGAAAAAGGAAACCCTGGGAACCGTGGTTCCCAGGGGGGCTGCTGGGCGCACCATGCAGCGTTGCAAGAACCAAATAGCGCACTTGGTGCGGATAGTCAAGGAGTGCATAACTGGTGCGGGGCGCAATTTATGTGGATGGATTTAATTTATATCACGCAATCAGTGACTTGGGAATGCCGCACCTGAAATGGCTTGATCTGTGGCGCCTTGGCTCACTCATAGCGCGCGGTCATGCTCGAACACTTGAGAGGGCAGTCTTTTGTACTGCTTATTTCCCTGGTGATCATGGCAAGAGGGTGCGGCATGAGGCATATATCAATGCCCTTGGAAATGTTGGCGTAGAGGCAAAGCTAGGTCATACGACAAGCGAGCCGATGGAATGCAAGCATCCTGATTGCGGTCACCGATGGAATGCGCCGCGAGAAAAGGAGACCGATATCAATCTCGCGTTGGCTGTCATTGATGACGCATATCAAGACCGCTTTGACATGGCCTTTGTTGTCACCGCAGATACGGATCAAGCGGCAACTTTCCGCATGATGAGAGATCGGTTCCTGGAGAAGCGGATTGTCACGGTTGTTCCTCCAGGTCGTTCGCCATCGAAGCACCTAAACGATCTGGCCTATCGCAAGATCAATCTTACGGTTGATCATCTGGACAGTTGCGTGTTTCCGGCCCTTGTTCAGAGTGATGGCCGAAGAACAATCCCACGTCCGCGCGAATATGCGCCACCGCAAGGATGGATTCATCCTGATGACCGCCGTGCGCAAAGATAATTCGAACTGAGACACTACCAGGCTGCGCGCCTCCTTGACGCCATAGGTAATGTTCAGCTGCTGCATGATTGCATACATTCCCGATGACGCGATCCAGAGCGTTGCAAGCAAGCCGAAGGACAGCGCGCCGCCACGCTGTTGCTGCGTCACCTCGGTCACCACATCCTGAAGCAGGACCGCAGCCTCGCTTGGCAAAGCCTGCCGAAGCAGGTCCATGATGGTACTGTCGATGTCGGGGATCGGAAGATAGGGAATGACGCTCATCAGGACGATCAGCCCCGGAAAGATCGCCATGGTCAGAAAAAAGCCAAGCGCCGCCGCACCGTTGAAGACGTTGTCATCGTTGACCGAGGCGACAAGTTCGCGCAGGAACCGCTTGGCCCCGAGGTCCTGGATCCGTATCAATGCGGATCTCCTTCTTCACATGCGTCAGCCCCGGTGCCTTGGCACTAGGTAGACCGGCGCCGCAGGCCTTTATCCGCCAGAGCCGCTCGCTCGCTGATCCAACCCCTCCATGTCTGTCTCGTCGCTCAGCATCAGGGCAAAGGGGCGCAGGGGGCCGATATGGGCGCAGATGATCATTGCAGCGATTGTGACGGGCACGGCAAGGATCGCACCGGCAATTCCCCAAATCCAGCCCCAGACCAGCAACGTGATCAGCACCACCAGCGACGACAACGACACCTGCCGGCCCTGCACCCGCGGGTCCACATAGTTGCCCATCACCTGTTCTATCACGAAGATACCGGCGCCCACCATGACCGCCGTGCCGGGGTCCTTCTGCACCAGCGCATAGAGCACCGGCAGTACCCCCGAGATGAGCGAGCCAAGGGTCGGGATATAGTTCAGAAGGACCGTCAGCAGGGCCCAGACCACCAGCAAGTCGATACCGAAGATCCATAGCCACGCGACATAGAGGATTGCGGTCACCACACCCAGGATCGTGCGCGCCAGAAGATAGCGGCGCAGCAGGCTGGCGATGACGGCTGTCGATTCGTGAACGTCCCGGCGCGTTCCGCCATCGGACACGGCGGCGATCTTCCTTTGCCACTTGGGCGCCTCGATCAGCATGATCAGGGTCAGGAAGATTACAAGAACTGTCGCGAACAGAGCCGAACTCGCCGCCCTGAGGATCTGCATCGCAATGCCGGATGCCCAGCTGCCCAGATTCTCGATGATCGTGCTGCCGGCGTCGGGGAGGAGGTTCCGAAGCCCCTCCATCATCCCGTAGGAGGGGGTGGCGCGGTCGCTGCCGGGGGCGCCCGCGCCGCTGGTGGATCCCCCGGTCGGATCCCGGATCTCCTGCCCGAACTCCGGCAGAAGGCCGCTGCTGCTGCTGACGGGGAACCTCTCGACCACCTGCTGGGCCGCAACCCAGATCATTGCGGCGAAGACCAGCAGCGCGACCACGACCGCGCCGATCGCCACAAGATGGCCCAGCCAGCTGACCTTGTCCGGCACCCTTTCCGACACCATCCGGTCCAGTGGCGCAACCAGCAGGGCGAGGAATACTGAAAACACGACTGGAACCATGAACGCCGCCGTCGCATGCAAGGCCCATCCAGTCAGGATCACGGTGACGGTGGACAGCAGAAACAAAATCGAATGGCGGGTTCGTTGGGAGCTTGTCTGATCGTTCATTCCTGCCTCGTCTGGTTCAGCCTCTCGCACCCCGCAGGGGGCCTTCGGTCGGATGAGGTTCATAGGCTTCAAACAGCGTGATCTGCCGGATGTTCCTGAGTTTTTCCGGTTCCGCGAGCCATCAATCGGCTGGGCACCTCAAGCGGGACAAGTGCAACGGACCAGCCAGCCGCCGAGCCTGCTTCCGGAAGGGTGGCGATGTTCTACGGGCAGCGAAGGCAGTTCGGAGTTTGCTGCTACCGATCAGGGAGGTGACGCTTGCGACTTCGCCAAAGGAAACGCCCGTACCAACTGCCTTCGGCGCGGGCGTGCCAGAGGCGGCTGCCTCGGATCACGGTCTGATGGGTCAGATGACGTCGCCGACTTCTTCGATTTCCGCCTCGACATCGGCGCCGTCGAACCAACCTTCGAATCAGCCTTCCTCCTCTACGGTAATGATTTGGTTCGAGTCGAAGTCGGCCGCGTTGTAGACGCCGATGTTGAATTCGTCCTCGGTCAACAGCGAGTCGCCGTCCGGATCCCAGCCGCTGTAGGTGTCGTTGTTCCAGGCGGCTCCGAATTTCGATGTGTCGATATATCCGGACGTGTTGGTATCATAGTCGCTGAAGGGCGTGGCGAAGTCGGCCCCGTACCAGCGTTCGGTTCCAGCACCGTATTCCTCCTCGGTGATCTGGAGATCATCATCGGTATCCCAGCTTGATAAGACGCCGGTGGCGAACTTGCCCTCGTTCAGCCCCGCCTCGTCGTCGCGATCCCACGCATCATAGGTGCCGATTTCGGCAAAGCTGCTCTGAAACTCGCTGTCCGAAAGCTCTATGTTGCTGTCGCCGTCCCAATCTGTATGGGTCCAGCTTGCCTGTGCAAGGGCGGCGGATGGCACGATCAGCGCAGTTGCCAGCAGAGCCGGGCGCATGTTGGACCGTATTTTCCACGTCATGAGGTTAACTCCTTCCTTGTAAGGCGGTGACCTGCGGTCACACGGGCCACCTAATGGTGATAGAAGGACGTTGTTCCAGAAAACCTGCCTGCAAATGTTCGTCGCGTCCGGGGTTCAGACCAGGGAACGGTTAGGCGCGCCTTATCCGGAAGGAAGCCGCCGACCGCCTTCGATCTATGACTTCATTATTTTGCGGCACTCGATCCCGGATGTCGTGCCATGACAGGCTGGGCACCGACAAATGGATCGCGCGCCACGGCAATCGTTGTCGCCGCCGCAAGGCAAGGGGCTGCGCTGGCCATAGTCTCCAAAAGCCGCAGCGCAGGACTTCGGCGCATGAAAAGCACAAAGTCGGCAGTTTGGCGCACCCGAGAGGATTCGAACCTCTGGCCTCTGCCTTCGGAGGGCAGCGCTCTATCCAGCTGAGCTACGGGTGCGGACCGGGTTTGATTAACCGGGTCCACCCGGCTCTGCAACGACAAAATCACCGCCGCCGGCAGTTGCGTCAGTTCATCGCCCGGATGATCGGGACGAAATCCGCCGCGACAAGGCTTGCGCCGCCCACCAACGCCCCGTCGACGTTGGGAACCGTAAAAATTTCGGCTGCATTACTGGCCTTGACGCTGCCGCCATAGAGCAATGTCATATCGGCGCCGTCCGGAAGCTGCGCGCAGAGGCCTTGGCGCAGCTTGTCGTGAACCTCGGCAATCTGTGCGGCGTCGGGAACTCGACCGGTGCCGATGGCCCAGACCGGCTCGTAGGCCACAACGGTATTGCCGGCCGTCGCGCCTGGGGGCAGTGAGGCTGCCAGCTGCCTTGCGATGACCTCGAGCGTCGTTCCCGCGTCGCGCTGATCCTCGGTCTCGCCCAGACAGATGATGGCGGTCAGGCCCGCCTCGTGTGCGGCTGCGGCCTTGGCGGCGACGTCCTCGCTTGTCTCGGCATGGTCGGCGCGACGCTCGGAATGGCCGACGATCACATGCGTCGCACCCACGTCGCGCAGTTGTCGGGCAGCGATGTCGCCGGTATGGGCACCCGAGGCCTTTGCGTGGCAGTCCTGCCCCCCGACCAGCAGCATGTCGCCCACACGCGACTTCATCGCATGCACAAGAAGCGCCGGCGGACAGATCAGCACGTCGCAGTTGGCACCCTGAGCGGCCTGCGCGATCTCGTCGACCTGATCGAGTGCGGCCAGATCGCCGTTCATCTTCCAGTTTCCAGCCACAAGCTTCCGCGGTGCCATCCAAATTCCCTCCGTTGACGCCAGAGGCTTAGCCAGCGGGGCAGCGGGGGGCAACCGCGATAACGCTCACATAAGGTCAGTCCTGGGCACGGCTGCCTTCCAGCGGCTCAAAGCGCACGGATTCACCGCAGCCGCAGCTGTCAGTGACGTTCGGGTTGCGGAACTTGAAACCCGATTCCAGCAGGCCGGTCTCGTAGTCGATCTCGGTTCCGAACAAAAACATCTGCGCCATGGGCGCGATCAGCACGCGGGCGCCGTCCCGATCCACGACCTCTTCGTTGGCGGCAGGCTCGGCCGCCAGTTCCATCGTGTATTCCATGCCCGCGCATCCGCCCTTCTTCAGGCCGATCCGAAGGCCATAGGCGTCCTTGCCGGCCATCAGGCGCGAGATCTGCGCAGCGGCGGCCGGCGTGATGGTGACAGGGGCAGTGCCCGGGATCGAGAACATGGCGAATTCCTTTCGACGTCACATCAAGATAGGGACGCAGCCCCCCGTGCTTCAAGCCTACATGAAGCCCAGTTCCAGACGCGCTTCGTCCGACATCATGTCCATGCCCCACTGGGGCTGGAACGTCATCTCGACGTCGACCTGCTTGACACCGGGCAGCGGCTCGACCGCATCGGCGACCCAGCCCGGCATCTCGCCCGCGACGGGACAGCCGGGAGCGGTCAGCGTCATGATCACCCGGACCTCGTTTTCCGGGTTGATGTCGATTGTGTAGATCAGGCCCAAGTCATAGATGTTCACCGGGATCTCTGGGTCATAGACCGTCTTGCAGGCCTCGACGACCGCTTCGTACAGCGGGTGGTCGGTGGACGAGGGCGCGATCAGCGGCGCGCCTTCCATCAGGGGTTCGGTCATCGGCTCATCCTTCAATTCCGACCGATTATATAGGATGCCGCGGCGTCCCGGTCCAGTGGGGCGCATTGCACCGCTACGGCCCTGACGCTAAAAGCGGCCGGTTCCTCAGACAGGCAGCAGCATGACCACGCGTTTCCAGTTCACCCTCCAGGCGACCGACGGCGCGGCGCGCACCGGGGTCATCGACACGCCACGCGGCCAGATCCGCACCCCCGCGTTCATGCCGGTCGGCACGGCGGCGACGGTCAAGGCGATGCTGCCCGAAAGCGTGCGCGCGACGGGCGCCGACATCCTGCTGGGCAACACCTATCACCTGATGCTGCGGCCGGGGGCCGAGCGGGTGGCGCGGATGGGAGGGCTGCACCGGTTCATGAACTGGGACCGCCCGATCCTGACGGATTCCGGCGGCTTCCAGGTGATGAGCCTGGCGGGACTGCGCAAGCTGACCGAGGAGGGGGTGACGTTTTCCAGTCATATCGACGGATCGAAACACCACCTGACTCCGGAACGCAGCATGGAGATCCAGCGCCTGCTGGGCAGCGACATCGTCATGGCCTTCGACGAATGCCCCGCGCTGCCCGCGACGGAAGAGGCTGTGGCGGAATCGATGCGGTTGTCGATGCGGTGGGCACAACGGTCCCGCGACGCCTTCGGCGACCGGTCGGGACATGCGCTGTTCGGGATCATGCAGGGCGGCGTCACGCGTGATCTGCGCGAGGAGTCTGCCCAGGCGCTGCGCAGCATCGGCTTCGACGGCTATGCGGTCGGTGGGTTGGCCGTGGGAGAGGGGCAGGAGGCGATGTTCGGCGTTCTCGACTACGCCCCGGATTTCCTGCCGCACGATAAGCCGCGGTATCTGATGGGGGTGGGCAAGCCCGACGACATCGTGGGGGCGGTCCAGCGTGGGATCGACATGATGGACTGCGTGCTGCCTTCGCGGTCAGGCCGGACCGGGCAGGCGTGGACGCCGCGCGGGCAGGTCAACATCAAGAACGCCCGCCACCAGGACGACCCGCGCCCCTTGGACGAGACCTGCGACTGCCCCGCCTGCACCGGCTATTCCCGCGCCTATCTGCACCACGTCTTCCGCGCCGGAGAGATGATCAGCGGCATGCTGCTGACCTGGCACAACCTGCGCTATTACCAGCGGCTGATGGACGGGCTGCGCGATGCGATCGCCGCCGGCCGGCTGGAGGGTTTCGTGGCTGAATTCCACGCCGAAAGGGGCAGGGGCGACATCGAGCCGATCTGATGGTCGCATTCCGACCGAAAGATGCCGCATCACACTTGGCGGCGCCTGGACAAGGCGCTATCTTCAAGCTGTTCTCAGGGCGGGGTGAAATTCCCCACCGGCGGTGACAGCCCGCGAGCGCCCTTCCGATGGAGGGGGTCAGCAGATCCGGTGGAACTCCGGGGCCGACGGTATAGTCCGGATGAAAGAGAACCGCGTCTGGCTCGTCCCGGGGCCATGCGTGGTGATTGCCTTGGGACCTGACGCAACTTATCGTAAGGTTCCTGAAAGATGACCAAATCCCCTCGCATTGCGTTCATCAAGGCCCGCTGGCATTCCGATGTCGTCGACCGCGCCCATGACGGCTTCCTGGCCGAAGCCGCGCGTCTGATGCCCGGCGCCAAGGTCGAGGCCTGGGACGTGCCCGGCGCGTTCGAGATGCCCCTGCTGGCCAAGAAGCTGGCACAGACCGGCAAGTTCGACGCCGTGGTCGCCGCCGCGCTGGTCGTGGACGGCGGCATCTACCGCCACGACTTCGTGGCACAGGCCGTCGTGTCGGGCCTGATGCAGGCCGGGATGGAGACGGGCGTACCCTGCTTCTCGGTCTCGCTGACGCCGCACAACTATCAGGAAACCGAGCTTCTGACCGGCTTTTACCGCGAACACTTCGTCAAGAAAGGCGCCGAGGCGGCCAACGCCGTGGCCCAGATGATGGCGGTCGAAGGCCGCCTGGCAACGCTGGATCAGGCCGACGCCGCCTGACCCATCCGCAGGCGGTATCGCGTCAGCAGCACCGCCTGCGACTGCTCCAGCTCGGCCGGGTGCCGCGCATCTTCCCAGTCCGGTGCTGTCGCGGAAAGGATTGCAATGATGCCCGGATTTCGGCGCGACAGGCGCCGCATGACTAGTTTCGCGACCTGTTCATGGCGGATCAGCCAGTCCAGGTCATGATGGCTGCAGTCAGCGTCCCGCAGCATCAGCGGCGAAGGGCCCTCGGCGGGCAGGATCGGCGCCGACGTGCTGCGGTATCGCGCCGGAAGCGCTTTGACCCGCCCGAGTGACGCGCCGCCGCGCCGTGCCGGTTCTACCGCCCACGTCTCGGCATCCGCGGGTTGTCACGCCCTCCGCCGATCGGCGCCGCGTGGTCTCCACCCACCGTGCACGGTCCAGCCGCGATTGGATAGCATCCGAAATGTCTTCGGCAGACCCTCTAAACCTCGTTGATTTTCCCCGACCATCGAGGTCATCTCCCGGCTCGGCGATCGGGGGCGGAATGGTCGTGGCTGATCGGCCCCGGATCGGCGGCATCCGAGGCCCGCAGGGGTCTAATCCCGGCCCGGTCGGAGACGATCAGGCAGCGAGCGATTTGAAGCCCCCCAGTGCCGGCAGGAATTGTCGAATTCGGCGTCAGATAGACCCCGTGCCCATCCATCAGGGTAGCCATGGTCGCGATATCCGATGCGGGCGGCCCCAAGCAGCCCTGCGCCTTATGGACGCCGGCGGCGGTCTGCCATCAACGACTGTCCACATCGCGTTCGACATGGCGCGACCGGAGGACGGACTGCGTCACACGCCGCAGTGTCGTCGACAGCACCTGCCCGATTTGGTTGAAGGTGACCACCCTGGTGACGGGCAGGCCGTTGTCGATGCCCAGAAGAGGCGTCATGTTCCAGTCCTAGAGGGCAGGGGTGTCGTCCCGATCACGAAGCTATCGCTTCCGGCGCCATCGGGCCGAGCGGGGGGCGTGCGTCCGGCGGTCAAGAAGCGGCTCGGGCTCCAGCAGGCCTGGTTCGCCCCATGCCGTGCCTGGTAGGTCCAGCAGAGGGTCCGAAAAGACCATTCCACCGCTGTGAAGACCGGGGGCGCGGTCGCCCGCACCCCCGGATGGTATTACTGGTCCAGAACGAACGGCGCGCTGTATTGGTCGACGTTCTCGGGCGTGATCAGCAGCGCATCGAACAGCTGCTTTTCGGCGTCGGCTCCGGTCTCGCCGGTCTTGATGAAGTTGTCGGCCTGACGGACGGCCTCTTCGCTGAAGATCGCCACGGGCTGCAAGACGGTATAGGCCATCTCGCCTGCCTTGATCGCCTCGACCGCATCGGGCGAACCGTCGAAGCCGCCCACGACCACGCCGTCCAGCTTGCCGGCCTCTTTCAACGCCGCGATCGCGCCAAGCGCCATCTCATCGTTGCCCGAGATCACGCCGGTGATGTCGGGGTTGGCCTGCATCAGGGACTGCATGCTCTGGTAGCCTTCGGTGCGGTCCCAGTTGGCCACCTCCTGGCCGACCTTCTCGAACTCGGGGTACTGGCTCAGGACGGTCTCATAGCCATTCGACCGGGTCTGGGCGTTGTTGTCCGACGGCGCGCCGAACAGCTCGACATACTGGCCGCCCTCGGTGCCCATCGCCTCGACCCAGGCCTGTGCGCCTAGCGCCGCGCCCTGCGCGTTGTTCGACACCAGCTGCGCCTTGGCCAACCCTTCCTGGTTGATCTCGGCGTTGACCAGGAACACGGGGATGCCCGCGTCCACGGCCTTCTGAACCGCGCCGACCGAACCGTCGGCATTGGCCGGGTCCAGGATGATCGCCACCGACTGGTTGGTGATCGCGGTGTCGATCAACGTGCTTTCGGTGTTGGTGTCGCCGCGATGGGCGGCCACGTTGGCGGTATAGCCCAGTTCCTCGGCGGTTTCGCGGGCGACCTCGCCCTCGGTGAACCAGTAGGGGTTCGCCGGGTCGTTCACGATCACGGTGATCAGCCCCTCGGCCCAGGCCGATCCGGCCATCAGCGGCATGGTGGCCACGGCGGCCATCAGCATCCGGCGCGTCATCTTCGTCATGTCTCTCTCCCTTTGGGTGGTTGTGCCGCTTGGGCAGCGTTCCCGCCACGGGCCTTCCGGGACCGCAGCGAAGGTCGGATGCGGGGTCAGCCCTTGCGGGCGCCGCCGCCATATTGAAGCGAGTTCATCAGCACGGCCAGCACGATCACCGCTCCGGTGAAGACCGTCTGCCAATAGGAGCTGACGCCGATGATCACGAGGCCCGCCGACAGGAAGCCGATCACGAAGGCGCCCAGCATCGTGCCGCGTACGTTGCCGCGCCCGCCCGTCAGCGCCGCGCCGCCGATGACGACGGCGGCGATGGCCGTCAGCTCATAGGTCGTTCCGGCAGTCGGACCTGCCGAGGTCAGCTGCGACGCCAGAACCAGACCCGCAACGGCGGCCAGCATCCCCGACACGACATAGACGGTGATCTGGACACGCTTGACCGGGACGCCCGACAGTTCCGCCGCACGTTCATTCCCGCCCGAGGCATAGAGCCAGCGCCCGAAGGCCGACCGCTGCAACATCACCCCCGCCGCGATGGCGATCACCGCCAGCACGATCACGCTGATCGGCACGCCGCCAAGGCGATAGAAGCCCAGCCAGTTGAAGCCGGTGTTGCCCAGCCCCTCGGATCCGCGCAGGTTGTTGTAGGTCAGGCCGTTCGTCATCAGCAGCGCGACACCGCGCGCGACATACATGACGCCAAGCGTCGCCACGAAGGGCGGCACCTTGAAGAAGGCCACCAGGATACCGTTCACGGCACCGACCGCGGCGCCCACGCACAGCGTCAGCACCACGACCGCCCAGACCGGCGGATACAGGATGACACCAAGCGCCTCGATCTCGACGCCCTGCATCATGGCGCCGGCGCAGACGCCCGCCAGCGCCAGGATCGACCCCACCGACAGATCGATGCCGCCGTTCAGGATCACCAGCAGCATGCCCACCGACAGGATGCCGAAGATCGCCACCTGGCTGGACATGATCAGGAAGTTGCCGACCGTGAAATAGTTCGGCGACAGGAAGGAAAAGACCGCGATGATGGCGATCAGCGCGAAGAAGGCGCGCCCCTCCAGCAGCAGGCGGCCGATGCTCATCTGGCGGCCTTTTGCGGGGGCGGTGGCGGTTGTTGCTGACATGGGTTCCTCCCTCGCGGTCTCAGGCGGCCACGGACTCGCCCGAGGCGGCCATGATCTTTTCCTTGGAGACGCTGCTGTCGAATTCGGCCGAGATGCGGCCCTTGTGCATAACGATGATCCGGTGCGCGATGGACAGGCATTCGCTGACTTCCGAGGTCGAATAGATGACCGCCAGCCCCTGCCGCGCGCCGTCCGCCAGCAACCTGAAGACCTCGGCCTTGGCGCCGATGTCGATGCCGCGCGACGGCTCGTCCAGCATGATGACGCGGGGCTGCGTCGCCAAAATCTTGCCGATGACGACCTTCTGCTGGTTGCCGCCAGACAGCGATCCGATGGCCGCATGTCCGCCGGCGGTCTTGACCGTCACCTGCCGGATCGAATCGTCGATCAACTGCCGCTCGTCACGGCGGCTGGTGAACAGACCGCGCGTGAACCGCCCGATCGAGGCCAGCGACAGGTTCTGACCGACACTCATTGTCTGGACGAGGCCGTCGCGCTGGCGATCCTCGGGCACCAGCGCCAAGCCGCGTGCGATGCGTTCGGCGATGGTCAGGTGCGAGATCTCGCGCCCTTCTAGAACGATTTCTCCGGCGGAAGCGCTCAGGCGGCCGGCAATCGTCTCGAGCAGTTCAGTCCGACCGGCGCCCATCAGACCATAGATGCAGACGATTTCTCCGGCGCGCAGGTCCAGGTTCAGCCCGTCGACCAGGTCCTTGCCGGTCATGTCCGGCACCGACAGGTTGCGGATCGACAGCGCGACGTCCCCGACGGCGGTTTCCGGCGGCGATCCCAGGTCATAGTTGTCGCCCACCATGTTGCGCACGATCCAGTCGAGATCGATTTCCGACCTCGGGGCATAGGCTGTCATGTTGCCGTCGCGCAGGACCACGGCATGGTCGGTGATGGTCAGCGCCTCTTCCAGGTGGTGCGAGATATAGACGATGCTGACGCCGCGGGCGGTCAGGTCGCGGATGACCTTGAACAGGACCTCGACCTCGCTTGCGGAAAGGGCGCTGGTCGGTTCATCCATGATCAGGATGCGGCTGTCCACCGACAGGGCGCGCGCGATCTCGACGATCTGCTGCTGGCCAAGCCGCAGGTCCTCGACCGGCGTCAGGGGGTCGATCTCCTCCTCCAGTTCCGCCATCAGGACGCGGACCTGGCGCTCCTCCTCGGCATAGTCGACGCCGGTCGCGCCCTTGATCTCGCGCCCCATGAAGATGTTGTCGCGCACCGACATGTTGGGCGCCAGCGACAGTTCCTGGTGGATGATCGAGATGCCCCGGTCGCGCGCGTCGTTGGCATTGGCGAAGGCCACGGGCTGGCCGTCCAGGACGATCTGGCCGGTGGTCGGCTGGATGACGCCCGACAGGATCTTCATCAGGGTGGACTTGCCAGCGCCGTTCTCTCCAAACAGCGTCGTCACCTGCCCGCGGTGGATGTCGAAGTTCACGCCCTTCAGCGCGTGGACCTGCCCATAGGACTTGGCCACGTTGCGGGCGGCCAGCACGACCTCTCCTGTGGTGTGGCGGCTCATTGGATCTCCATCGCGACGGGGGTGATCAGCCAGTTGCGCGGGTTGATCAGGCGGAAGACGCCGGTGACGGTGACCTGCTTGCCGGTCAGGTTCGCGGTGTCGATCGGCTCCAGCACCTCGGCGGCCATGGCGCGGTTGATGCCCGATCCGGCGTCCTGGTATTCGATCTGGTTCGTGAAGTCGCCGAAGGCGATGTCGCCGGGCGCATCGCGCAGGTCGGTGCCGTTGATCGCAGGGCCGGTCTGAACGCGCACGGTCAGATCGTCAGGCAGGCCCTCGACCTCCAGCGGGTAGACGCCTGCGCGCGGCTCTCCGGCGGTGCCGGTCAGCGTGGTCATCATGATCGCCCCGGTCGAGGCGGGTGTGCCGTATTCAGCGATGGCCGCATCCTGGTCGGCTGCGATGGCGGCGGCCAGGTCGGTGGCGGGCACCGCGCGTTCGGTCACGACGTCGCGGATGCGGGGAAACGCCTCGGCCCCGTAGGCATCGGGGGAGAACGCCTGCTGGCGCAGATCCGATTCCGAACCGACACGCACGACGGTCGTGTCCAGCGCGATGGCGCCCAGGACGGCCACGCCCACGATCAGCGACAGGTAGAGGCCGCGGCGCGAGGAGGCCGGCGCCTTGGGGGCGGGGTCTGAAACGGTCATGATCTGGCCTCGGGCTGGTAGGAAGGGGGTGCGGTGAGGGAGCAGGTCGCCTGCGCGGCCGACCGTCCTGCGGAGGGCAGGACCTGCCCCGGCGCGTCGCTGTGGGCCCGCGTCGTCATTCGGCCTTTGCTGCACTTTCTGGTCATCAGGACCGGCCTCCCCTCCGATCGGTCAGCTGTGGAACCGCCGGATCGGGCGGTCGTTTTGCGGCTGCTTGAAGGCACTGTAACTGAAATAAATTGCTGTGTCCGTAAAAAAATGCATTTCAAGCGAGGTAATCGTGCTATAACCCAGAAGGGTGATGCGAGGCTTTTGCCCGCAGAAGGAGGGGTGATGACATCAAGCGGCGCAGCAGCCGACAGGCGTGATGTCCTGATCGGGATCGACGCGGGAACGTCCGTCATCAAGGCCGTGGCGTTCACCCTGTCCGGTCGCCAGATCGGGGCGGCCGCGGTTGCGAACCGCTATGTCACCGGGACCGATGGGTCGGCCGTCCAGGGAATGGACCAGACCTGGGCGGATTGCGCGGCGGCACTGCGCGGCCTTGGGGACAACGTACCGAACCTGGCTGTGCGAACCGCCGCGCTGTCGGTAACGGCGCAGGGTGACGGCACTTGGCTGGTCAATCGCGACGGACCGGTGGGCGATGCCTGGCTGTGGCTGGACGCGCGTGCCGCGCCGACTGTCGCCCGGCTTGCCGGCGGGACGCTGAACCGCGCCCGGTTCGAGGCGACCGGCACCGGCCTGAACACCTGCCAGCAGGGCGCGCAGATGGCACACATGGATGCCTGCCACCCCGAGCTTCTGGACCGGGCCGAGGTGGCGCTGCACTGCAAGGACTGGCTCTATCTGAACCTGACCGGCATCCGCGCCACCGACCCGTCCGAGGCCAGCTTCACCTTCGGCGACTTCCGCACCCGCCGCTATGACGACACGGTGATCGAGGCGTTGGGGCTGGGCGACCGCCGCCACCTTCTGCCAGAGATCGTCGATGGCACGCAAATCACCTATCCGCTGACCGAGGATGCCGCCCGACAGACGGGGCTGCTGGCTGGAACGCCGGTCAGTCTGGGCTATGTCGACATGGTGATGACCGCCATGGGCGCAGGCGTCGTCGGTGGGGCGGGCGACGTGGCTTGTTCGACCGTCGGCTCGACCGGCGTACATCTGCGGGCCGTCGCCTCGGACCGGGTGCATCTGAACGATGAGGGCACCGGATATGTGATCTGCCTGCCGATTCCCGGCGTGGTCTCGCAGGTGCAGACCAACATGGCTGCGACGCTGAACCTGGACTGGGTGCTGTCCATCGCCGCTGGCATCATGTCCGACATGGGGCAGGCGGTCACGCATCGCGACTTGGTGGCGCATCTGGAAGGGTGGCTGGGGCGGGCGAAGCAGGGGCAGATCCTCTATCACCCTTACATCTCGGATGCGGGCGAACGGGGGCCATTCGTCAACGCGGATGCAAGGGCGGGCTTTGCGGGCCTGTCGGCGGGGCATGGGTATCCGGACCTGGTGCGTGCCGTGGCCGAGGGGTTGGGGATGTCGATGCGCGATTGCTATGCTGCAATGGGCCCCCTGCCATCCGAACTGCGCCTGACTGGAGGGGCGGCGCGATCGCGCGCGCTGCGCGGCATCCTCTCGGCCTGCCTGAACGCGCCGGTGCGGGTGTCGGACCGTAATGAGGCCGGGGCGGCAGGCGCCGCGATGATGGCCGCCGTGGCCATCGGCGCCTATCCCGACATGCACGCCTGCATAGCCGAGTGGGTGACACCGCTTCTGGGTGCCGCCGAGGCGCCTGACCCAGACTTGGCCCGACGATACGACCGGATGTTTCCGGCCTTCACCGCGACCCGTGCCGCGATGCCGCCCGTTTGGGACCGGCTGGCGCGGCTGCGCGCGACAACGACAGGAGAATGAGATGACGCAGGAAATGATCGACCTGTTCGTGATCGGCGGTGGCATCAACGGTGCGGGCGTCGCCCGCGACGCGGCCGGGCGTGGCCTGTCGGTGGTGCTGTGCGAAAAGGACGACCTGGCGCAGGGCACCTCGTCGCGGTCGGGCAAGCTGGTCCACGGCGGCCTGCGCTATCTGGAATATTACGAGTTCCGCCTGGTCCGAGAGGCGCTGATCGAGCGCGAGGTGCTGATGAACTGCGCCCCGCACATCATCTGGCCCATGCGCTTCGTATTGCCGCATAGCCCCGACGACCGGCCCGCCTGGCTGGTCCGGCTGGGGCTGTTCCTCTATGACAACCTGGGCGGCCGCAAACGGCTGCCGGGCACGCGGACGCTGGACCTGCACCGGGCGCCCGAAGGCGCGCCGCTGCTGCGCAAGTATCACAAGGGCTTCGAATACAGCGACTGCTGGGTGGACGATTCTCGCCTGGTGGTGCTGAACGCGGTCGATGCCGCCGAACGCGGCGCGACCGTTCTGACCCGCAGCGCCTGCACCTCGGCCCGTCGTGAGGATGGCGCCTGGACCGTCACCACGCGGAACGAGACCACCGGGGAAGAGCGGACTTTCCGCGCCCGCTGCCTGGTCAATTGCGCTGGGCCTTGGGTCAGCGACTTTATCACCCGCGTCGCGGGTTCGAACTCGGCCCGAAACGTCAGGCTGGTCAAGGGAAGCCACATCATCGTGCCGAAATGGTGGGCGGGCAACCACGCCTACCTGGTCCAGAACCACGACAAGCGGGTGATCTTCATCAACCCCTACGAAGGCGACAAGGCGCTGATCGGCACCACCGACATCGCATACGAGGGCCGGGCCGAGGACGTGCAGGCCGATGAGTTCGAGATCGACTATCTGCTGGCCGCCGTGAACCGCTATTTCAAGGAAAAGCTGCGGCGGCAGGACGTGCTGCAGACGTTTTCGGGGGTCAGGCCGCTCTTCGACGACGGGCAGGGCAATCCGTCGGCCGTGACGCGGGACTATGTGTTCGACCTGGACCAGACCGGCGGTGCGCCACTGATGAACGTCTTCGGCGGCAAGATCACCACGTTCCGCGAACTTGCCGAGCGCGGGATGCACCGCCTCAAGGACGTGTTCCCGAAGATGGGGCCTGACTGGACAGGAGAGGCACCGCTGCCGGGCGGCGACATCCCGAACGCCGACTTCGAAAGCTTTGCCAACCTGCTGAGAGAGCTCTACCCCTGGATGCCGCGCCCGCTGGTGCAGCATTACGGCCACCTCTATGGCACCCGCACGCGCGACGTCGTGGCGGGGGCGATGAACCTTTCGGATCTGGGCCGCCATTTTGGCGGTCAGCTCTATGAGGCCGAGGCGCGGTACCTTGTCGCGAAGGAATGGGCGCAGACGTCCGACGATATCCTGAGGCGCCGCACCAAGCATTATCTGCACCTGACCGACGACCAGCAGGCCGCCTTTGCCGACTGGTTCGACGGCTCGGACCTGGCGCAGGCCGCCTGAGAGGATCCCCATGCCACTGACGTTGTCCCTGAACACAAACCCGCTGGTCAACCGCTTCGCCGATCCCGACGATCTGATCGACACGGTGGCTCGTGACCTGAAGATCCGCGACCTGCAGCTGACGCATGAGTTCATCAACCCCAGCTGGCCCGCGGCGGTCGTCAGGCGTCTGACCCGCCAGATGGGTGCGGCGCTGGACCGGACCGGGGTGCGGGTCACCAGCGGCATGACCGGCCCCTATGGACGGCTGAACCACTTCGGCCATCCCGACGCGGATGTGCGGCGTTACTATGTCGACTGGTTCAAGACCTTCGCCGACATCACCGCCGACTTGGGCGGCCGCAGCGTCGGCACACAGTTCGCGATCTTCACCTATCTCGACTTCGACAATCCCGCGCGGCGCGAGGACCTGATCCGCATCGCGATCGACTGCTGGGCCGAGGTGGCCGAGCATGCCAAGGCCGCCGGCTTGGATTACGTATTCTGGGAGCCGATGAGCATCGGTCGCGAATTTGGTGAAACCATTGCCGAGGCCATGGCCCTGCAGGACCGGCTGTCCGCGGCGGACATGGCGATTCCGATGTGGATGATGGCCGACATCGACCATGGTGACGTGACCAGCGCCAATCCGGACGACCTGGATCCCTATGCCTGGGCGCGGGCGGTGCCGAAGGTCAGCCCAATCATCCACATCAAGCAGTCGCTGATGGACAAGGGCGGCCACCGCCCGTTCACCGCCGCTTTCAACGCCAAGGGCCGCATCCAGCCCGAGCCTCTGCTGGCGGCCTTTGCCGAAGGCGGGGCCCGCGACAACGAGATCTGCCTGGAGTTGAGCTTCAAGGAGCGGGAACCGAACGACCGTGAGGTCGTCGCCCAGATCGCTGAAAGCGTGGCCTTCTGGGCGCCGCATATCGACACGGGTGCCGACAAGCTGAATATCTGACGGCCAGCAACCAGGAATCGCCGATGCCTAGCCCCTTTTCCTTCGCCACAGCGACCGAGATCCTCTTTGGTCGCGGCCAGGCAGATGCCGCGCCGGCCCGGGTCGCGGCATTGGCGCGCAGGGTGCTTCTGGTGCACGGCCGCGATGCGTCACGCAGCCGGCCCCTTGCGGATGCCCTGTGGCGCGAAGGCTGCGAGGTGGCGTCCTTTGCAGTTCCGCGCGAACCCGACACGGCGCTGGTCGAGGCGGGCATCCGCGCGGCCGGTGACGCCGAGGTCGTCGTCGCGATGGGCGGCGGTGCGGCCATCGACGCGGGCAAAGCCATCGCGGCACTGCGGCCGGCGACGCGACCGATGCTCGACCATCTTGAAGTGGTGGGGCGGGGACTGGCGCTCGACCATGCGCCTCTGCCGTTCGTGGCGATCCCAACCACAGCGGGCACCGGTGCCGAGGTAACTAAAAACGCCGTCATCGCGGTCCCGGACCATGCGCGCAAGGTCAGCCTGCGCGATCCCCGCATGCTGCCACGCCTTGCCATCGTCGATCCGGCGCTGACCGATGGCTGCCCCCGCATGATCACGCTGGCCTCGGGTCTCGATGCCGTCACGCAGGTCATCGAGCCCTATGTCTGCACCCGTGCAAACCCGCTGACGGACGCGCTTTGCCGGGACGCGATTCCGAGGGGGCTGTCGGCCCTGGTGCGGCTGATGAAATCCGAAGATGTCGGCGCGCGCGACGACATGGCCTGGGTCAGCCTGTGCGGCGGGCTGGCGCTGGCTAATGCGGGGCTGGGCGCCGTGCACGGGCTGGCAGGCCCATTGGGGGGGCTGACGGGGGCACCGCACGGGGCCATCTGCGGCGCCCTGCTGCCGCATGTGTTGATTGCCAACCGAAGGGCGGTCGAGAGCGGCGCCGATGCGGCGCGGCTGGACGAGGTCGGACAGTGGATCGGCATGGCTTTTGGGCAGGGCAGGGCTTCGGTCGACGAGGCCTGCCGCCTGCTGGCGCAATGGTCGCGCGAACAGGGTCTTCCCGGTCTGGCGGCACTGGGCGTGGATCGTGATGCGCAGGCGGCAGGCGCGGATGCTGCGGCAAGCTCGTCGTCGATAAAGGCCAATCCTGCTGCGCTGACAGCCGGCGACCTTCGCGCCCTGATGCAGGAGGCGTCGTGATGGCGCGCCGTCGGCCTGAAGACCCCGAGCAGAGCCTGGCGATCAGGGCGGCCTGGCTGCACTATGCCGGCGGGATGACGCAGGCTGCGGTCGCGAAGCGTCTGGGTCTTCCAAGCGTAAAGGCGCACCGCCTGATCGCCCGTGCGGTTGCCGACGGCGTGGTCAAGGTCACCATCGACGGCGAGATCGTCGAGTGCGCCATGCTGGAGGACCGGCTCTGCGCACGATACGGCCTGGACCGGTGCGAGGTGGCACCCGACCTGGGCGAGGACGGCATTCCCATGCGCGCCTTGGGGCTGGCAGGCGCGGCGTTCCTTCGCCGAGAGATCGAGTGCGGCGAGCATCCGATCATCGGTCTTGGGCATGGTCGTACGCTGGCGGCGGCGGTCCACCAGCTGCCGCGCTTCGAGGCGCGCGGCGTGCGCTTCGTGTCGGTGCTGGGCGGGCTGACCCGCAACTATGCCGCCAACCCGCATGACGTGATGCACAGCTTGGCAGAGAAGACCGGCGCGCAGGCCTTCGTCCTGCCGGTGCCGTTCTTCGCGAATTCCGAGGCCGATCGGGCGATCCTGTTGGCGCAGCCTGGGGTCCGGGACATCTTCGATCTGTCAGCCAGCGCGACACTGAAGCTGGTTGGGATGGGAACGGCCGATGCTGGCGCGCAGCTGGTCGCCTCGGGCATGATCGAGAGGCGCGAGATCGACGAGATCAACTCGGCCGGCGGGGTCGGTGAGATGATGGGACATTTCTTCGACGCCCAGGGCAAGATGCTGGAAACGACGCTGAGCACGCGGACCTTGTCGGTCGATCTCACGAGGACAAGGCGGCAGCAGATCGTGGTGATCGCGGGCGGGCCTGAAAAGCAGTCGGCGATTCGGGCCGTTTTGAACAGTGGTCTGCTGACGGGACTGATCACGGATGAGGTGACGGCACGGGCCTTGGTCGCCTGACGCCGTTGGTGTCGCCAGGAAGCAGAACGGGCCGGGCGAAGCCCGGCCCGGACGCTGCCGCTGGGCCCAGGCGCGCTTGGCGCGCAGGCTGGATCGCGTCGAGGCCGCTTTTGCGGCCTCGTCCGCTAGGCTGATCAGCGACCGGTCAGCTTCTTCGCGCGCGCGGCGATGGCATCGGCAGTGATGCCGAACTCGGAGTAGAGCCGCTCGATCGGGGCCGAGGCACCAAAGCCGGTCATGCCGACGACGTCGTCCTCGGATGCGACATAGCGCGTCCAGCCGAATTTGCCGGCGGCCTCGACGGCGATGCGAGGGGCACTGCCGAGAATCTCGGTGCGATAGGCCTCGGGCTGGGCGTCGAACAGCTCCCAGCTGGGCATCGAGACGACCGCCACTGACATTCCGTCCGCATGCAGCGCCTCGGCGGCCTGAACTGCGATGGCGACCTCGGTTCCGGTCGCGATCAGCGTGACGTCGCGGCCCTCGCCGAACTGCCGGATCACGTAGGCCCCCTTCGCGGTCAGGTTCTCGGACCCGGCCTCGAGTCGCAGTTGCGGGACGTCCTGGCGGGACAGGGCCAGCAGCGATGGCACGTTGCGGTTGCGGATCGCAATGTCCCAGGCCTCCAGCGTCTCGACCGTGTCGGCAGGACGCAGGACCGTCAGGCCGGGAATGGCGCGAAGGGACGCAAGATGCTCGATGGGCTGGTGGGTCGGACCATCTTCGCCCAAGCCGATGCTATCATGGGTCATGACATAGATCGTGCCGACCCCCATCAGAGCCGACAGACGGATCGCGTTGCGAGCATAGTCCGAAAAGACCAGGAACGTGCCGCCGTAGGCGATGAAGCCGCCATGCAGGTTGATGCCGTTCATTGCGGCGGCCATGCCGAATTCACGCACACCATAGCCGATATAGCGACCGGGCGCGTCCTTCGTATACTGGCTGTCCACGGCCTTCACACGGGTCAGGTTGGACCCGGTGAGGTCGGCAGAACCACCGATCATCGCGGGCACGGCCGGTGTCAGCGCCTCAAGCGCCATCTGGCTGGCCTTGCGGGTTGCGGCCTTCTTCGGATCGGCAAACAGCGCGTCACGCGCGGCGATGACAGCGGCGTCATAGCCCTCGGGCAGCTTGCCCGACAGGCGCTGCGTCAGGGCATCTCCGCGCGGAGATGCGGCCAGGCGGGCCTCCCATGCCTCGCGGGCCTCGGCGCCGCGCGTGCCGATGGCGCGCCATTCGGCGGCCAGATCATCCGGGATCTGGAACGGCTCGGCCGTCCAGCCAAGCGCCTCCTTGGTCAACGCGGCCTCGTCCTTGCCCAGGGGGGCGCCGTGGACCGAATAGGTGCCGGCGCGATTCGGCGAGCCGAAGCCGATGATCGTCTTCATGGCGATCAGGGACGGCTTCCCGGTCTCGGCCTTGGCGGCGGCGATGGCCTTGTCCAGCGCTTTCGCATCGTGGCCGTCGCAGGTCTGGACGTGCCAGCCGCAGGCGGCCAGTCGCGCCGGAACATCTTCCGAGAAGCTGATCGAGGTCGGCCCGTCGATGGTGATCGAGTTGTCGTCATAGAGCGCGATGAGCTTGCCGAGGCCCAGGTGGCCGGCCAGGCTGATCGCCTCTTGCCCGATGCCTTCCTGCAGGCAGCCGTCGCCAAGCATGACATAGGTGTTGTGATCGACCAGATCGGATCCGAACTCTCCGGCCAGCGCGCGTTCTGCCAGCGCCATGCCGACGGCCGTGGCGATGCCCTGGCCCAGGGGGCCGGTGGTCGTTTCGATGCCCTTGGCGTGGCCGTATTCCGGATGGCCCGCGGTAATCGCGCCCCACTGGCGGAAGTTCTTCACCTGCTCCAGCGTCATGTCCTCATAGCCGGTCAGATGCAGCAGGCTGTAGAGCAGCATCGAGCCGTGACCATTCGACAGCACGAAGCGGTCGCGGTCGGGCCAGTCCGGGTTCTTGGCGTCGAACTTCAGGTGGTTGCGGAACAGGACGGTCGCGGCATCGGCCATGCCCATCGGCGCGCCGGGGTGGCCTGAATTGGCGGCGTTCACGGCGTCGATTGTCAGCGCGCGGATGCAGTTGGCCAGCGCGAAGTTCTGCTGGTCCAGTTCGGCCTTGGCGGCGATGGCGGGGTCTTTGGGCGTGTCTAAGGGCATGGCGTCCTCCGGTTTTGCTGGGGCCATATCAGGATCGGGATGTCATCACAATATTAAATCACAAAGTAACACGAATGATGTTGCAATGTGCTGTTCGTCTGTTACAAGCCGTTCAAGGTGGAGGGGTTGATGAAACGCGAAGAACGCAGACAGGCGATCATGGACCTGCTGGTGTCGTCGCGGGCGGTCGACCTGGACAATCTGGCCGACCGTTTCGCGGTCAGCCGGATGACGATCCACCGGGATCTGGACGACCTTGAACAGGCGGGCCTGCTGCGCAAGGTCCGCGGCGGCGCGACCATCGAGGCAGGCACCCAGTTCGAAAGCGACTTCCGCATCCGCGAACTGCAGGACAGCGAAGCCAAGGCCCGCATGGCCCGTTCCGCGCTGGAGCTTGTCGAGCCGGGGATGACCGTCATGGTCAACGACGGCTCGATGGCGGCGTTGCTGGGCGGCAGCCTGACGGCTCACGCGCCGCTGACGGTCATCACCAACAACGCCGCGGTGATCGACCGGCTGAAGGACGCGCCGCGGGTCACGCTGATCGCGCTCGGGGGGATCTACAGCGCCAAGTTCAACGGCTTCTTCGGAATGGTCACCGAAGGTGCGCTGGCCGGCCTGCGGGCGGACCTGGCGTTCATCTCGACCCCGGCTGTGGCGGGGCTGCAGGCGTTCCACATGGACGACAACGCGGTGCGGGCCAAGCGGGCGATGATGCAGGCGGCCGAACGCAGCGTGCTGCTGGTCAACCACGCCCGCTTCGGGCGCAGCGCCCTGCACGCACTGGCCGAGCTGTCGGATTTCGACGCCATCATCACCGATGCTTCGCCGCCGCCGGAGGATCGCGCGCCGATCGACCGGGCCGGGATCGCACTGACAATCGCAAGGGACTGACATGACGGATTTCTGGATCGGCACCAGCTGGAAGATGAACAAGACCCTGGCCGAGGCGCAGGCGTTCGCGCGGGGCCTGGCCGGCGCACCGGACGACCCGCGCATCCAGCGCTTCGTGATCCCGCCCTTCACGGCCTGCCGAGAGGTCAAGGCGATGCTGGCCGGCACGACGGTCAAGGTGGGCGCGCAGAACATGCACTGGGACGACGCCGGCGCCTGGACCGGAGAGGTCAGCCCGGTGATGCTGACCGACTGCAGCCTGGACCTGGTCGAGCTTGGCCACAGCGAACGGCGCGAGCATTTTGCGGAGACGGACGAGACGGTGGGGCTGAAGACCGCTGCCGCCGTCCGCCACGGCCTGACCCCTCTGATCTGCATCGGCGAGACGCTGGAGGAACGCGAATCCGGGCGCGCGCAACAGGTGCTGGAGCGTCAGGTGCGCGGTGCGCTGTCTGGCGTGGCGGGCACTGACGGGACAATCCTGCTGGCCTATGAACCCGTCTGGGCCATCGGCGTGAACGGCATTCCCGCGACTTCGGAATATGCCGATGCGCGGCAGGCCGAGATCATCGCCGTGGCCGAAGACGTGCTGGGGCGGCGGGTGCCCTGCCTTTACGGCGGGTCGGTCAACCCAGGCAACTGCAGTGAACTGATCGCATGCCCGCATATCGACGGGCTTTTCATCGGCCGCTCGGCCTGGGCGGTCGAAGGTTATCTGGACATCCTGGCGCGCTGCGCCGCAACCATCGGAGACAAAGCATGAAACTGGCAATCGCAGGCGACAGCGCTGGTGAAGGTCTGGCGAAGGTCCTGGCCGAATACCTCAAGGACAAGCATGATGTGGCCGAGGTCAGCCGCACCGATGAGGGCCCCGACGCCTTCTATGCCAACCTCTCGGACCGGGTCGCAAGCCAGGTCATGGACGGCACCTATGACCGCGCCATCCTGGTCTGCGGGACGGGCATCGGGGTCTGCATCGCGGCCAACAAGGTGCCGGGCATCCGTGCCGCGCTGACCCACGACACCTATTCCGCCGAACGTGCGGCGCTGTCGAACAACGCGCAGATCATCACCATGGGCGCCCGCGTGATTGGGGCCGAGGTCGCCAAGTCCATCGCGGATGCCTGGCTGGCGCAGACTGAGAACTTCGACAAAGCCGGCAAGTCGGCGGGCAACGTCGATGCGATCGATGCGGTCGATGCAAAGTACAACAAGGCATGATGCTGCGCTTGCCGAATGACGGGCCGATCCAGGGCCCGCCGCTGGCCGGGATGCTGGCGGGCGACGGCGTCTCGGCCATCGTTCTGGCCATCGCCGACGCGCTGCCGCCCCTGGCGGCGCGTCTGGCCGCCGGTCGCCTGCATGGCGACCCCGAGGCCGTCGTCGGAACCAACGACAGCGGCGACAGGCAAAAGGCGCTGGACGTCGCCGCCCATGACCACATGATCGCCGCCCTACGCACCGCCGGCGTTCGCAGCGTCCTGTCCGAAGAGGCCGAAGCAGTCATCGACCTGAACCCTGGCGGCGCCTTCGACGTGGCGATCGACCCGGTCGACGGGTCCGGCAGCATCGGCATCGGCGCGCCCCTGGGGATGCTGTTCAGCGTCCTGCCGGCCGCGCCAGAGGGGTTCCTGCGCACGGGCCGCGGCGTCGTCGCGGCGGGCTATGCTTCATTCGGCCATTCGGTGGATTTCGGCTGGTCGACGGGGCAGGGGGTGCATGTCGCGACGCTGCATGACGGCGTTTTCCACGTCTCTCGTCGTGACCTGCGGCTGAAGCCCGCGGCCTCGACCATCGCCTACAACGCCTCGAACGAACGGCACTGGCCGGATGGGCTGCAGGCTTGGGCGCGTGACCTGCGTGCGGGCCGCGACGGGCCGCGCGGGCGCGACTTCAATATGCGGTGGCTGGCCGCCGCGGTGGGCGAGCTGCACCGCATCCTGCTGAAGGGTGGCGCTTTCCTCTATCCTGCAGACGCCAGGCCCGGATACGAGAACGGCCGGCTTCGTCTGATCTATGAATGCCTCCCCATCGCCTTCCTGATGGAACAGGCGGGTGGCGCAGCCAGCGATGGGCAAGGCCCGATCCTGGATCGCAAGCCCGTGGGCCTGCACGACATGACACCCCTGATCTTCGGCGCGACGGAAGAAGTCGCCGCCGTTCAATCCGCCCTCGCCAACAAAGGATGACCCGATGGCCATGATCACCCTGCGCCAGCTGCTGGACCACGCGGCCGAGCATGGCTATGCCGTGCCCGCCTTCAACATCAACAACATGGAGCAGGGCCTGTCGGTCATGAAGGCCGCGCAGGAGACGCGTTCGCCGGTCATCCTGCAGGCCAGCCGGGGCGCGCGCAGCTATGCCAACGACCTGGTGCTGGCCGGTCTGATCGAAGGGCTGTCGCGGGCGTTTCCCGACATCCCCATCTGCATGCATCTGGACCACGGCAACGGGCTGGAGACCTGCGCCACCGCGATCCAGAACGGCTTCACCAGCGTGATGATGGACGGCAGCCTGAAGGCGGACGGCAAGACACCCGCGGACTACGACTACAACGTCGACATTACCCGCCGCGTCACGCAGATTGCCCATGCCTGCGGCGTCTCGGTCGAGGGTGAGCTGGGCGTTCTGGGAAGCCTTGAAACCGGCATGGGCGATCAGGAGGACGGCCACGGCGCGGAAGGAAAGCTGGCCGAACACCAGCTGCTGACCGACCCGGACGAAGCGGTACGTTTCGTGGCCGATACAGGCGTCGATGCGCTGGCAATCGCGATGGGTACCAGCCACGGCGCCTACAAGTTCACGCGCAAGCCCGACGGCCAGATCCTGGCGATGCACGTCATCGAAGAGATCCACCGCCGCCTGCCCAACACACATCTGGTGATGCACGGATCAAGCTCGGTCCCCGAGGATCTGCAGGCGATCATCAACAGCCACGGCGGCGACATCCGCCCGACCTGGGGCGTTCCGGTCGAAGAGATCCAGCGCGGCATCAAGCACGGTGTCCGCAAGGTCAACATCGACACTGACAACCGGCTGGCGATGACCGCCGCCATCCGCCGGACACTGGTCAAGGACCCGTCCGAGTTCGACCCGCGCAAGTACCTGAAGCCCGCGATGGAGATGATGTCCCAGGTCTGCCGAGATCGATTCGAGGCCTTCGGCACCGCAGGACAGGCCGACAGACTGCGCCCGCTTCCCCTGACCTCGATGGCGCTCCGCTACGCCGCCTGATCGGGAGGGCGGCACCCGGCGGGGGCTGAAGTAGGGCATTGGTGCTGACATGGTCAGCCGGGTTCGCGAACCAGGACATGTTTGCGCCTATCTGAGGCATTTCGTGGATCGCACGGCGGACCGGCTTCGGTTCGCCGTGAGCATGCCGGGCGAAATCAGCCGAACCATGTCATCCTGATCGGCATCCAGATCGCCATGACGATCATCATCACGTTTTCGGTCAGCGACACGAAGCCCAGGGGCACGTTGCTGGACCCGCCCACGCAAGCGCATTTCAGTTCCCGCTTGTCGATATAGACCGCCTTGAAGACCGAGACGGCGCCCACTGTCCCGATGAACAGCGCAACGGGGGTGGCGATCCAGATCAGCGTCCCGGCGATCATCAGGATACCGGCCAGCGCCTCGCCGAAGGGATAGATGTAGCCGTACCTAACCCACCGCCGGGCCAGCAGGTCATAGTTCAGGAACATGGTCGAAAAGCTTTCCACGTCCTGCAGCTTCTGGATGGCCAGGATGCACATGCTGATGGCGATGAACCATTCCAGCGCGCGGATGGTGAAGATGGTCCCGAAGGTGAACCAACTGATCGCAAGCGCCATCAGGAACGCCATCGAGAAGATGGCGATGACGGGGCGATAGCTGGTTTCGTCCTTGGACTTGACGGTCTTGCCGAAATGCCGACGCAGATCGTCATAGCCGCCGATCCGGTCGCCTGCGATGAAGGTCTGCGGTGTGGTTTCGACGCCGTGCTTTTCCTTGAATGCGTCAGTCTGTTCGCGCGTCTTCAGGTAGTTGTCGTCCACGGTGAAACCCTGCCGTTCCAACAGGTCCTTGGACTTCAGTCCATAGGGGCAGATGTGGTCCGGCATCACCATGCGATAGAGCGTCGCCTTCTTGCCCTGGTCCTGCGCCATGTCGTTGCTGTCCTTCATTTTCATCCCTCCTCAATCGGCGTCGCAGGAATAAAACCCGCGGTATCCGACGGTCGGACCTTCGTCCAACGTGAAGACCAGCTCGGCGTCGGACCGCCAGTCGGCCTCGTCCCCCAGGGGCTTTACGGTCATCGTCGCGCCCTGGGCCGTCAATGTGCCTTCACCCTCCGCCGAATTCAGCGGCACCAGAACGCCGTTCAGCTTCATCGCGCCGCGGCTGCCATCGGCTGCGACCCACAGGACGGGGTCGGTTTCGGGGCTGCGGTTGAAGACGCAGCGCGGCCCGGGCGGCAGAAGGCGGTCTGCCTCGGCCGGCGCCATCGGCGACGGGTCCAGCCTCGCGCGCAGCGTACTCGTCAGCGCATCCTGGATCGTGCCCTCGAGTGCCGGGGGATCTTGATAGATCGCCTCGGGGGCGTCCGCATCGCCAGCATGGGCGATCAGATACCGCATTTCGGCAATCTCGCGGCGCTGCGCGGCGATGATCTCCTCGGCCAATTTGGCAACGCGGGGGTCGCGGATCTGCGCCCGCTCGGACGTCATGATTGCGATGGAATGGTGCGGGATCATCGCCCGAATGTAGCTGGTCCCCGACACCGTGACTTGGCTGCGCACCAGCCAAAGCGACAGCGTGAAGACAACGATCGCCCCGGCAAAGATCGCGATGTTCAGCTTCTTGTTGGAATACATTCCCAACATGAAGGCCAGCATGATGACTGCCATGGTCGCGCCCATCATGATCGCCATGTAGGTCCGCGTTTCCGAGAAGAAGACATGCTCCCACGCGTAGGTGTTCAGATACATCAGGCCGAACATCACCACCGTCGAGGTCAGGATCATCAGTCCGAAGCGGATGTAGGACATGGGCAGTCTCCTCAGTTCGCGAACGGCGCAGGCGCCGGATCGGCGGTCAGGGCGTGGTAATCGTCGGCGGTCATACCCGGCAGACGGTTGACGAAGGCGGTCAGGGCAGCGATTTCGGACGGTTCGTGATGGCCGCCAAAGGCGGGCATGCCGCTCATCTTGATGCCGTTCTGGATGATCCAGTAGATGTCCTGGGGGCGCCATTCCTCGGCGGCGTGCATCAGATGCGGAGGCTCGGGGCGCATGCCGCGCGACCAGCCGGTGGGATCCTGCCCCGGCGCGCCGTGGCAATAGGCGCAGCTTTCGGAATAGTGTCCGGCGCCTTGCGCCACGAGATCGTCAGAGAACTCCTCGGGAAGCTGCACTTCGCCCGAACGCCGCATGACCGACTGGCGCATCGTCTTCGCCAGTGTCCAGCGCACGGCATCGGCATGCGGATCGGACGCCGCGACGTTGTAGGTGCCCGTATAGGCGACGGTGAGCCAGACGGCGATCGCCATCAGCACCGTGCCGACGATGCCCAATGCAAGACCTGCTGCAAATTTCTTCGCCATTTGACCCTCCTGCCCTTGGCGGCCCGGAACTCGCCCCGCCTGCAGTCGTCCGGTCGATCCCTAACCCGGCATTCCGCGAGGTGTTCCCGAAGGTCAGGTCGATGGCCCGGAGGAGACCGGTCGGAAGGAACACATCCAGAGGGCGCGAATAAGGCGTTTTGCCCCTTCACAAGTTGGCAGGTTCCTGCTGAACAGGCACAGCCCCCTTTCTTCTGCGGCCGGATCGTGGAAGAGGGACATCTAACAAGAGCGGTCCGACGCCCGAGTCGCGAGCCGCCGAAAGCAGGAGCAGTTTCGACGTGTCAGACCGATACGCCCGGACCCCGGATGATCCGATGCCGGCCAGGGTCGCCGCCCTTCAAGTGCGCGGCCGCTTCCTGACCGTGCTTGCCCTGCGCGTCGACCCGCAGGCCATGGGTGCCCGTCTTTACGCGCAGCTTGACGATCAGCTAAGCAAGACGCCGCAGTTCTTTTCCGGCGCCCCGGTGGTCCTGGATCTGGGCAATGCGTCGCAGCCGGGCGACATGGCCCCGCTGCGCGACCTGGTCGAAAACCTCAGGCAGAGAGAGCTTCGGGTCTTCGGCGTGCAGAACGCCGGGGGCCTGAACGCCGACGCGCTTCAGTCCCTGGGGCTGATCGCCGTCAGCACCGGCCGTGACGCACCGATGCCCCGCGCCGCCGGGCCGTCCCGTGCGGCCGAGAAGCCGCGCCCGGTCCAGAACAAGGTCATCCGCTCGACCGTGCGGTCGGGGCAGATGATCGTGGCCGAGAACGGCGACCTGACCGTCATCGGATCGGTCGCCTCGGGGGCGGAGCTGGTCGCGGCCGGCAATATTCACGTCTATGGCACGCTGCGCGGCCGTGCCATGGCCGGCGCCCATGGCGACGAGGACGCGCATATCTTCTGCCAGAGCCTGAACGCCGAACTGGTGGCGATCGCCGGTCTCTATCAGACCAGCGAGGCCATCGAGGAGGCGGCCCGCAACCGCTGCACCCACATTTATCTGGAGGACGAGAAACTTCGCATGGAGGTGATCGCATGACGAAAGACGCCAAGGGAAATCCGCCGCTCGGGCGGGTCATCGTGATCACCTCGGGCAAGGGAGGCGTCGGCAAGACGACCTCTGCCGCGGCGATCTCGGCCGGTCTGGCCAAGCAGGGCTTCAGGACCGTGGTGATCGACTTCGACGTCGGCCTGCGGAACCTAGACATGATCATGGGTTGCGAACGCCGCGTGGTCTTCGACTTCATCAACGTCATCCAGGGCGATGCCAAGCTGAAGCAGGCGTTGATCAAGGACAAGCGGCTGGACACGCTATCGATCCTGCCGACCTCTCAGACGCGCGACAAGGATGCGCTGACCAAGGAGGGCGTCGAGCAGATCCTGACCGAGTTGAAGACCGAATTCGACTACATCGTCTGCGACAGCCCCGCCGGGATCGAGCGTGGTGCGCAGCTGGCGATGTACTTTGCGGACGAGGCCGTCGTCGTCACCAACCCCGAGGTGTCGTCGGTGCGCGACAGCGACCGAGTGTTGGGCCTGCTGAGCAGCCAGACCAAGCGCGCCGAGACCGAGGGAGCGGAGCCGATCAAGGCGCAGGTCCTGCTGACCCGTCACGACCAGACCCGCATCGACAGCGGCGAGATGATGACGGTCGAGGACGTGCTGGAGATCCTGGCGGTTCCGCTTCTGGGCATCATCCCGGAAAGCAAGGCCATCCTGAAGGCTTCGAACGTCGGCACGCCGGTGGTCCTCGACGGGCCTTCTGCCGCGGCGCAGGCCTATGAGGACGCCGTCGCCCGCCTGACCGGCAGCCAGATCGAGATGCGCATCGCCGGCGAACGCCGGCCCGGCCTGTTCCAGCGGCTGTTCGGGCGTGCGTCATGAACCTGTTCAGCTTCGCCCGCAAGCCGCGCCCGCCCAAATCCGCGCAGACGGCCAAGGACCGGCTGCAGATCCTGCTGGCCCACGAACGCACCGGTGGGGCCAAGGAAGCCGACTATCTCCCGATGCTTCAGCGCGACATCGTCGCTGCGATCCGCAAGTATGTCGAGATCGGTGAGACCGACGTAGACGTTCGCATGGAGCGTGGCGACCAGATGTCGAGCCTGGAGATCAACATCGAACTGCCCGAGGTCAAGCCGAAGTCGAGCTGACCTCCAACACGCGCTGCGGCCGGGCGTGAACCGGCCGCGAGCGCCTCAGCGGGCCGGAGGCGAATTGCCTGCGTCCAACGTCACCGCAGGACGGATGGCGGATCAGGGCCGCACAATTGCATTGCCCGCTCAAGCGTCGAACATTTGCTAAATTTCTCGTATGTCGACGGCGAACGGTAGCATTCTCCTGACGGAAAGAGCGCGGCCAAAGCCGGTGTCGGGTTGAACACCCCATCGATCCTGTCAGTGCACCGCCTTTGTGCTCGAAAACGCTCGATCCGCTGCCTAGCGTTGATGAGACGCACTTGGTCCTGGCGCCCGATTGCCCTTCAGAATATTTGGCCTGATGCCCGCCTCAGGCGGGTCACGAGAGATGTTTGGTTTATTCTTGCCCTTGCAGGCAGCGTATCGTTATGCGCCCGAAAGCGCTCAGCATGATTGTGGCAGGAATAGCTGGCAGTCCGGTGGGAAGGCTGCAAGATGCCGGCCATCCCGGACCCTTGCAGCTTTTTGATCCTCAGACGGCTTTTTGCGACTGCGTCGTCAGCCACGATATCGGGGCGTTGAACAGCGCCGCCACCGCCGGCCAGCGGGCCATCCCCAAGGCCAGGAACCATCCGCCCGCAAGGCTGACAACGATCGAGGCGACCGCCGGTGCCGCATAGCTTGTCACGCCTGCCTTCCCCGCGATCCTGGCGATCAAGATCATAAAGATGGCGTGGCTGACATAGAAGACGATGGACCGCTGCCCGATCCAGATCAGCGGGCCTGCAAGTGGCGTCTGCTCCAGCCTCTGTGCGAGGGCAGAGAAGAACAGCATGCCGCAAAGCGAGACCGCGACCCAGTAGGGCCCGAAGTCGAGGTCGAAGCGCACGCTGGCCATCGCCGCCACCGCAACGATCGGCGTCAGCCACCAGACTCGGTCGGATCGCAGCATCCGCGCAGTGGTGTCGGCATGGCGCGACGTTGCGGCGCCAAGAAAGAACAGCGCCATCAGGTAGAACACCCGTTCGGAATACTTGGCGCCATCCGGCGACAGCAGCGCCATGCCAAAGGCGGCCGCGGCGACCAGAAGCGGGTCGACCGCCTCTAGCGGCTTGGCGGCCAGGTAATAGACGAAGATGAAGCCCAAAAACCACAGGTGACTGCCGCCGGTATAGACGTGCTGCAGGTCGTCAGGGTCCGTAAAATCGCGCGCCGAGACGGCGATGTAGATCGTCGACCAGATGAGGAACGGCCAGAGGATGCCGCGCAGCTTGCCCCCCAGGTATTGCTGCACCGGCTTGGCCAGCGACCGCGTCAGCAGCATGCCGGACAGGAAAACCAGCAGAGGCATCCTGAACAACTGCAACGTCTCGTTCAGCTGGCGCCAAGTGTCATTCGGGGTAAAGCCATAGTTTTGGGGGATCGAAACCGAATGATAGGCGATGACGGCAAGAATGGCTGCCCCGCGCAGGATGTCCATCCAGAACATGCGTTGTTCGGCCATGGCGCGCGGTCGTGGTGGCCGGGATGCGTCGATGGCAGTGTGGGTCATTCAGGGTCGTCCTTGTCAGATCTTATTGGTGCGGACCGGTTGGCGCAGTGGGCAATCGCTTGCCATCTTCGACAACCGCAGAGCGCGAGACCGGTTTTCGTCATGTGACCCCGCCTTGTGCCAGCTGCAATGCAGGCCGCGCCAAAAGGTTCACGAGGGTGTGCCGATCGCACGGATCAGGCCGAGAGACGGCGTTTATCATCGGCTGATCTAATGTCCATGACAAGATTTGCCACCATGTCCGCAAAATCCCTGCGGCTGGCGGCAGCTTGCCGAAATCGCGATTGGCGGCCGGCGGACGGATGCTGAATCCGCGGGGTCACTCTGTGAGGTCGGAACCGCTTGATGCGACGATCCGCGGCTGCGGCTTGCCCGTTCGGCAAACCCTGTAGATGATGCCTCATCGATAGGGGAGAGGCGCTCTTTGGCGCAAGCAACGGATCACTTCGGAACGATCTCCGGGCGCTTGGCGGTTTTTGCGGGGCGGCGGAGCGTTGTCTTGGCCATCTTGGTCACGCTTCTCAGTTGGGCGGTCCTATGGCAAGGCAGCGCGTGGCTGGCGGCGCGGCAGGTCGTCGCCACTGTCCCTCAGGGCGAGAACATCCTGCGACTGGCCGTCTCTGGCCTGAGGGGAGAACTGGCGCGATACGAACGTCTGCCAGACCTGATGGCGCGCACACCGGTTCTTGGAGACGCGCTTGCACCGGATGCGGGACGCGCCCAGATCGCCGCGGCAAACCTCTATCTGCGGCACGTGACATCGCTGATGGGCCTGTCAGACGCCTATATCATGGACCGCAGCGGCATGACCGTCGCCGCCAGCAACTTCGACCAGCCTCTCAGCTTCATCGGCGAGAACTTTGATTATCGGCCTTATTTTTTCGATGCTCTGGAAGGAGGAACCGGGCGCTTCTTCGCTTTGGGGACGACCTCGGGCAAGCGCGGATATTACTTCGGCGCGGCCGTCCATGACCGAGGCCGCGTGGTCGGCGTGCTTGCGCTGAAGGTCGACATGGACGAAATCGAGGACAGCTGGCGCGCTGCGGAATATGAGATGATCGTCACCGACAGCGAGGGAATCGTGTTCCTGGCCAGCCGCCGGGACTGGCACTTCCGCTCGTTGGCGCCGCTGACCGCTGGTGCGCGGGCGCGGGTCGAGGCGACCCGCCGGTATGGCGGACAGCCTTTGCAGGCGCTGCCCCTGAGGCGGGCCGGCACGGTCGAGGGTCATCCGCTGCTTCGCCTGGAGCTGGACGGCGCGCGGCGAGAGTTCATCTCGGTCGCCGAGACGATGCCCGAGGCGGACTGGACGGTGCAGGTTCTGCTGGACACCGCCCCTGCGCGGCGACAGGCGCAGCTGTCGGTGGCGGCCGGGCTGCTTATTATCGGCGCGACGCTGGCGGCGCTGATGGCCTGGATGCAGCGCCGCGCCCGGTTGCGAGAGCGCCTGTCGATCCAGGCCGAGGCGCAGGCCCAGCTTGAGGAGCGTGTCACTGTCCGCACGCTGGAACTGGCCCAGTTGAACGCCCGCCTGGAAGGAGAGGTCGCCGAACGCCGCCTGGCCGAGGCGGAACTGCGTCGCACACAGCGCCACCTGGTCCAGTCCGCGAAGCTGGCGGCCTTGGGCCAGATGTCCGCCACCCTGTCGCACGAGCTGAACCAGCCCCTGGGCGCGGTGCGCAACTTCGCCGCCAATGCGATGACCTATATCGACCGTCAGCGCGTTCCCGAGGCGCGTGACAACATTGCCCGCATTTTGACCCTGGCCGATCGGATGACCGAAATCGGCCGGACCCTGCGCAACTTTGCCCGCAAGCCCAATGCGCAGCTGTCGGACGTGGACCTGCACGAGGTGCTGCGCGATGCGCGAGAGGTGATCGCCTGGCGCATCGGCAAGCGCGCGGTGGAGCTGATCTTCGATCTTCCGCCAGACCCGGTGGTCGTCAGGGCAGGGGCCGTGCGCCTGCAGCAGGTGATCGTGAACCTGCTCTCGAACGCGCTGGATGCACTGGAGGATACGCCCGACGCGGCCATCAAGGTGGCGGCCGAAACGACGGCGGATCGCATCACGCTGATCGTGACCGACAATGGCCCCGGCATCCCGGCAGACCTGGAGGATAGAATTTTCGATCCCTTCTTCTCGACCAAGGGCGTCGGCAGCGGGCTTGGACTGGGGCTTTCAATTTCCTACAACATTGTCAGAGATTTCGGAGGAGAACTTCGACTGATTCGACGGCCTTCGGGCGCCGAGTTCCGGTTGGACCTTCCCCGCTGCGGGGCGTCGCGATGACCGGGCGGGTCGTTCTGGTCGATGACGAGGCGGACATGCGCCTGTCCACGGCGCAGGCTTTGGATCTGGAAGGGTTCGAGGTCGAGGACGTGGCAGACGCGCAAGCGGCCCTGGATCGGGTTGGCTTCGGCTTCGACGGGATCGTCGTGACCGACATCCGGATGCCGGGCCTCGACGGCCTGACCTTGATGAGCCGCATCCACGAAATCGACGCCGACATTCCGGTCATCCTCGTGACCGGTCACGGCGATATTCAGCTGGCCGTGCGGGCGATGCGTCAAGGCGCCTATGACTTCGTGGAAAAGCCCTTCGACGGGCAGCAGCTGGCCGAAATCGCGGCCCGCGCCATGGACTATCGCCGCGTCGTTCTGGAGAATCGGGTGCTTCGGGCGGCGGCGGGGCAGGCGGACGACCTGGAAACGCGGCTGGTGGGGCGGTCGAACGTCATGATCGACCTGCGCCGCCGGCTGCGCACCATCGCCCCGACCGAGGCCGACGTGCTGATCGTCGGCGAAACGGGCGTCGGCAAGGAGGTCGTGGCCCGCGCCCTTCACGACCTGTCGCCCCGCGCCCGCAAGCCGTTCATCGCCATCGACTGCGCCGCCCTGCCTGCTGCCTTGATCGAATCCGAGCTGTTCGGCCACGAGGCCGGCGCCTTTCCCGGCGCCCTGCGTCCCCGCTATGGCAAGTTCGAACATGCCCGCGGCGGCACCATCCTGCTGGACGAGATCGGCTCGATGCCCTTGGACGTGCAGGGTAAGCTGCTGCGGGTCGTGCAGGATCGGGTGATCTCTCCCCTCGGCTCGAACGAGGATCGTGTGCTGGACGTGCGTTTTCTGGCGACCTCTCGCCAGCCCCTGGAGGACGAGGTCGCGGCGGGGCGGTTCAGGGCGGACCTGCTCTATCGGCTCAACGTGGTCACGCTTCATGTGCCCCCGCTGTCCGCGCGGCGCGAAGATATTCAGCTGCTGTTCATCAAGCTGGTCCAGGAGGCTGCGGCGCGTCATCGCCGCCCGTCGGTGATCGTTCCCCCGCAACTGCTGGCCGAAATCGCCGAGCGTTCCTGGCCCGGCAACGTCCGAGAGCTGCGCAACGCGGCCGATCGACATGCGCTTGGCATCGCCTTGCAACCGGCCGAGGACCGGTCGCCTGACCAGATGCGGCTGGCACAGCGGGTGGCGGGCTTCGAGCGTGACGTGATCGTCGCAACGCTCGCCGCACATGGTGGGCGGCTGAGGCCGGTCTATGAATCCCTCGGACTGTCGCGGAAGTCGCTTTACGAAAAGATGCAGAAGTACCGGATCGACAAGTCGCAATATGTCGATGGCGGAGAGGATGGCGACGGCTGATGGGGGGAATTCCACCCACGACAGTTCCGCCGATGTTACCGAATCCACCCATTCATCCCGCGCGAACGATCTTTTCCAAGGCGCTTGATGCATGGCGGCATTGCGTAGAGGGCATGGCAGGCTCTAGCTGGTGGCACTTCATTTCGCCGCAGCCCGCTGGCGCTGCGGCACATTGGACAAATCTGGGAGGATTTCCATGCGTTTCATGACCGCCGCCATCGCGGCTGCCGCAGCCTTGGGCCTGTCGCCCGCGATGGCCCAGGACGACCGTGCCGACTGGCCGTCCAGCCTGACCATCGGCACCGCCAGCCAGGGCGGCACCTACTTCATCTATGGGACGGGCCTCGCGGGGATGATCAGTCAGAACCTAGACCTGAACGCCTCGGCCGAGGTGACGGGCGGTCCGGTGCAGAACGCCACTCTTGTCGAGACCGGCGACCACCAGATCGGCCTGCTGACCATGGGGCCGGCCTACGAAGCCTGGACCGGCAACAGCGAACTGGCCCCGGGCGTCGAGCACAAGTCGCTGCGTGCGCTTTTCCCGATGTACCAGACCCCGTTCGAGGCTGTGGCGCTGGAATCCTCGGGTATTGCCGATGTCGCCGACATGGATGGCAAGCGCGTCTCCGTCGGCCCGGCTGGCGGTACGGCCGCGACCTATTGGCCGCGCTTCTTCGAGGTGCTGGGCGTCGAGCCGCAGATCAGCTATTCCGGGGCGAACGACGCGACGGGTCAGGTGAAGGATGGCCTGATCGACGCCTTCGCCTTCGCGGCGGGTGTGCCGATCTCGGCCTTCGCGCAGATCGCGGCCGAAAACCCGGTCAACATCTTCGGCTTTACCGAGGAACAGCGCGCGCAGATCCTGGAAGAGATGCCCGAAGTGTCGGCCTTCGAGGTTCCGGGCGGCATGTACCAGGGCTTCCCCGAGGGTCATGGCACCGTCGCCATGTGGAACTTCGCCGTGGCCCATCAGGATATGCCCGACAGCCTGGCCTATGAGATCACCAAGATGGTGATGGAGAACAACGAAGGCATGATGCAGATCCATGCATCAGCGGCCGAGACACTTCCCGAGAACGCCGACAAGAACACCTTCCTGCCCTATCACCCGGGCGCGGTGCGGTACTTCGACGAAAAAGGCATCGAGATCCCGGCCGAGCTGCGGCCCTGATCCTGCCCTCCGGGGGCCGCCCAAGGCCCCCGGACACACACCCCTCATCGGACCGGCCGCCCCGGATGTGACCGCGCGGCGCGGCCTTACGGAGATGTCCAATGTCTGCTGATGCCGCACTCGTGGCCGCACACGGCCCTGTCATTGCGCAGGGCGTCGATGAAGAGCCGATGGCCCCTAACCAGCGCGACCCGCGCGCCAGGACGGGAACGCTGATCGCCATTCTCTGCGCCGCCTATACGCTGTTCCACCTGATCGTCATGGTGCTCTATCCGCTCGAGACATGGGCCTATCGCATGATCCATGTCTGCGGCGGCCTGGTGATCGGATTCCTGACCTATTCGGCGCTGACCCAGGGCGACGGCGATCCGGACGCCCCCTCGCGTCGCGGCGCGATTCAGACGGCGCTGCTGGGCGTGGCCCTGATCGGCATCGGCTATGGTTTTGCGGTGATCGCCTATGCCTGGGGCGCGTGGTGGCTGGCAGGCGTGGCCATGCCGCCGGCCTTTGGATTTCGAACCTATGGAATGCCGCTGGCCATCGGCACCGTCTCGGCCATCGTCGCAGGCTGGCGCTACTCCTCGCGCGATCGCGGGCGGATCTATCCGGCAGACCTGCTCTTGTGCCTGGCGTCCATCGCGGTGCTGGGATACATCCTGTTCGTCGTGGGCGCGCTGCGGATGCGCGCGGGCACCGGCATGGCGCAACCAGGCGATTTCTGGGCTGCGTTGACCGGCGTCATCCTGATCCTGGAACTGACGCGCCGCCTGACCGGCCTTGCGCTGGTCATCATCGTAGCCGTATTCATCGGCTACAGCTTTCTCGGGCCGTGGCTGCCAGGCTTCCTGAACCATCGCGGCTATACGCCGACGCGTTTCTTCACCTATATCTTCACCGACCAGGGCGTGCTGGGCGATCCGATCGCCGTCAGCTCGACCTATATCATCTTGTTCATCGTCTTCGCGGCCTTCCTGCAGGCCTCGCGGGTGGGCGACTATTTCGTGAACTTCGCTTTTGCCTGTGCGGGTCAGGCGCGGGGCGGTCCAGCCAAGGTGGCGGTCTTCGCATCGGGCCTGATGGGCATGATCAACGGCACCTCGGCGGGCAATGTGGTGTCCACCGGATCGCTGACCATCCCGCTGATGAAGAAGGTCGGCTACTCGCCCAAATCCTCGGCCGCAATCGAGGCGACGGCTTCGTCGGGCGGGCAGATCCTGCCGCCGATCATGGGCGCCGGCGCCTTCATCATGGCCGAGGTGACGGGCATTCCCTATACCGACATCGTCATCGCAGCGATCATCCCTGCGCTTCTGTACTTCGTGTCGGTCTATTTCATGGTCGATCTGCAGGCGCTGAAGCTGGACATGAAGGGACTTCCCCGGTCCGAGCTTCCGCGCTTTGGCACCCTCGTGCGTCAGGTCTATCTGTTCCTGCCAATCGTGATCCTGATCTATACGCTCTTCACGGGCTATTCGGTCATTCGGGCGGGTGCGATGGGCATGGCCTCTGCCGCTGTGGTCAGCTGGCTGACGCCCTATAAGATGGGCCCGCGGCAGATCTTCCGCGCGCTGGACATGGGCGCCCGGATGTCGATTCAGCTGGTTGCGGTCTGCGCGGCGGCGGGTGTCATCGTCGGCGTCATCGCGCTGACCGGGGTAGGGGCGCGGTTCTCGTCGCTGCTGCTGACGATTGCGGACCAGAACCAGTATTTGGCCATGTTCTTTGCGATGTGCATCTCGATCATTCTTGGCATGGGAATGCCCACTACGGCCGCCTATGCGGTGGCGGCTGCAGTCGTGGCGCCGGGCCTGATTCAGCTGGGCGTGCCGGTGCTGGTCGCGCATTTCTTCGTCTTCTACTATGCGGTGATGTCGGCGATCACGCCCCCCGTCGCGCTGGCCGCCTATGCCGGCGCTGCGCTTTCTGGGTCGGACCCGATGAAGACCAGCGTCGAGGCGTTCAAGCTGGGCCTTGCCGCCTTCATCGTGCCCTTCATGTTCTTCGGATCGCACGAGCTGCTGATGCAGGGGCAGGTGGTGGACATCGTTCACGCGACACTGACGGCGCTTCTGGGGATGTTCCTGCTGTCTGCGGGGGTCATCGGCTACTACTTCGGGCAAGCAAGCGGCCTGGTGCGCATTGTGCTGATCGGCGCGGCGCTGTCGATGATCGCGGTGGGTCTTCTGTCCGATATCGTGGGTCTGGCAGTCGCTGCGTTGCTGTTCTTGTGGCAGCGGAAGATGGTCTCGCCCGCGTCGCTGGCGCAGGGAAGCGACTGAGAGTTTGACGTCGGGGCTCGTGGGGCAGGGCGCAATCTCATGCCCCTCGGACCGGGTACGGGTTCGTCCTGTACCCGGCCCGGTCACGGGACGCGGTCAGGTCGTATCGTCAGGCGGAGGCATCGGAACCTCGATTGCGTGGTACCCAAACGACCGCCGGTGGCGCTGATCGCGATCACCCGATCACGGATCGTCGAGTGGTTCAGCAAAATAAGGCTCGCAGACAGGCGATGGGCAATGAAAAAAGCCAGAATTGCGAGAGAGTTAATCGATTGCGTCTTGCCAGCGTACGGACGGTGGCTGCGTCAACGGCGTCAAATGCACGCCAGTGCGGCGAGCCTGAATGACGACGTCCAAGGACAAGCGACTAAAATTCTTGGGGCTCAAGAAGTGGCCTAAGTAGACCCGTGATAAAGCGGCAGTGTGCTGACGTTTTGACACGGATGATGCCGCCCGCCGTGATGCGCAAGGCTGCCGCGCTTCTGAAGGCCGTCCGGGGCTGGCAAAGCGGCGAACGTAATGAATGCCCGGGGCAAATCTCGAGATGGAACGCTAATTGCAGCAATCGTTTGAGGCATTGCGTCGCGCGACCGGTGATTTTGCTTGGTGAGCACAGGTTCGACTACCTGCGGCCCTTCGTGTTGCCCTGGCGAGACGGAGTTGGCATCGATCGCATCTCCTTGACTTGCCCGGACAACGTTGAGGGCACCAGCTGAAGAACCTCGGAGTGTTCTGTGGAAAACGGAAGCAGACCGACGCAGGAGTTTCGGCGTGAAGCGGTGCGGCTGGCGCTGACCAGCGGTCTGACGCATCGATCATGTATCTACCCGGCCGAATTTGCTCAGGTTTATTTTGCTGATCTGGATGTCTTGCTTGGTGTGCGCGTGGCAAGCGCCTGATGAGGCTGTCGTAGAACTGAAACCAGTCGCCGATCGCGCGGGTCGCGTGCTGAATGTTCTCGAAGCGGCTGCGGTGGACGCACTGCTCTTTCAAATGGCGTTGTTGCGAAACTCGGCGTATCGCGGGATGCACTTGCTTAGGCTGGTAGAGTAAGCGTCTCGGCTTGAGCAAACCCGAGGCTGCCCGCTATCGCACGACGAACTGGAGGTCCTGCAATGAGGCCCCGCGGCGGCGCGGATCGGTGCTGATCTGGCCGGACAAGGTCTTGGCGTGGATGGCGATCCAGTTCTGCCTGATGGTGAAGCTGCTCTTGGGCTGCCGCTTCGGCAGACCGCTGGCATGGTGGCCGGGGTTCTGGAGATGGGCTGGGCTGGCCAGTGCCGGATTTCTCTACGCCTCAAGCCGCAGACAGACGCCCTTCGCTATGCAGGTCCCCCACCGCCACGGACCGGGCCGCTGAACCTGCTGTTGGACAAGACAGGGATCAAGTTCCTGGGGTGAAGAGGGTCCGTGACCGTAGGGGGGCCGCGTAAGCCCGATGAACGAGAATGGCTGGTTCGCAAGCATGTCGCACCTCGCAGACGCCAACACCGCAAGGTTCACCCGGCGATGGGTACGGCCACCGGCGACATCCGGGTGGTGAAGTTCATCTCGAGCCGCGAAGGCAATAGCACGGTTCCGCCGGACCTGCTGGATCAGATCCCGACCAATGAACAGATCGGCACCGTGACCAGCGCCGGTGTTGCACGGATGTTCTGCATTGCGGCGGCACGGCCGTTATCCCGATCCGCAGGAACGGACGCTACTGGACGCAGGACTGCCCCGCCGCCCGTGCCCGCAAAGACATCCTCCAGGCGACCAGGCTCTTCGGCCGGGCAAAACGCGCGTTCTGCAGTTTGTTTCCAACCCGGCCCTGTTGGCACATGAGATCGCTTTCGCTCATTCCAACCAAGTGTCCATGGCGTTGGCAGAGGGCCGCGGCCCGAACATGCGCTACGTCTTGCATAGAGCGCGAAGCTTGGCCCGCGAAGGAAAAAAGGTGCTGATCTGGTCAACGTTCGTGGAGAACGTGGAGCATATTGCTAGCAGCCTTCAAGACTTAGGCGCTGTAAACATTCACGGTGGTGTTGATGCCGGGGATGAGAACGACGACGATACCCGGGAAGGCAAGATTCGGCTGTTCCATGACGATCCCAATGTCATGGTTATGGTCGCAAACCCAGCAGCGGCCGGAGAGGGCATCAGTCTACATACGATTTGTCACCACGCCATCTACTTAGACCGAAACTTCAACGCTGCCCAATATCTTCAGTCCGAAGATCGTATTCACTGGCTTGGTCTGCAACCGGACCAAGGTACGACTATCGAGATTGCGGAATGTATCGGAAGCGTGGATGAGACCGTGCGCCAGAGACTGGAGTTCAAAGTCGGCCAAATGGCTGCAGCACTCAACGATTCCGGTCTGAGAATATCGCCTAATCCCGTCGTGCCGGACGAAATGGACGAGAGTTATGGTGCCGGGGGCCGCGATGTGGGCGACATTCGCGCACTGCTCACCGCTCTCGGAGGATAGTAGTGCAACAACTGTCACCCGGCGTCGCCTTTGGCTGTATTGAACTTCTGGTGTCGTCAGACGAAACCAGCTGACGCCGGGAGGCAAACATTCTCCTTCGTTGCGCTCCGTATCATCCTCGGCAATTTACCGCGCCTGCCTTGATCTGTCCTGGATTGAGGTGGAGCCCAATGGGCTATTCGTTTTGACTGCGCGAGGAGAAATCGCTGCCTCAGCAGCAAGTCCTCAAGCAGGGCTGCGGACTATGCTGGTCGACTTCATTGAGGTCGAACAACCACCATGGCTTCAACTAGTCCCCTATGGTCGTCAAGAGACGTTACTCCAGGCTCCTCCGAGCATCCGTCAGGTATTCGTTGAGGCTGGTCTTGGTTATGGAGACGACGAGGAGACTGTTCGATTCTTGGACGGGCTTGCGGCGCGTGCGCGCGGACTCCGTGATGATGTCCTGACCGAAATCGGACGGCGCGGCGAACGATTGACTCTTCAGCACGAGCGAAATCGGACCGGAGTGGAGCCGAAGTGGATCGCGATTGAAAGCTCATCTGACGGCTACGACGTGCTCTCCCGTGTGTCGGCTTCTGACGCTAGGCGCATGACGATTGAAGTGAAGGCAAACGAACAAGACACTGAATGTGCATCATTCCACTTGACGCGCAACGAGTGGCAAACGGCTATCGGCTCGATCGCTCATCGATTTCACCTTTGGGCGCTAGCACGGGCCAAAAATGAGCTTGCCGTACTGACGGTTGGACAAGTTGGGGCGCACGTACCTGAGGATGCAGGTGCTGGTGCGTGGGAGACACTCAGAGTTCCCTTCTCCGCTTTCAAAGAATTCTTCCGTGATTTTCTTGGCGATGCGGATCAATAGTCTCGGCAAATTGTCATGTATCGCGACGGGAGAGCCCTTCGCTCTACATACGGTTCGCTGTCGAGTGTTCGATCTCAGTCCCACTTCGCGAACGACACCGGCGTCGAAGTGCTCAGCGGATTAAGAAAGAAAATCCAATTTCAGTTTGGTGTAGGCTATTCACCATATCTGCGCAGTTATCAGGTCCGGAGAATATCGCCCTGGAGAGACCGCTTCGTGGCCACCCGGCGCCTCTGTTAGTGCTCAGCCCCTCCCGCATAACCCTCGAAAACAACGGAAAAATCCGACCGCGGCCGGATCGGGAGGACGCTTTCGCGAGGGCAAATGGCGGAGCAGGTGGGATTCGAACCCACGGAACCCTTTCAGGCTCGGCCGCTTTCAAGGCGGCAGCAATCGACCACTCTGCCACTGCTCCCAGGCTGCTTCCCTATCCGGAACTTCCGGATTTGCCAAGTCTGCAAGCAAGTTCGGTCCACGATTTTGGGGCATGTTTCGCCCCGCGGGCCATCGTTAACGGCTACCGCCCTCTGCTACCCGGTCCGTCATCCTCACCGTCCGCGGTGCGCGGATGATCGCTGCACAGCTTCCGCACCATCTGAGCCCCCATGCCGCGCCCATTTGGCCGCAACGCCGCTTTTCGATCCCACGGCCGGAAATCTTGCAATGGAGAGCCCAACTCCACACCTTTAATTTTGATCATGTCTAGATCACGGCATTCGGAGGTGAGTCCGATACAAATCAGGGCATAAACCCCATCGGGGCAACATGGCAATTCCACTAGTGACTGGGAAAAAGCCCTTCGGCTCTGGTGGGAATTTTTCGACATCTGGATCACAGCCCGAGATTTCGATTGCCCTGCGGCTTGCCGCCTCCGAGGGCGATTTGCAAACTAGGGCTAACCTAGGGTAACCGCCCGATTGTTGCCGCGGGTCAGGGAGACGGTGCTCGGTTCCATGGCAGCAATTCGTCGATTTGGTTGATCTTGTGATCATGGATGGGGTCGAGGATGTCGGCCAGCCAGGTCTGGGGATCAAGGCCGTTCATCTTTGCCGTCTCAATGAGCGTCATGGCGCGGGCCAGCGTTTCGCCGCCGCT
>JAYZBS010000174.1:0-13140 GCA_036338635.1 Pseudomonadota bacterium | reverse complement strand
TGGGCAAGGAAATCATCGCCAAGTCCGGCCTGAACGTGATCGCCGCCGACGACCTGTCGGATGCCGCGCAGAAAATCGTGAAGGCGGTCAAGGGCTGATGCGCAACTGGCTGGCAGTGCTGGCTATGGCGGCGGCGGTCATTCAGGCCGCGCCTGCCCTTGCTCAGTCAGTCCATCATCAGGCGGCGCTTGTAAAGGCAGTGGTCGCCGCGCAGGCCTGCGCGGACCACATGCCCGACCGGCGGGCGACATCTGAGGTGCTGCGCTCCCGAGGCTTCAAGCCTCGCGAGGCGCAGTCCGGGTTGAAGGCCTTCACAGCCGTCGACCAGAGGACGGTCGTTCTGCTGACCCACAGCGGCGACACGGTCGATCCCTGCGCCGTCACCGTGCGTCGGATGAGCCTGTCTGAAGCGGAAGCATTGATCCAGCCTTGGGTTACCATCTCTGACGCCAAGCCGTATGCGGTTCAGCAGTCCTCTTTCGACCGGATCTGGCTCGGGACGTTCAAGGGAACGCCGATCGAGCTTTCGATCAGCTGAATGACGATCTGAACCTGATGCGCGGCACAACCATCATGGCGCGAGCGCGCGCCAACTAATCAGGAGCCTCAACATGGCTGTTCTCGTCGACAAGAATACCAAAGTCATCTGCCAGGGGATCACCGGGTCCCAAGGCACCTTCCACACCGAGCAGGCGATCGCCTATGGTACGCAGATGGTCGGTGGCGTGACCCCCGGCAAGGGCGGGTCCGAGCATCTGGGCCTGCCGGTCTTCAACTCGGTCCATGAGGCCGTGGCCAAGACCGGCGCAACCGCCTCGGCGATCTATGTGCCGCCTCCGTTCGCGGCCGACTCGATCCTGGAGGCCATCGACGCCCAGGTGCCGCTGATCGTCTGCATCACCGAGGGCATCCCGGTTCTCGACATGATGCGCGTCAAGCGCGCCCTGCAGGGCTCGAACTCGCGCCTGATCGGGCCGAACTGCCCGGGCATCATGACGCCTGACGAATGCAAGATCGGCATCATGCCGGGCAGCATCTTCCGGCGCGGCAGCGTGGGCGTCGTCTCGCGCTCGGGCACGCTCACCTACGAGGCCGTCAAGCAGACGTCGGATGTGGGCCTCGGCCAGTCCTCGGCAGTCGGGATCGGCGGCGACCCGATCAAGGGGATGGAGCATATCGACGTGCTGCAGATGTTCCTCGACGACCCCGAGACCGAGTCGATCATCATGATCGGCGAGATCGGCGGTAGCGCCGAGGAAGAGGCCGCCGAGTTCCTGGCCGAGCAGAAGGCCAAGGGCAAGTGGAAGCCGACGGCCGGCTTCATTGCAGGCCGCACGGCGCCTCCGGGCCGCCGCATGGGCCATGCCGGCGCGATCGTCTCGGGCGGCAAGGGCGATGCGGAAAGCAAGATCGAGGCCATGAAGAAGGCCGGGATCGTGGTTGCCGACAGCCCCGCGGGCCTGGGCGAAGCGGTCCTGAAGGCGATCAAGGGCTGATGATTTGACACCCCTGCCCCCGGTGACCAAGTATCGGGGGCAGGATCAAGCGAAGGGAAGGACCGTGACATTGCAGGACCATCGCGCCAAGGCGGCCGGATCGACGCATCGCGTCGGGCCGATGGTGTCGTTCTGCACCCTGTTGGGCCTTGCCGCCTGTGGCGATCGCATGACCGCGGACATCCTGCCGGGCGGCATCCCCGCCCGCACCAACCTGCACGAGGCGAGCGGACTGCCCCCCGAGTCGGTCAGAACCGTCTCGCGCAGGGATTTCGGCTGGCGCGTGATCTATCAACCCTATGCCGCGCCGCCGAACGCGGAAAGCCGCGCCGCCGTTGCACTCTGCGGCCTTGAACGCCGCGCGCCGCTCCGCATCCAGCAGCAGCCGCGACTGGACCCGACCGCCGATCCCGGCGCCCGGATTTTCGACATCTACTGCGCCTGACCTTTTCACAATCGCCCTGAACAGGGACCAGCCATGACCGACCAGCCAAAGAACTCTGACTTCCACGATTCATCATTCCTGCAAGGCGCCAATTCCGCCTATGTGGAACAGCTCTATGGCCAGTGGGCCAAGGACCCGTCAGCGGTCGACCATGCCTGGGACGCGTTCTTCCGCGACCTGGGCGACAACGACGGCGACGCCGTTCGCGAAGCCGAGGGTGCCAGCTGGAAGCGGGCCGACTGGCCGCCGATGCCCCAGGATGACACCACGGCCGCGCTGACCGGCGAATGGCCGGCATCTTCGAAGGGCGCAGCCGATGCCGCCATCAAGAAGATCGCCGCCAAGGCCGAGGAGAAGGGCGTCAAGCTGTCGACCGACCAGATGCGCCAGGCGGTTCTGGACAGCATCCGCGCGCTGATGCTGATCCGCGCCTTCCGGATCCGGGGCCACCTGCACGCGAACCTGGACCCCCTGGGGCTGCGCGACGTGCCGGACCACGGCGAATTGAAACCCGAGACCTACGGCTTCGGATCGGGCGACATGGACCGCCCGATCTTCATCGACAATGTCCTGGGTCTTGAGATCGCGTCGATCCGCCAGATCTGCGACCTCATGACCCGCACTTATTGCGGCACCTTCGCGCTGCAGTACATGCACATCTCGAACCCCGAGGAAGCGGCCTGGCTGAAGGAGCGGATCGAGGGCTACGGCAAGGAGATCCAGTTCACCCGCGAAGGCCGCCGCGCCATCCTGAACAAGCTGGTCGAGGCCGAGGGTTTCGAGAAGTTCCTGCACGTCAAGTACATGGGAACCAAGCGCTTCGGCCTTGACGGCGGCGAGGCGCTGATCCCCGCGATGGAGCAGATCATCAAGCGCGGCGGCGCGCTTGGCGTGAAGGAGATCGTCGTGGGCATGCCCCACCGCGGCCGCCTGTCGGTGCTGGCGAACGTCCTGTCCAAGCCCTATCGCGCGATCTTCCACGAGTTCCAGGGCGGCAGCTTCAAGCCCGAGGACGTCGATGGATCGGGCGACGTGAAGTACCACCTGGGCGCCAGCTCGGACCGCGAATTCGATGGCAACAAGGTGCACCTGTCGCTGACTGCGAACCCCAGCCACCTTGAGGCGGTGAACCCGGTCGTGCTGGGCAAGGCGCGCGCCAAGGGTGACCAGTTGGGCGACCGCGAGGACCGGACTTCGGTCCTGCCGATCCTGCTGCATGGCGATGCGGCCTTCGCGGGCCAGGGCGTCGTGGCCGAATGCCTGCAGCTGTCGGGCATCCGCGGCCACCGTACGGGCGGCTGCATCCATATCGTGGTGAACAATCAGATCGGCTTTACCACTGCGCCGCATTTCAGCCGCACCTCGCCCTATCCGACCGATATCGCGCTGATGGTCGAGGCGCCGATCTTCCACGTGAACGGCGACGATCCCGAGGCCGTGGTCCACGCCGCCAAGGTCGCGACCGAGTTCCGGCAGAAGTTCAAGAAGGACGTCGTCATCGACATCATCTGCTATCGCCGCTTCGGTCACAACGAAGGCGACGAGCCGATGTTCACGAACCCAGCGATGTACACCAAGATCAAGTCGCAGAAGACGACGCTGCAGCTTTATACTGATCGCTTGGTGCGCGACGGCCTTATCCCCGAGGGCGAGATCGAGGACATGAAGGCTGCCTTCCAGGCGCACCTGAACGAGGAGTTCGAGATCGGCAAGGCCTACAAGCCGAACAAAGCCGACTGGCTGGACGGCAAGTGGTCGGGGCTGGAGCGAGAAGGCACCGACTATGTTGCGGGTGAGACGGGGATCCCGCCCGAGGTGATGACACAGGTCGGCCGCGCGCTGACGACCGCGCCCGAAGGGCTGAACCTGCACAAGACCGTGGGTCGTCTTCTTGAAGCCAAGAAGCAGATGTTCGAGACCGGCGAGGGCTTTGACTGGGCCACCGCCGAGGCGCTTGCCTTCGGATCGCTGGTGACCGAGGGGCATGGGGTTCGCCTGGCAGGTCAGGACAGCACTCGCGGCACGTTCAGCCAGCGTCACTCGGCCTTCGTCGATCAGAAGACCGAGGAACGCTATTACCCGCTGAACAACATCGCGGAAGGCCAGGCCCGCTACGAGGTCATCGACTCGATGCTTTCGGAATATGCGGTGCTGGGCTTCGAATACGGCTATTCGCTGGCGGAACCGAACACGCTGACCCTGTGGGAAGCGCAGTTCGGCGACTTCGCCAACGGCGCCCAGATCATGTTCGACCAGTTCATCTCTTCGGGCGAGAAGAAGTGGCTGCGGATGTCGGGTCTGGTCATGCTGCTGCCCCATGGCTTCGAAGGCCAAGGCCCCGAGCACAGCTCGGCCAGGTTGGAGCGGTTCCTGCAAGGCGCGGCCGAGGACAACTGGATCGTCGCGAACTGCACGACACCGGCGAACTATTTCCACATCCTGCGCCGGCAGATCCATCGCGGCTTCCGCAAGCCGCTGGTGCTGATGACGCCGAAGTCGCTGCTGCGCCACCCGATGGCCATCAGCCGCGCCGACGAGTTCCAGACCGGCAGCACGTTCCACCGCGTGCTGTGGGACGACGCGCAGCGTGGCGGATCGCCCACCACGCTGGCCCCCGACGATCAGATCAAGCGCGTCGTCATCTGCTCGGGCAAGGTCTACTACGACCTTCTCAAGGCGCGCGACGAGGCGGGGATCACCGACGTCTACCTGCTGCGGCTGGAACAATTCTATCCCTTCCCCGCGCAGGCGATGGTGAAGGAGCTGGGCCGCTTCAAGGAGGCCGAGGTCGTCTGGTGCCAGGAAGAGCCCAAGAACCAGGGCGGCTGGACCTTTGTCGAGCCCAATCTGGAATGGGTGCTTGAGCGAGTTGGCGCAAAGCACTCGCGTGCCCGGTACGCGGGACGCAATTCGGCAGCATCGGTCGCGACCGGCCTGGCGTCGCGCCACAAGGCCGAACAAGAGGCGCTGGTCGCCGAAGCCCTGAATCTCGAAGGATGATCCGATGACCACCGAAGTCCGCGTGCCCACCCTGGGAGAATCCGTTACCGAGGCCACGATCGCCACATGGTTCAAGAAACCGGGCGATCGGGTCGAGGTTGACGAGATGCTCTGCGAGCTGGAGACCGACAAGGTCACGGTTGAGGTGCCTAGCCCCGCCGCCGGCACCCTTGCCGAGATCGTCGCCGCCGAGGGCGAGACGGTCGGACCCGACGCGCTTCTGGCGCAAATCGCCGAGGGTGGGGCCGCAGCGGCCCAGCCCAAGGCAGACAAACCCAAGGCCGAAGCCCCGGCCCCAGACACTGAGGGACAAGAGAAGATGAGCGGCAAATCCGTGGACGTGATGGTTCCGTCCCTGGGCGAAAGTGTGACCGAGGCTACGGTCGCAACCTGGTTCAAGAAGCCCGGCGACAGCGTCGCGGTCGACGAGATGCTGTGCGAACTCGAGACCGACAAGGTCTCGGTCGAGGTTCCCGCCCCGGCCGCGGGCATTCTGGCCGAGATCCTGGCCGAGGAAGGTGCCACCGTGGACGCCAAGGCCAAGCTGGCGGTCATTACCGAAGGCGCATCCAGCGCCAAGCCCGGCGCCCAGAAGGCCCAGGAAACTGTGCTGGAAAATGCCGGTCCCGAGGAAATGAAGCCCCGCAGCGACGTCGAGGACGCGCCCTCGGCCAAGAAGGCGATGGCCGAAGCAGGCGTCAGCCGCGATCAGGTCCAGGGATCGGGCCGTGACGGGCGCATCATGAAGGAGGACGTGGCCCGCGCCGCCAGCGCGCCCAAGGCCGCCGCCCCGGCGCAAGCGCCGCGCGCACCGTCCAGCGCCAATGATGCCGGCCGCGAGGAGCGGGTCAAGATGACCCGCCTGCGCCAGACCATCGCGCGCCGCCTGAAGGACGCGCAGAACACCGCCGCGATGCTGACGACCTACAATGAGGCCGACATGTCCGGCATCATGCAGCTTCGCAACGAATACAAGGACGCCTTCGAGAAGAAGCACAAGGTCAAGCTGGGCTTCATGTCCTTCTTCGTGAAGGCCTGCTGTCACGCGCTGAAGGAGGTGCCCGAGGTCAATGCCGAGATCGATGGCACTGACGTCGTCTACAAGAACTTCGTCCACATGGGCGTTGCCGTCGGTACGCCCTCGGGCCTGGTCGTCCCTGTCGTCCGCGACGCCGACCAGAAGTCCTTCGCCGCGATCGAGAAGGAGATCGGCGAACTGGGTGCCAAGGGCCGCGACGGCAAGCTGTCGATGGCCGAGATGCAGGGCGGCACCTTCACCATCTCGAACGGTGGCGTCTATGGCTCGCTGATGTCGTCGCCGATCCTGAACCCCCCGCAGTCGGGCATTCTGGGCATGCACAAGATCCAGGAACGTCCGATGGTCGTTGGCGGGCAGATCGTCATCCGGCCGATGATGTATCTGGCACTGTCCTATGACCACCGGATCGTCGACGGCAAGGGTGCCGTCACCTTCCTGGTCCGCGTCAAGGAAGCGCTGGAAGATCCGCGCCGCCTGCTGATGGATCTCTGATCCAGGGCCACGGGCATCCGCCGGATGCGGCTACCCGTGGCCTGTCGGTCCGCCGACAGGCAAGGTTCGAATCCAGCCGACCGACGACGCCGCTTGCCGGCACCGTGCACCAAGGGCAAGCTGAGCGTATTTGGCAGGAGTGTCCCATGCAGTTGATCATCCGTTATTCCGCCCCGGACTATGCCCGGTTCCGGACCGCCTTCGACGCCGATGGCGAGGATCGGGGCCGCAACGGGCTGTCGCTCCTCCAGCTGTGGCGCGAGGGTGACGGACATGCCTGGGCGCTGTTCCAGGTCAACGACGCCAAGGCCGCGCGCGACTATCTTCAGGCCGGGGCGAAGGTGTTCGAGTCGCAGGCCGGGGTTAGTGCCTCGCAGGCACATTTCGTGGAAACCGCATGATGACGGCGGAACTGACCGTCCTTGCGCTGGCCGCGATCCTGCAGGGGTTGCAGTTCGTCCTGTTCTCGGTGCTGGCGAACTTGCAGGTCGGCCCCAGGGTCGCCATGGGACCTCGTGACAACGCGCCCGCACTGAAGGGCCAGGCGGGTCGTGCGCAAAGGGCCCTGTCGAACCATTTTGAAGGCCTGATCCTGTTCACCATCGCGGTCGTGGTCGTGACGGCCGGCGGACAGGCCACCGGCTTTACCGCCGCCTGCGCCTGGATCTATCTGCTGGCGCGGCTGATCTATGTTCCCGCCTACCTGCTGGGATGGACGCCTTGGCGATCGTTGATCTGGGCCGTGGGCTTCGGGGTGACAATGCTCATGATCCTAGCCAGCCTGGTCTAGGTCGGGAACCGTATCGCTTGCGGGGCGTGCACGGTATTGGCCGCCCTCGCGTGACAGAAGGAAACAAAGATGTATGACCTCATTGTGATCGGCGCCGGACCTGGCGGCTATGTCTGCGCGATCCGGGCGGCACAGCTGGGCCTCAAGGTGGCCTGCGTCGAGTCTCGCGACACCCTGGGCGGCACCTGCCTGAACGTCGGCTGCATACCGTCGAAGGCGCTGCTGCACGGCACCCACATGCTGCACGAGGCACACGAGAACTTTGAGAAGATGGGCCTGATGGGCGCGCATGTCGAAGTCGACTGGACGAAGATGCAGGCCTACAAGGCCGAGACCGTTGCCGGCAACACCAAGGGGATCGAGTTCCTGTTCAAGAAGAACAAGGTCGACTGGATCAAGGGCTGGGCCACCATCGAGGCGGCAGGACGCGTCAAGGTCGGCGACACGGTGCACGAGACGAAGAACATCGTGATCGCCACCGGTTCGGTCCCTCAAGGCCTGCGCGGGGTCGAGGTCGACAATGCGGGCGGCGTCATCGTCGACTCCACCGGCGCGCTGGCCCTGCCGAAGATCCCCAGGTCGATGGTCGTCATCGGCGCCGGCGTCATCGGGTTGGAGCTTGGGTCGGTTTATGCCCGCCTGGGGGCCGACGTGACCGTTCTGGAATATCTGGACGTGATCACCCCCGGCATGGATGGCGAGATCCAGAAGCAGTTCCAGAAGATGTTGGCCAAGCAGGGCCTGAAGTTCACCTTGGGTGCCGCTGTGAAGTCGGCCGAGATTCAGGACGGCACGGCCAAGGTCACCTATACGCTGAAGAAGGACGACGCCGAACAGGTGATCGAGGCAGGCTGTGTTTTGGTCGCCACCGGCCGGCGTCCGCATGTCGACGGTCTGGGGTTGGAGGCGTTGGGCATCGAGACGACCGATCGCGGCTTCGTCAAGATCGACGACCACTGGTCCACCAGCGTCAAGGGCATCTATGCCATCGGCGACGCGGTGCCTGGCCCAATGCTGGCCCACAAGGCCGAGGATGAGGGTATGGCCGTGGCCGATGTCATCGCCGGAAAGCACGGCCATGTGAACTATGGCGTCATTCCCGGTGTGATCTATACCACCCCGGAAGTGGCCAGCGTCGGTTTGACCGAGGAAGCTGCCAAGGAAGGCGGCCGCAAGGTCAAGGTCGGCAAGTTTCCCTTCATGGGCAATGCACGTGCGAAGGCCCAGTTTTTGGGCGAAGGCTTCGTCAAGCTGATCGTCGATGCGCAAACCGACCGCATCCTGGGCTGCCACATCATCGGCCCGTCCGCCGGCGACCTGATCCACGAGGTCTGCGTCGCGATGGAGTTCGGTGCCTCGGCCGAGGATCTGGCGCTGACCTGCCATGCCCACCCGACCGTGTCAGAGGCCGTGCGCGAAGCCGCGCTGGCCTGTGGTGCCGGCGCCATCCATGCCTGACGCGAATGCCTTCGCGGCGTCCGTGGGCCGTCGTGGTATGGTCCTGTCGGTTCTGGCCCTCGCCGCTTGCGGCGGGGGGCGGTCGCGCGGGCGGGGCCAGCTGACCGGCTCTGGCCTTTACCCGAACGAGACGCCGTACATCCGCCAGCGCATCAACTTCTGGTCGCGCCACTACGGCGTACCAAGCTCGCTTGTGCAGCGCGTCGTCCTTCGGGAATCCAGCCACCGGCCCGAGGCCCGGAACGGCAGCTATCACGGGCTGATGCAGATCGCCCCGCAAACGGCCCGCACGATGGGGTATCGCGGGCCGGACCGCGGGCTGCTGGATGCTGACACGAACCTGCGCTATGGCGTCAAGTATCTGCGCGGCGCCTGGCTGGTGGCCGAAGGCGACCCTGATCGCGCGGTGATGTGGTATTCCCGCGGCTATTACTATGAAGCAAAGCGCAAGGGCCTGCTGAAGAAGACCGGGCTGCGCGGCTAAGCTGCGCGCTCAGCCCCCGGCGATGATGCGGACATAGTTCCGCGTCTCGCGATAGGGCGGGATGCCACCGTATTTCTGCACCGCACCCGGTCCGGCGTTGTATGCTGCAAGAGCCAGCGTCCAATTGCCGAACTGGTTGTACATCATCCGCAGATAGCGCGCGCCTCCCTCCAAATTCTGGACCGGGTCGGTGGCGTTTACCCCCAGCTTGGCCGCCGTGCCGGGCATCAGCTGCGCCAGACCCATCGCCCCCTTATGCGAGCGCGCGTTGGGGTTCCAGCCGGATTCCTGCTGGACAAGCCGCAGGAACAGATCCTCGGGGATACCGTGCCGCTGCGCCGCCTGGCGGGCATGCGGCAGGTATTCGCTGCGCCGGCCGGTATAGCGGGGGATGTTCGGCGTCACATCAAGCGCCACCGCATCCTCGCGGCCGCCGGGCCGCAGGCGCGACGATTGCCGATACTGCGTCGCAAGGCGTGAATCCATCAGACGGGTCTGGCGCGCGAATTGTTCGGCCCGCGATTTGGATGAACTGCCCGACAGCCGCAGCCCTTCGGCCGATGCCGGGACTGCAATGGCCGCCAATGACATTGCACAGACTGCCGCTTTCAGGGAATGGCCGATCCACATGTTCTCCGCCCTCGTTCTTTGTCAGCTTTGCCGTTTTCCTGGGACTATACATGAAATGCCGTGCTCTGCCAGCGCGGGCTTCGCGGTTCGGGTGACCTTCCTGCGCCATGGGCGGCTTTGCGCCCGGGCAAAGGCGCGGCGAACGGCTTGCAGCCCCGGCCTGCCCTGCGCTAGACCGGCGTGAACGACATCACCCGAGGATTCCCGTCATGGCAGGCAGCGTCAACAAGGTCATTCTGATCGGCAACCTGGGCCGCGACCCCGAGATTCGCAGCTTCCAGAACGGCGGCAAGGTCGCCAACCTGCGCATCGCGACGTCCGAGACCTGGAAGGACCGCAACACCGGAGAGCGCCGCGAGAAGACCGAGTGGCACACCGTCTCGATCATGTCCGAAGGGCTGGTCGGGGTGGTCGAGCGGTTCCTGAAGAAGGGCAGCAAGGTCTATATCGAAGGGCAGCTGGAGACCCGCAAATGGCAGGACCAGTCCGGCCAGGACCGCTATTCGACCGAAGTGGTGCTACGTGGTCTGAACGGCACGCTGCAGATGCTGGACGGCCGCGGCGAAGGCGGCGGCGGTGGCGGCATGGGCGGCGGCGGCCGAGACTCGGGGGGCTATGAGGACTACGGCTCTCGTGGTGGTTCGGGTGGCGGCAGCACTGGCGGCGGCCGTCCCGACTATGACGACGAGATCCCGTTCTAAGCCTTGGCTGATCGCCGCAATCATTCCCGCGGCGCCTCGACCCGCCAACGTCTGGCGCGGGACGACAGGTTGCAACACGACGGCCGCCGAACCAAGGATCTTGCATGACCCGGGACGCCGCCATCGCCCTTGCCGAGAGCCATTTCGACGGCGGGGCCTTCCAGTCGGACCTTGCCGCCCTGGTCGAGCACCCGACCGAGAGCCAGAACCCGTCGGCCCGGCCCGAGCTTTTGCGTTACCTGGATGACGCGATGCTGCCGCGGCTGCAGGCGCTTGGCTTTGACTGCCGCATCCACGACAACCCTGACCCGCGGGGCGGCCCGCTGCTGGTCGGCATGCGGATCGAGGATCCGTCGCTGACCACGGTCCTGACCTATGGTCATGGCGACGTCATCCGCGCGCAGGCCGACCAGTGGCGGGACGGCCTGTCGCCGTTCCGGCTGGTCGAAGAGGGCGACAAGCTCTACGGCCGGGGGACCGCCGACAACAAGGCGCAGCACCTGATCAATATTGCCGCGCTGAAGGCTGTCCTGGATGCAGAAGGCAGTCTTGGCTTCAACATCAAGATGGTGATCGAGATGTCGGAGGAGGTCGGATCGTCCGGCCTTGCCCAGTTTTTCCGGGCGCAGAAGGACGCGCTGGCTGCGGACGTGCTGATCGCATCGGACGGGCCGCGGCTGCAGCCGGACGTGCCGACGGTCTTCATGGGCTCGCGCGGTGGGGCAACATTCGACCTTGTGCTGGAACTGCGAGATGGTGCGCATCACTCGGGCAACTGGGGCGGGCTTCTGGCCGATCCGGCGATGATCCTGTCGCATGCGCTGGCCTCGATCTGCGACCGGCGCGGCCAGATCCTGATCCCCGAGTGGCGCCCTGACAGCCTGACGCCGGCGGTCCGCCGCTCGCTGGCAAACCTGCCGATCGAGGATCCTTCCGGCCCCGCAGTCGATACCGACTGGGGAGAGGAAGACCTGACGCCGGCCGAACGCGCCTATGGCTGGAACAGCTTCGCGATCCTCGCCATGACGGCTGGCGTTCCAGAGGCGCCGGTCAACGCTATCGCCGCCAGCGCGCGCGCCACCTGCCAGCTGCGTTTCGTTGTCGGCACCGATCCTGACGACATCCTTCCCGCGCTGCGCCGCCACCTGGATGCCAAGGGCTTCAGTGCGATCCGGATTATCCCTCACGACCGGGGCATCTTCCACGCCACCCGCCTCGACCCCGGTGACGACTGGGTGCACTTCACCGCCGCATCCCTGGCACGAACCTCGGGACGCCCGCCGCATATCCTGCCTAATCTGGCGGGATCGCTGCCGAATGACTGCTTCGCCGACATCCTGGGCCTGCCGACGATCTGGGTGCCGCATTCCTATCGCGGGTGTTCGCAACATGCCCCGAACGAGCATGTGCTGAAGCCGCTGTGCCGAGACGCCTTGCGCATCATGGCCGGCCTGTGGTGGGACCTAGGCCATAGGGACTAATCGGCGGGATCCAGAGGTCGTCCGTCTGGCCTATAGAAGCGCTCAGCCGCGACGCGTGCCGTCGACGATCTGACCAAGTTCGCGTCCCTTCCATTGTCCTCCGCACCAGGGGCATGCGGGGTAGCCGATCAGGATGCCTCGTCGATGGCCTCGGCCACCATCTTCTGCAGCGTCCAGATATAGTCGTCGTGAACGCCCAGATCGGCCAGGCCCCGCGCAGTGCGCAGCAGGTATTCGGCCCCAGACCCCGCCTGCCCCGCTGCAGTGGCAAGCCGCATCGCCTGCTGCGCCAGCGTCAGCTGGACCAGCGGCGCCCCCACCGGCCCGGCATAGAAAGTCAATGCGCTTTCCCTCCCACGCTCTGTCTCGACCTCGATCCAGCTGGCATTCGCCGAGAGTTCATGCGCGACCAGTTCCCGGCGCAGGACGGCGCGCATCGATTCCGTCTCGGTGCCCTCGGCGATGTCCAGCACAAGCCCTTCGCAGGTGCCGCCGGGCGCCAGTGCCAGCATCAGCCCCGGCCTTTCAGGTGTGCCCCGAAAGTGCTCTAACGACAGCGAGAAATTGCGATGCCAGCCGATCGCGGTGGCGCGGCGTCGCGCTTGGACCTCGAAACCGGGGTTCCATATCAAAGAGCCATAGGCAAATATCGGGATCGGCCGCGGTCCGCCCTCGGTCAACCGCGCGGCCAGTGTATCGAGATCGGCATCCTCGAGCATCCGCCAGGTCGGATCGTGCAGCAGCCCTTCGGCCGGAGCGACGCGGGCGACATGATCCTCGGACAGAAGAAGGGGAAGTGGCGGTGTCATTGGGATCCTGCGGCAGCCTCGGTTCCTGTTGTTCTGAGGAACCCACGACCGAGCGTCAAGCCCGGCGCTGTCGCTGGACAGACAGCCTCAGTTCAGCTTGAGCCCGACCCGTCGCTGGAGGACCAGCAATGGTGGTCGAGGCCACAGCTCTGTTCCAGATTACTTCGCTTACCGCCGTGTTGCGTGTGGTGATGGACCACCGCATCCAGCCTCGTTAGTGCGCTAGGCTCCAGACCCGTGGTTTTTTATCCCCTTTCGGTAATAAAGGCCCCGCCAAGCGACCCCCAAAAAAAACAACGCGGTAAATAAAAACGG
>JAYZBS010000173.1:0-7385 GCA_036338635.1 Pseudomonadota bacterium | reverse complement strand
ACAAATTCGTTCAGGTTTGTCAAAGTAAAAGAGTCGGGAATGTCGCAGGCATCCGCGGCGGCTGTTCTTCAGGCCGCCGCAATCAGGTCTTATTCGGACTTCAAGCAAGCGATCATCGTGTCGGCCATGGCCGTCAGCAGTACCTCATATTGATCAGCGCCCGGCGCCAGGCCTCCACCGGCGGGGCTCAGTTCCCCTCCGACACGCACGTCGGTGCCTTCGATCACCGTGTCGATCAGTGCAGGATCGTGGGCGTATTCGGGAAAGGCGCAGGCTGCCCCGGATTGCACGATCTGGCCCCGGATTTCGTCGATCCGCGCTGCAGACGGCGTGGAAGCGTCACCAAGTGACACCGGAACCGCCGGCTGAAGCCCGAAATGCTCGGTAAAATAGCCGTAGGCATCGTGGAAGACCACGAAGCGCGCGTCTGAATATGGGGCAAGACGCTGCAACAGGGTGCTGTCCAAGGTCTCGATGCGATCGGCGAAAGCATCGGCATTCGCACGGTAGGTTTGGGCGTTCTCGGGATCCCGTGCGGAGAGGCTGGCGACGATCGCGTCAAGCCACGGTCCGGCATTGTCCGGATTCAGCCAGGCATGGGGATCGGTGCCGGCATGGGAATGGTCGTGGTCATGACCGCCGTGATCGTGGTCGTCATGGCCGTGATCGTCATGACCGTGTTCGTGGCTGTGGTCGTCATGGGCATGATCGTGGTCATGACCCTCGCTCTCGGACCCATAAGATCGCAGCATGATGCCGTCCACCCCAAGAAGGCGGAGTTGCGCGTCGGCGGCCAGATTGCCCGCAGCCCGGTCCAGCCACGGCGCCAGTTCCGGCCCCATCCATACCACGAGGTCGGCGTCCTGCAGCGCCTGCGCATCCGAGGGACGCATCTGGTAATGATGTGCGCTGGCGCCCTGGGGCAGCAGGACACGGACGTCGCCCAGTTCGCCCATGACGGCCTGCACCATGGCGCCGGTGGGAACGATGTCGGTCACCACTGCCGGAGCCGCAAAAGCGGGGGTCGCGGCCAGTGACAGAAGGGCGGCGATCAAGACTTGGTTCGGCATCTGGTTCTCCACGAGGCTCTGTTGCGATGGCGGGGTTCTCCGTGTTACATGGTAACAAGTCAACCCTGATGTGATAAGATAACGCTTGGTGCGTGAAGGACTCCTGTGGCCCAAAGCAGCAACCCCATCGCCGCGACATTCGCGCCCCATGACCACCAGGAATGCGCCCACCGCGCATTGGACGAGGCTGCCGCCAGGCTGGCCGAGCAGGGCGCCCGGCTGACGCCGGTCCGACGCCGCACGCTGGAGATCCTGCTGGAGAGCCATCGCGCACTTGGCGCCTATGAAGTCCTGGACCGGTTGGCCGCCGAGGGCTTCGGACGTCAGCCGCCGGTTGCCTACAGGGCGCTGGAATTCCTTGTCGGTCACGGGCTGGTGCATCGCCTGCAGCGCCTGAACGCTTTCACGGCCTGCCTGCATCCGGGCGACGACCACCATCCGGCCTTCCTGATCTGCCGCAGCTGCGACAAGGTCGCCGAAGCCGTCGGTGTGCCGATCCGCGACTCGCTGACCGAAATTGCGGGCAGGGGCGGGTTCCAGGTCGAACGCGCGACAATCGAGGCCGTTGGGCTCTGCGCGACCTGTGCGGCCGGGGGGGCGGAATGATGGACGACGCGCTGATCGAGGCGCGCGGCCTGACCATCAACCGCCCCGGCACGTCCGAACCGGTCCTGTCGCGCGTCGACTTCCGCATCCGGCCAGGAGAGATCGTCACCGTCGTCGGTCCCAACGGATCCGGAAAATCGTCGCTAATCCGGGCGCTGCTGGGGCAGATGGCACTGGCCGGGGGGACGGTCGATCGCCGCCGGGACCTGAGAATCGGCTACGTGCCGCAGCGGGTGCAACTGGACACGGCGATCCCCATGACCGTCAGGCGGTTCCTGTCCCTGCCGCGCCGGGTCACCGATGCCCAGGCGCAAGAGGCGCTGGACCGCACCGGCGTCGCGGGCCTTGGTGCGCGGCAGCTGACTCAGCTGTCCGGCGGACAGTTTCAGCGGGTTCTGCTGGCAAGGGCGCTGCTGAGCGATCCGCATCTTCTGGTTCTGGACGAGCCGACGCAGGGGCTGGACCAGCCTGGCATCGTCGCCTTCTATCAGTTGATCGAGGAGGTGCGCCGCCAGACCGGCGCGGCCGTCCTGATGGTCAGCCACGACCTGCTGGTCGTCATGCGATCCTCGGACCGGGTGGTTTGTCTGAACGGGCATGTGTGCTGCGAAGGGACGCCACAGCATGTCAGCACCGCGCCGGAATATCTGGCGCTCTTCGGCGCCGAGGCTGAAGGGACACTTGCGCTCTATCGGCACCATCACGACCACGACCATGACCGCGTGCCCGAGGCCGGGCATCTTCATAGCCCCGGCTGCAACCACGGACACGGCCCGGAACCCACCGCCGCCAGCCGCTAGGGCTGGTCGCCAGACTGCGGATATCCCGATGCTCGACGATTTCTTCACGCGCGCCGTTCTGGCGGGACTGGGGCTGGCCCTGGTGGCCGGCCCGTTGGGCTGCTTCGTCGTCTGGCGGCGCATGGCCTATTTTGGCGATTCCACCGCCCATGCCGCCATCCTGGGGGTGGCGCTGGCGCTGGCCTTCGACGTCTCGATCTATGCCGGGACCCTGGCCGTCGCCGTGGCGATGGCCTGCCTTGTATCGGCGCTGGTGGCGCGGGGGCAGGCGATGGACACGATGCTGGGGGTGCTGTCGCATTCGGCGCTGGCGATCGGTCTGGTGGCGATCAGCTTCGTGCCGTCGGCACGGTCGGACCTCTCGGCGTATCTTTTCGGCGACATCCTGGCGGTAGGGCGCGCTGACCTGGCGCTGATCTGGGCGGGCGCCGCGCTGGTCCTGGCGCTTTTGATCCTGCGCTGGCAGCGGCTGGTGACAAGCAGCCTGAACGAGGAGCTGGCCATGGCCGCCGGCATCGACCCGCGGCTGGAGCGTCTAATGCTGTCCCTGTGCCTGGCGGTGGTGGTGGCGCTGGCGATTCGTGTCGTCGGCTCGCTGCTGATTTCGGCCATGCTCATCGTGCCGGCGGCGGCTGCCCGCGGATGGGCCCGCACGCCCGAGCGGATGGCCGCCGGCGCCGCACTTGTCGCCACGGGATCGGTCCTGGCGGGCCTGTGGTCCAGCCTGCGACTCGACACGCCCGCAGGTCCCTCGATTGTGACTGCGGCGGCTGTTTTTTTCCTCGTCTCACAAGGGGTTCGGCGCGCCTAGTGCGATTTTGCCACAGTTTTCCGCATCCTTTGCTGGCTGCGGAACGAACCGCCGAAATGCGTGTTGGCCAATATGCAACAGTGGCCACGGACCCAGAAGGGGGAAGATTCAATGCAGCTTTTCAACCTTCCGGCTTTGTGTAACTGTCGCAGCGATGTTGCCGGATACGGCAGCCGTCAAACGAAACGGAGCATGATCATGACCAAATTCGCTACTTTCGCGGCCGCCCTCGGCCTGACCGCCACCTCGGCTCTGGCCGGTGGCTACGTTGCCCCCGTCGTCGAAGTCGAGCCGGTTGTTGTTGAAGAACAGCCCGCGTCGACCAATGCCGGCCTGGTCGTTCCGGCCCTGCTGCTGCTGGGCGTCATTGCCGCCGTCGCTTCGGACGACGACGACAGCTGATCTGAATTCGGATCGTTCTCCGGTCCGATTTCATAAGGGGGCTGGCCTTTGTGCCAGCCCCTTTTTTGTATGTTCCAGCCTGCGCCGGGGCAAAAAAAATCGGCCGCAGGGGCGGCCGATCGTGTGGAAGGTAAGGTAAAGTCAGGGTCGCAGGGTCTGGATCGTCACATAGCCGAGGCCGGGGCCTGCCCATTGACGCGACACCGGGATCTGACCGTTCTGCACCAGAAAGTTGTTCCGGAAGGTCGCGCCATGCCCTTCGCAGGTCTCGATGATCACGCCGGGATTCGGGCCGGGCGCGGTCGTGCAGTCGAACTGCAGCGGGCGTTCCAGCCCATCGCCGGACAGATAGCGCATGACGCGCGTGGCACGGCCGACTTGGCCCGCACGGATCAGCCCTTCGGTTCCCGGTTCCGCGACCGATAGGTCGCGGCCCAGGCCGCGCGTCCCGACCAGCATGCCGTTGCGCAGGATCACGGCCTCTTCCGACGGGGTCATGTAGGTCCGCATGGCGCCGTTCTGCCCTGCCAGTGCCAGCACCTGCGTCCGTCCCAGCCCCTCGAACCCGACCTGGATCAGCGGGCCGGGATTGACCCGCAGCGCCTCGGCCGCCGCCTGCTGCGGCGTGCGCGCAGGTGCGGTGACCCGCGCAGCCCGTGCCGATGCGATGGTCTGGGTGGCCGTCTGCGCCAGGACCGAGATCGGCCCCGATCCGCCCTCGTCAGGCCCGGTATTGCCGCAGGCGGCAAGTCCCGCCAGCGCCAACGACAGCGCGATGCTCCGCATGCGTTTCGTTCCGCTCATCGCCAGAACCTCCCCCAGCCTTCGTAAAGATCGACGGTGTGGCTTTCGCGTACGCGGTCATAGAGCCGCCCGGTCACGTCCAACCGCGAACCGCCATCGCGCGAGAGCGAGCGCAGCTCGGTGGATACACGGTCGCGCGTCGCCTGACCGGTGGCCCACCCAAGCGGGATCGACAGGGTGATGCCCTTGTCGAAGCTGCCCTCGCCGAACTCTTCGGCCGAAAGGTTGGTCTTGGTCGCATAGGCACCGACCTGCCAGCCGTTCGCGAATTCGCGTGTCAGCGTGACCGTTGCGCCTTCGTCGCCGGCCAGGTAGCGGCCGACATCCAGCTGCGCGGTGAAGCCTTGCGTGAACTCGTAATAGGCCGAGACATGGCCGGTCGTGACCTCGTAGTCGCGGAAGTCGAACAGCTGGTCGAAGTCGCGCTTCCTGACGCGGTTCACCTCGGCCCCGAAGGCCAGCTGCGAATTCGCAGGCTTCCACAGCGCCTCGGTCGAGATGCCGCCATAGGCCCGTTCCAAAAGACCGACGGTGACGCGGGTATAGATGGCGGGCGTGGCCTTGGCATACCAGGCCAGCGTCAGTTCTGGGATCACCGGGCTGGAATTGCCCGTATACATGCGCGTGTCGGACCGGACACGCGGCACGCCCTCGGGCGTGGTCTCCAGCTCCGGGTTCGCCTCGTATTCCTCGGGCGTATAGTATTCACCGCGTTCGCCGGGGATACCGGGGCCGCGCTGACCGATATCACCAAAGGCGCGTTGGCGCAGGGCGCCGGTGGCGATCAGCCCGGGCATGATCTCGTAGCTAGCGCGGGCTTCGGCGCCGACCTCGTGGGTCAGGCCGTCCTCGGCGCTGAAGATCCCCAGCTCCAGGTACGGCTTGATGGACCAGCGGAAGCGCGGATAGATATCGTCGGTCTGAACCAGACCGGGCACCCGCGCCGGGGCGTCGGTCAGGGAAGAGGCGGCGGCGATCCGGCCGGCCTCGGTGTTCTCCAGCCTCTCGACGTCGCTGCGCCGCAGGGTGACCGAGGACGTCGGCACCCCGTCAGACGTCGAGGTGATCACGAAGGTCTCGACCGAGGGGGGCAGCGCGCGGGTCATCAGCCGGGCGGTGCGGCCGATGGCCTCGGCCTGAGAGACATAGCGCCGGTTGCGGATCCGAACCTCGGCCTGCGTCGCGCCAAGCGCCATGGCTTCAAGCCGCACGCCGTCATCCGCCAAGGCGTCGGCCAAGGCGGTCTGAATGGCGGGCTGCGCGGTCGGGTCCTGCGCCCAGTTACCCGACCAGCCCTCGGGATCCTGCGCGGGGGCAGGGCGCGGGCGGACGGGCGCCGGCGCGGGTTCCAGCCCCGACGGGAAGGCCGCGTCGCGCGGGTTCAACGCGATGGTGAATTGCGCGCCGATCGTTTCGGTCCCGATGGTATAGATCCCGGCCTCGTAGTTGCGACCGAAGCGATAGCTGGCGCCGAAGTTGAACTTCGATCCCGGTTCGTCGCCCTGCTGGTATTCGTTGCCGTCGCTGTATCGCGCGAAATAGCGGTCGTGCGAGTATTCCGCGGTCAGGTTCAGCCTGTCGTTGACCTGCCAGCTGACCGAGGCAAAGGGCTTCGCACCGCCGCTGAACCACTGGTCGACGTTGGGCGTCCCACCCTCGTCGGTGACGTCGATGACGCGGGGCTTGCCAGCCAGCACGCCCCAGCCAAGCCCCAGCGAGGCCCGCACGGCGGGCGTCACGTTGCGGGTGGCGACGATGTATTCGCCGGAATAGACGCCGGTCCCCAGAAAGTCCTGCAGGCCAACCGCGACCGCCGGCCGCCAGCCCTGTTCGTCCACCACCTGCAGCCGCACGTCCAGCGACCGGTCCGAGATGTAGCCCTCGTCCCGATAGTCGTTGATGCCGTCGACGCGCGCGTATCGCAGCACCGTCGTCAGCCGTGGAAGCGCCTGGAAGAACACGTTGCCGCGGCGCGCATAGTCTGACCAGGACAAGGTCGCGCCAAGGGTGCCGTCAGGCAGCATCTCGGCCGTCGGCGTGTCGATGCCGCCGGGCATGCCATAGGTGGACATGTTCCGCGCCAGCATCGGATCGGCGACGGCGATGCCCGTGCCGGACCCGACAAGCATGGCCACGGGAAGGGTTGTTGCCATCAGCTGGCGGATCAGACGCGGGCGGCGCATCGGCAGGCTTCCTTTCGGCGGCGGGGCGGGCACGTGCCGGTTCGGCCCGTGACCTCTGCGGTCATTGATCGAGTGACAGTCTTGCCGCCCCGCATCGATACACGAATGCGTGAGCGGCAGCCGTCATCCGGCCGAGGCGGGTTCGGCCGGCGCCTCGGCCGTGGCGGGGGCCGCCTGCGCGGGGGCGGCGCAGCCGGTGTACTGGTCGCCCGTTACCGTCAGGCGTGCGGTCAGGGGCATGCGCTTGCCCGACATGCTGTCGCGGCAGCGCGCAGCGCGCAGGTTCAGCGCGAAGGGCCGGCCGTCCAGAACGCCGATATATTCAACGCCCTCGTCGAATGTCAGCCGGTTCACCTGGATGCCGCGGCCGTCGCCGTTCTCGGGTGTGCGATAGGTGGCGGTGTTGCCGTTGATCTGGACGCTCCAGAACGGCTCGTTGCCGCTGGCGGCGAAGGCGGTGGTGCGATAGGTCAGCGGTTCGACCGTGGGGATCGGGCGCGGCGCCATGGCTCCGGTCTCGATCGGCTGCTCCAGCGGAGAGACGGCGGGCGGGCGCGGGCCAGTCGGCTGTTCCGGTTCTGGCTGGTCGAGGCCGACGGTGCGGCGGAGATCTGTCATGGCCTGGCCATCGCAGGCGGCCAGGGGCAGGGTCATCAGGGCAAGAAGCGCGAGACGCGGGAACATGGGGCTTTGGCCTTCCGGTTCAGTC
>JAYZBS010000172.1:0-22283 GCA_036338635.1 Pseudomonadota bacterium | reverse complement strand
CTGGCGCGAGCAGTGGCCCGACAGCCAGCCCAAGGCGGAATACGACGTCGTCATCGTCGGCGCCGGCGGCCATGGGCTGGGCGCGGCCTATTACCTGGCGAAGGAACACGGCATCACCAATGTCGCGGTCATCGACAAGGGGTGGCTGGGCGGCGGCAACACCGGCCGCAACACGACGATCATCCGCTCGAACTATCTCTACGACGAAAGCGCGCGGCTTTACGACCACGCGCTGGACCTGTGGGAAAACCTGAGCCAGGAGCTGAACTACAACGTCATGTATTCGAAGCGCGGCGTGATGATGCTGGCGCACAACGTCCATGACGTGCAGTCCTTCCAGCGCCATGTCCATTCGAACCGCCTGAACGGCGTCGACAACCGCTGGCTGACCAAGGAAGAGGCCAAGGCATTCTGCCCGCCGCTGAACATCAGCCCCGATGCGCGCTATCCGGTGATGGGCGCGGCGCTGCAGATGCGGGCGGGCACAGCGCGCCACGACGCGGTGGCCTGGGGCTATGCGCGTGCCGCAGCTGCCCGCGGCGTCGACATCATCCAGAACTGCCCCGTCATCGCGATCCGGCGCGGGCCCGACGGCTCGGTGCAGGGCGTCGATACTGCCAAGGGCTTCATCAAGGCCAAGAAGGTCGCCGTCTCGGCCGCCGGCAACACCAGCGTCGTCATGGACAGCGCGGGCGTCAGGATGCCGCTGGAAAGCTTCCCGCTGCAGGCGCTGGTCAGCGAACCGGTGAAGCCGATCTTCCCCTGCGTCGTGATGTCGAACACGGTCCACGCCTATATCAGCCAGTCCGACAAGGGCGAGCTGGTCATCGGCTCGGGCACCGACCAGTACACCAGCTACAGCCAGCGCGGCGGCCTGCCGCTGATCGAGCATACCGTCGCCGCCATCTGCGAGGTCTTCCCGATCTTCAACCGCATGCGGATGCTGCGCAAATGGGGCGGGATCGTGGACGTGACCCCCGACCGCAGCGCCATCCTGGGCAAGACGCCGGTCAAGGGCCTCTACGTCAACTGCGGTTGGGGCACGGGCGGCTTCAAGGCGACCCCGGGCGCGGCGCATACGCTCGCCTGGACCGTTGCCAAGGATGAGCCGCACCCGATCAACGCGCCCTTCACGCTTGAACGCTTCACCACCGGCCGGCTGATCGACGAAGCCGCCGCCGCCGCCGTCGCGCACTGAGGACATCGCCATGCTTCTGATCCATTGCCCCTATTGCGACGCCACCCTGCCCGAATCCGAATTCGCCTATGCCGGCGAGGCGCATATCAACCGCCCCGCCGACCCTTCGGCGCTGTCGGACGAGGAATGGCGCGATTATCTGTTCATCCGCACCAACGCGCGCGGTCCCCACTATGAACGCTGGCGGCACATCCACGGCTGCGGGCGCTTCTTCAACGCGGTCCGCGACACCGTCAGCGACCGTTTCCTCATGACCTACAAGGCCGGTGAAGCCCGTCCCGATCTGACCGCCGTGAAGGAGGCCGCAGAATGAGCCGCTATCGCATCCCCGGAATGGGCCGCGTCGATCCCGCGGCGACGGTCAGCTTCACCTTCGACGGGCGCACCTATCAGGGTCTGCGCGGCGACACGGTCGCATCCGCGCTGCTCGCCAACGGCGTGCACCTGATGGGCCGGTCGTTCAAGTACCACCGCCCGCGCGGCGTGGTGACGGCAGGCTCCGAGGAGCCGAACGCCCTGATCGGAACGTCGCGCGGCAAGGGCCGGTTTGAACCGAACACCCGCGCCACCGTGCAGGAGCTGCGGGCCGGCCTGACGACGCAAAGCCAGAACAAGTGGCCGCGGCTTTCGTTTGACATCGGCGCCGTGAACGACCGGGCCTACATGCTGTTCTCGGCCGGCTTTTACTACAAGACCTTCATGTGGCCGCGCAGCTTCTGGGACAAGGTGTACGAGCCCTTCATCCGCGCCGCTGCGGGTCTGGGCAAATCGCCTACGGAAACCGACCCCGACAGCTATGCCCACCGCAACCTGCACACCGACGTGCTGGTCGTGGGCGGTGGTGCCGCGGGCATCTCGGCCGCGCTGACGGCGGCGAAATCCGGCGCCCGCGTCGTGCTGGTGGACGAGAACCCCGAGATGGGCGGTTCGCTTCTGTCCGATCCGTCGGTTCGCATCGACGGACGCGGGTCCTGGGCCTGGCTGGCCGAGCAGCTGTCGCAGCTGCGCGCCGCCGGCGTCCGCCTGATGACCCGCACCACGGCCATCGGCTACTATCACCAGAACTTCGTCGGTCTGGTCGAACGCGTGACCGATCACTTGGACCAGCCGCCCCATGGCGCGCCGCGCGAACGGATGTGGCACGTCCGCGCCGAGCAGGTGGTTCTGGCGCAGGGCGCGCTGGAAAAGCCGCTGGTCTTCGACGGCAACGATCGTCCGGGCGTCATGCTGGCCGGCGCCGCGCAGACCTACCTGAACCGCTATGGCGTCAAGGTCGGCGACAATGCCGCCGTGGTGACCAGCCATGACAGCGCCTACTATGCGGCCTTCGACCTAGTCGATGCCGGCGCCCGTGTTGCGGCCATCGCCGACACCCGCGACAGCGTGCGCCCCGACCTTCTGGACGCGGCCCGCAAGCGCGGCATCCAGGTCCTGACCGGCCACACCGCCACCGCGACCGAAGGCCGCCTGCGGGTCAAGTCCGTCCGCGTGAACCCGGTCCGGAACGGCCAGGTCGGCGCAGGCCGCAAGATCGCCTGTGACGTCCTGCTGATCTCGGGCGGCTGGACGCCGTCGCTGCACCTCTTCTCGCACACCAAGGGCTCGCTGACCTGGGACGCCGACAGCCGCACCTTCCTGCCCAATCACAAAACCGAGGCCTGCCAGATCGCCGGCGCCGGTCGCGGGCTGTGGGGTTATGGCCCGGTGCTCGAGGATGGCGTCAAGGCCGGTCTTGCCGCCGCGCAGGCGCTTGGCCGCAGCGCCGAAGGGTCCGACGCCCGCGTCGAGGGTGACCGCCCCGGCACCGGCAGCAGCCAAAAGGAACTGCCGACCGACCGCAGTCCCGGCAAGGCCAAGGCCTTTGTCGATTACCAGAACGACGTGACCGCCAAGGACATCCGCCTGGCCGTGCGCGAGGGGATGCGCTCGATCGAGCATGTCAAGCGCTATACCACCAACGGCATGGCGACTGACCAGGGCAAGATGTCGAACATCAACGGGTTGATGATCGCCGCCGACGCCTTGGGCAAGGAACCTCCGCAGGTGGGCCTGACGACCTTCCGCCCGCCCTATACGCCGACCAGCTTCGGCGCCTTCGCGGGCTATCACAAGGGCGCCACGTTCGAGATCACCCGCAAGACACCCATCGACCCCTGGGCCGAGGCGCAGGGTGCGGTGTTCGAGCCTGTTTCGCTGTGGCGCCGAGCCTGGTACTTCCCGCAGGCCGGTGAGGACATGCACGCCGCCGTGGCGCGCGAGTGCCGGATGACACGCGCATCCGTCGGCATGTTCGACGCCTCGACCCTGGGCAAGATCGAAGTCGCGGGGCCGGATGCGGTCGAGTTCATGAACCGCATGTACACCAACCCTTGGACCAAACTGGCGCCAGGCCGGTGCCGCTATGGCCTTCTGCTGGGCGAGGACGGGTTCATCCGCGACGACGGCGTCATCGGCCGCATGTCTCAGGACCTGTTCCACGTCACCACCACCACCGGTGGTGCGGCGCGCGTCATGAACATGATGGAGGACTATCTCCAGACCGAATGGCCCGACCTGGACGTCTGGCTGACCTCGACCACCGAACAGTGGGCGACGGTCGCGCTGAACGGCCCCAACGCCCGCAAGGTGCTGGAAAAGCTGGTCGAGGGGCAGGACCTCTCGGACGAGGCCTTCCCGCACATGTCGGTTGCCGAATGCACGGTCGCGGGCCTGCCCGCGCGCCTTTTCCGGATCAGCTTCACAGGAGAGTTGGGCTTCGAGGTGAACGTCCCCGCCCGCCACGGCCTGCAGCTGTGGAAGGCCATCCATGAAGCCGGCCAGCAGTACGACATCTGCCCCTATGGCACCGAGACGATGCACGTCCTGCGTGCCGAAAAGGGCTATATCATCGTGGGTCAGGATACTGACGGCACCGTCACCCCGCAGGATGCGGGTCTGGACTGGGCGATCGGCAAGGCCAAGAAGGACTTCGTGGGCAAGCGCTCGCTGTCGCGTCCCGACATCGTCGCACCGAACCGCAAGCAGCTGGTCGGCCTTCTGACCGAGGACGGAACCAAGCTGGAGGAAGGCGCGCAGATCGTGCTGGACCCGAACCAGAGCCTGCCGATGACCATGGCCGGTCACGTCACCTCGTCCTATGACTCGGTGGCGCTCGGGCGGCCGATCGCGATGGCGGTCGTCACCGGCGGCCACGGCATGATGGGCAAGACGGTGCATATCCCGATGCCGAACGGGACCATCCGGGCGACCGTCACCTCGACCAACTTCTATGACCCGACCGGCGAACGGCTGAAGGCCTGAGGAGCGAAACCATGACCACGCAACGCCACGATTTCGACCCCACCCCGTTCCTGGTCGAGGAACTGCCCTGGGCGCCCCGCTTCTCTCTGCGGGTGCGTCCCGAACACCGCACGACCCTGGCGGCCGCGCTGTCGCTGGAGCTGCCGACCACGGTCGGCCAGCGCAGCACTGCGGCGGGGACCGAGGTTCTGTGCCTCGGCCCCGACGAATGGACGATCCTGCCGCAGGACGCCGATGCGCTGACCACCGCGTCCTCGGCGGCCTATGCCCAGATCCCGCACAGCCTGGTCGAGATCAGCGACCGCGAGATCACGCTGCGCATCAGCGGTGCGCAGGCGCTGACCGCGCTGACCACCGGCTGCCCCCGCGACGTCGAGGCGATGCCAGTGGGCACCGGTGCGCGGACGCTGTTCGACACCGCCACCGTCGTTCTATGGCGCGACGACCGGCAGTCGTTCCGCATCGATGTCTGGCGCAGCTTCCTGCCCCATGTCCGCGCCATCCTCGATCAGGTTCTGGTCGAGTTGAAATCGGGTCTCTGACCGCTCTTCCCCGGAACCTGTCCCGCAGCGCCACGTCCTGCCGAAAGGAACACCCATGCTCGACTTCAAGACCCCCGCCATCTCGGACACCGCCATCGCCGACGCCATCGGCCGCGAACTGGTCCGCCAGCAGGACCAGATCGAACTGATCGCGTCCGAGAACATCGTCTCGGCCGATGTGCTGGCCGCCCAGGGGTCGGTCCTGACCAACAAGTATGCCGAGGGTTATCCCGGCAAGCGCTATTACGGCGGCTGCGAATTCGTTGACGAGGTCGAGGACATCGCCCGTGACCGCCTGAAGCAGCTGTTCGACGCCGACTACGTGAACGTGCAGCCGCATTCGGGCGCGCAGGCCAACCAGGCGGTGTTCCTGGCGCTGCTGCAGCCGGGCGACAAGATCATGGGCCTGTCGCTGGCCCATGGCGGTCACCTGACCCACGGTTCTCCCGTGACCATGTCTGGCAAGTGGTTCGACGTCGTCAGCTATGAGGTCGAGGAGGACACGCACCTCATCGACATGGCGAAGGTCCGCGAAAAGGCCTTGGCCGAAAAGCCCAAGCTGATCGTTGCGGGCGCCTCGGCCTATCCGCGCCACATGGACTTTGCCGCCTTCCGTGCCATCGCGGACGAGGTCGGAGCCTACCTGATGGTGGACATGGCCCATTACGCGGGCCTGATCGCCGCGGGCCAGTACCCGAACCCGGTGCCGCACGCCCATGTCGTTACCTCGACCACGCACAAAACCCTGCGCGGCCCACGCGGCGGCGTCATCCTGACCAATGACGAGGATCTGGCCAAGAAGCTGAACTCGGCCGTGTTCCCCGGCAACCAGGGCGGCCCGCTGATGCACGTCATCGCCGCCAAGGCCGTGGCCTTCGGCGAGGCGCTGCGGCCGTCCTTCAAGGATTACGCGAAGAACGTGATTGCCAATGCCCGCGCACTGGCGGACACGCTGACGGCGGGCGGCATGGGCATCGTCTCAGGCGGCACCGACTGCCACATGGTGCTGTGCGACCTGCGCCCGCTTGGCGTTACCGGCAAGGCTGCCGAGATCGCGCTGGAACGTGCGGGCCTGACCTGCAACAAGAACGCGATCCCCTTCGACCCCGAAAAGCCCTTCGTGACCTCGGGCATCCGTCTCGGCAGCTCGGCCGGCACGACCCGCGGCTTCGGCGAGGCCGAGTTCCGCCAGATCGGACAAATGATCCTGCGCGTCCTGAAGGCCGTGGCACAGAACCCCGAGGGCGACGCGGCGCTCGAGGCCGAGGTCCGCGCCGAGGTCAAGGCGATCTGCGACCGCTTCCCGATCTACGGCTGAGGCATCATGTTCATCTCGGTTTTCGAGGTCTTCAAGCACGGCATCGGCCCTTCGTCGTCGCACACGATGGGCCCGATGGTTGCCGCTGCGCAGTTTCTGGATGATCTGCGCGGCAGGGCCGAGCAGATCCCCGGCTCGGGCGAACCGGCGCGGCTGCGGGTGACGCTGCACGGGTCGCTGGCCTTCACGGGCAAGGGCCACGCCACCGACCGCGCCGTGATGCTGGGGCTTCTGGGGCAACGCCCCGACAGCCTTGACCCCGATGCCGCAGATGGGCTGATCGCGCGACTTCACAGCAGCCGGCAGGTCGACCTGCCGGGCCTGCCGACCCTGGCCTTCGACCCGCAGCAGGATCTGGTCTTCGACTATGGTCCGGCTTTGCCGCTGCATGCCAACGGCATGACCTTCGAGGCCTTCGACGCACGCGGCAACCGCTGCCTGGCCGAGGTCTACTATTCGATCGGCGGCGGCTTCGTGCTGACCGAGGCTCAGCTGGTGGCCGAGCGCGAACAGGCCGGCAAGCCCGTCCAGCGGGCCACCATCCCATATCCCTTCGCCGATGCCGCGCAGATGCTGGCGATGGGCCGGGCGTCAGGCAAGTCGATCGCGGCGATGAAGCGCGCCAACGAAGAAGCGCAGGGCGTCGCCGACCTTGACGCACGGCTGGACCGGCTGGCGCAGGCGATGAACGCCTGCATCGACCGCGGCCTGCGCGAGGAAGGTATCTTGCCGGGTGGCCTCAAGGTTCGCCGCCGCGCGGCCGGCATTCACCGGTCGCTCGAAGCTGAAAAGTTTCGCAATGACCGCCATCCCCACCTGGTCAACGACTGGCTGAGCGTCTACGCCATGGCCGTCAATGAGGAGAACGCCGCCGGCGGCCGCGTCGTCACCGCGCCCACAAACGGCGCCGCCGGCACCCTGCCGGCCGTGCTGCGATATTGGCAGGACCATATCGGCGCCACCGACGAAACGCGGCGCGACTTCCTGCTGACCGCGGCGGCCATCGGGGGGATCATCAAGGCCAACGCCTCGATCTCGGGCGCCGAGGTCGGTTGCCAGGGCGAGGTCGGATCAGCAGCCGCCATGGCGGCGGCGGCGCTTTGCGCGGTCCTCGGCGGCAGCAACGAGCAGATCGAGAATGCCGCCGAGATTGCGCTGGAACATCACCTCGGCATGACCTGCGACCCCGCCGGTGGCCTGGTGCAGGTCCCCTGCATCGAGCGCAACGCATTGGGCGCGATCAAGGCCGTCTCGGCCGCAAGCCTGGCCCTGCGCGGTGATGGGCAGCACTTCATGCCGCTGGACAACTGCATCCGCGTCATGCTGCAGACGGGCCGCGACATGGACAGCCGATACAAGGAAACATCCCAGGGTGGCATTGCCGTCAACCTGCCGGAGTGCTGAGGGCGACACGGCCAGCTGCGCCTGACGATCAAGTCCCGTGGATGCATCCTGCATCATATGGGTCCTGCGCTTGCGTCGTGACCGTCAGTTGACGATGTAGCTGCGTGGCTTCAGGAAAGCCCCGAAAAGCAGCAAGCCGTTCCGTTCCCCGTGCACGACTGTATGCGGTCATGCGGTCACCGGCCGGAGGTTGGTCCCTACCGGCGTCCGCCCCGCGTTCAGGGCGCGACATACCCCCCCGCGGTCACCGACAGCTTGTGCCGGGCCGGGTCCTCTCGGAAGAACAGGCCGCCATTCCGGCTGGCGCGCTGCGGCAGATAATCGAAGGTCACCTCGCTCGTCTCGATCGTGCGGTTGCCAGTGGTCAAGCTGCCCTTGATCGTCAGGTTGGCGGCTGTGCTGTTGCCGCGGTTGAGGGCCGTGAACTGAACCAGATACCCTTGACTGACGCGCGTCGGCGGCCCCGGCACGACCACCACATCGGGGGCTGTGGCGGGATGCGTCAGCCCGTGCCGCACCATGAAGCCGACAGTGCCGACGATGATCGCGGCGCCCAGCAGCGCAAAGGCCCATTCCAACGCAGAGGTCCGTTCGGGCGGCCCCGAGCCTTTCGCCATCACAACACCAGCCGAGCCGCGGCCGCGCCGATGGCGCCGGGAAAGGACATCACGATCACGGTGCTGAGAACCTCCTGAAGCGACGATTCGCCTGTCTGGGCAAAGATCCACAGCACCCCCAGGCTGACCAGCGCCACCACGACATAGCCGACGCAGGTGAAGCGTGCGAAAACTTCAATGAAGGACCGGTCGCCACGGGTCGTCCCTCCCTTGAAGCCGACCGAATAAACCAGCCCATGCATCAGCACCAGCGACAGCGCCAGCAGCGCAATCTCGTGCCAGACCGACATCTTGAGGGCGATCAGCACGATCTCTTCGGTCGGGGCGATATTGAGCGACAGATAGAGCGCGCCCACGCCCATCAGGAACAGCTCTCCCAGATACGACGCATCGCTTTCCTCGCGGTCGCTTTCAGAGGTTTCTCCCATCTGGCTGCGGGCCAGCATCGCACCAATGCTGGCGGGAAACATCTGGATGGCGATCTTGCCGACGACCTCTCGGGGCGGCATGTCGATGGTCGTGACCGCGAACAGGAACAGCACCACGGTCGAGGCCAGGGCGGCGACCATGATCGCCACCAGGACGTCGGCCAGATCGTCGCGTAGCCGGTCCGTCCGCCGAAAGCCGCCGAATCGCGACAGGCCCATCAACAGCGGCAGCATCGCCAGCAGCATCACGACGATCCGCCACCGCTCGAGCGTGAAGCCCAGCCACCACATCTCCATCGTCATCAGCATCGGCAGCGCGAACAGCAGCGCCCCTGCGAAGGCGCGGCCGACACCGGCAAAGAACTTGTCCGTCGATGGTGTGCTGCGCCGGTCAGCGCTGGCGGGCATCGCAGCGGACATTACGTCGATCCTCCATGGTCAGAGCCGCCGGCGATCCCGGTCCCGCTCGGCCTCTCCGATCTGCCGGAGGGCCAGGAAAAAACTTGGGAAGACAAAGGATGTTCCGTCCGGAAGGAAAACATCGAATAGCGGCGAAGGCCGCGAGCTGCGACCTTTCGGCTATTTCGCGATGATGCGCGGCTGTCCGGGTTTGGATCGGCTGGTGGTTGCATCACACAGCCAGGCTGGCGGCAAAAACACGCTACGATTGCTTGATTGGCAACGGCCGGGCGGCTCAACTCATAAACCAGCAACAATTCGCCGCCCGACCGATAGGCCTGTTTTGTCTGACGTTGACTACGAAGTCACCCTGTCCTTTTGGGCATGTCGATACATCCATTTCCGATACTGGTTTAGCTACTCACAACCAAGGGTCGTTTCACTGTGCCGCACTTACCGACGGAAGAGGCTAAACTGCTCGGGCCGGTGCGCTATAACCCGCCGATGCGGCTATCAACTTCCGAGTGTATTCCTGCTGCCCGCGCCCGGCCCTGAGTTCGTCGACCTCCATGACCTCGACGATCCGGCCATGTTGCATGACGGCCAGCCGGTCGCACATGTGCCCGACGACGGACAGGTCGTGGCTGACCATCAGGTAGGTCAACCCGTGTTCGGACCGCAGATCGGCCAACAAGTTCAGGATCTCGGCCTGGACGCTGACATCCAGCGCGCTGGTCGGCTCATCCAGCAGCAGCAGGCGCGGCTCGGCCGCGAGGGCGCGGGCGATGGCCACGCGCTGGCGCTGGCCGCCGGACAACTGGTGGGGATAGCGGAAACGGAAGCCACGTCCAAGGCCGACATCGTCCAGAAGCTGACCGATCCTCTGGTCGATGCGGTCCATGCCCTGCAGGCGCAGCGTCTCGGCAAGGACGGCATCGACGGAATGGCGCGGATGCAGGCTGGCGTAGGGGTCCTGGAAGACCATCTGGACGGTCTTGAAGAACGCCCGGTCACGGCGGTCGGCGGCAAGCGGTTTCCCGTCGACCTCGATGTGGCCGGACCAGCTGGGAATCAGGCCGGCAATGGCGCGGAGGATCGTCGACTTGCCCGACCCTGACTCGCCGACAAGGCCAAAGCTCTCGCCCTGCGCCACGCGGAATTCGGCCCCCTTGACGGCCTCCACGCGGTCGGGCGCATGGCCGAACCATACATCGAGGTCTCGGACCGTCAGCATGCGCGGACCGATGGCAGCGGATGGCCTTTGCGAAAACGAACCGGCATGGTCACAATCCCCCGGTAAGTTCAGTGTCAGCGCGGGGCGACAGCACGTCACCGTCGCGCCAGCTGTCCTGCCGCTGCAGCACCGGCAGCCGGTCCACCGGCGCGCCAAGTCGCGGCAGGCTGTCCAGCAGACCGCGTGTATAGGGATGGCGCGCCTGGTGCAGATCGCGGGCCGGCAGCGTCTCGACCACGCGCCCCGCATACATGATCAGCACGCGGTCGCAGAACTGCGCGACCAGGTTCAGGTCGTGACTGATGAAGATCAGCCCCATGCCGCGATCGCGCACCAAGCCGTCCATGATGTTCAGCACTTCGGTCCTGACCGAGACGTCCAGCGCGCTGGTGGGTTCGTCAGCGATCAGGATCTGGGGGTCGGGGGCCAGCATCATGGCGATCATGATGCGCTGGCCCATGCCGCCCGATACCTCGTGCGGATAGGCGTTCATCACGCGCTCGGGGTCGCGGATCTGCACGGCCTCCAGCATCTCCAGCGCCTTCTGCCGCGCGCGGTCGCGGGGCACGTCGGCGTGCAGGCGATAGGCCTCGATGATCTGCTGGCCGATGGGCATCACCGGGTTCAGGCTGAACTTGGGGTCCTGCATGACCATGCTGATGCGCCCGCCGCGGATCTTGCGCATCTGGCGGTCGGGGAGGTTCAGGATCGACCGCCCGCCTAGGTCCAGCCGCTCCGCCTCGACCCGGCCAGGCGGCCGCACGAGGCCAAGGATCGCCCGGCCGGTCATCGACTTGCCGCTGCCCGATTCGCCCACGACGCCAAGACGTTCGCGCCCCAGATCGAAGCTGATGCCGCGGACGGCCTGGAACTCGCCCTGGCGCGTCGGGAAGGTGACCCGCAGGTCGCGGACCGACAGAAGCGGTTCGGTCATGACTTGTCCCCCTTCGGGTCCAGCACGTCGCGCAGCCCGTCGCCCAGCAGGTTGAAGGCCATCGAGACGGTGAAGATCGCGATGCCCGGCATCGCCGCCACCCACCAGTAATCCAGGATATAGGTCCGCCCGTCCGAGATCATCGCCCCCCATTCCGGCAGCGGCGGTTGCGCGCCAAGTCCCAGGAAGCCAAGCCCCGCCGCCGACAGGATGATCCCCGCCATGTCCAGCGCCACCCGCACGATCAGCGAACTGACGCAGAGCGGCCATATGTGCCGGATCAGCAGGCGCAAGCGCCCTGCCCCCTGCAGCCGCGCGGCGGCGATGAAGTCGGCGTTGCGGATGGTCAACGTCTCGGCACGGGCAAGGCGTGCATAGGGCGGCCAAGCGGTCAGCGCCAGCGCCAGGACCGCGTTGCCGATGCTGGGGCCAAGCGCCGCGACGAAAGCCAACGCCAGGATCAGCTTGGGAAACGCCAGGAAGATGTCGGTGATCCGCATCAGGACCTGGTCGACCCAACCGCCGGCAAAGCCCGCCACGGTCCCGATGAAAAGGCCGATCACAGGCGCGATCAGCGCGACGGTGCCGACGATGAACAGCGTGATCCGCGACCCGTGGATCAGGCGCGAGAGGATGTCCCGCCCAAGCGCGTCGGTGCCCAGCCAGTGCGCAGCCGACGGCGGTTGCAGCCGGTCGGCCAGGTTCTGGGCATAGGGGCTCTGCGGCGCCAGAAGCGGCGCAAAGATCGCCATGCCGATCAGCAGGACCAGGATGATCAGGCCCAGCATCGCAAGCTTGTTGCCCCGGAAGGTCAGCCATCCTTGATAGATCGCACCAAGGCGCGCCTGCCGGCGGGTCTGCGGCGCGTCCGACAGCAGCCAGTCGCGGCGGGAAACGGCGCTCATTTCGACCTCGGATCAAGCACGCGATAGAGGATATCGCTGAGAAGGTTCAGCACCACGAAGCAGACGCCGATGACAACTGTGCCGCCAAGAACGGCGTTCATGTCGCCCGACAGAAGCGCGCGGGTGATATAGCTGCCAAGCCCCGGCCAGCTGAAGATGATCTCGGTCAGGACGGACCCCTCCAGAAGCGACCCGAAGGACAGCGCGATCACCGTCACCAGCGGGATCGAGATGTTGCGGAAGGCGTGACGCCAGATCACCGCACCTTCGGACAGCCCCTTGACCCGGGCCGTGATAATGTACTCCGCCGACAGCTGTTCCAGCATGAAGCTGCGCGTCATGCGGCTGATATAGGCCAGGCTGTAATAGCCCAGCAGGCTGGCCGGCAGCACGATATGGCTGAATGCGTCGCGGAACGCGGCCCAGTCCCCAGCCAGAAGGCTGTCCACCAGGATCAGCCCCGTGACCGACGGCACCATCCCGTCATAGATGATCCCCTGCCGCCCGGGTCCACCGACCCAGCCGAGGTTGCCATAGAAGATCAGAAGACCCATGAGGCCCAGCCAGAAGATCGGCATCGAATATCCGACCAGCGCCACGACCCGCGCCACCTGGTCGAAGATTCCGCCCCGTCGCGCCGCGGCCATGACGCCAAGCGGCACACCGATCAGGACGCCGACCAGGGTGCCCAGGACGGCCAGCTCGACCGTGGCCGGGAAGACCCGCGCGATGTCCTGCGCCACCGGCTGCCCGGTCGAGATCGAGCGGCCGAAGTCGCCTGTCAGCACGTCGCCGATGTAACGCAGGAACTGCACGATCAGCGGCTGGTCCAGGCCCATCGCCTGATAGGCGGCGTCGTATTGCGCCTGCGTCGCGCGGTCGCCCACGACCTTCAGGACCGGGTCGATCGGCATCACGCGGCCGATGATGAAGGTCACCAGCAGCAGCCCCAGCAGGGTCAGCGCCAACGAGATGAAGGTGCCCGCCACGCTGCGGGCACGCCGCCGACGCAAGGCCCGGCGCGACGAGGGGTCGGGACGGTCGTCGCCGGGGGGTGTGCCCCCGGCGCCGGTCGTGTCGGTCATGGCCACCGGTTATTCGCCCTTCGTCACCTGGCGATAGATGACCGAGGTGACGGCCCCGCCGCTCCACCAGTTCTGGACATCGTCCTGCAGGCCCACCTGCTCGACCCGCTGGAACAGCGGCACGATGGGCGCCTCGGCCTGGTACTGGCGCTGGATCTCGCGATACATCTCGGCGCGGGCGTCGGTGTCCTGTTCCAGCGTGGCGGCGACGGTGGCCTCGTTCATCTCCTCGGGCACGGCATAGGCATTGCGCCAGGCCAGAAGGCCCACGGCGTTCGCCTCATCGCTGTTGTCGGGGTTATAGGCGAAAGTCGCGGCATTGGTGTTCGGGTCCGAATAGTCGGGGCCCCATTCGCCCAGGAAGACCGGCACTTCGCGCGCGCGATAGGCGTCCAGCACCTGCGCGCCGGTCATCTGCTCGATGTTCAGCGTCAGGCCGACCTCGGCCATGGATGCCTGCAGCGTCTGGGCCACGTCGATGTATTCGCGCAGGTCGCGCACGCGGGTCGTGATCGTGCCGCCCTCGATGCCTGCATCCTGCAGGATCTGACGCGCCTTCTCGACGTCATAGGTCCAGGGCTGCTCGTCCAGGACGCCCAGGTAACCGCGCGGCAGGAAGGTCTGGTGCGTGATGAACTGGCCCTTCAGGAAGCTCTGGGCCATGCCCTCGTAGTTGACCAGATACTTCATCGCCTCGATCACGGCGGGGTTCGACAGTAGCTCGTCCTTCTGGTTCAGGCCCATGTAGAGGATGCGCCCGCGCGGTTCGTCCTGGATCTTGACGCCCTCGGCGGCCGAGATCGCCTCGACATCGGTGGGCGTCAGGTTGCGCGCCACGTCGATGTCGCCCTGTTCCAGCAGCAGACGCTGCGCGCTGGATTCGGCGACGTTGCGCACGATCACGCGCTTCATCTCGGGCGCGCCCTGCCAGTAGTCCTCATAGGCCGTCAGCTGCACGACCTCGTTCGGCCGCCAGGCCGCCAGTTGATAGGCGCCCGATCCTGCCTCGTTGGTGCTCAGCCAGGCATTGCCCAGATCGCCGTCCTGTTCGTTGGCAAGGACGGTCTCCTTGTCGACGATGCTGGCGATGTTGGCGGTCAGGCAGTTCAGGACGAAGGAAGGCGCATAGGGCTTGTCCATCGTCAGGGTCAGCGTGTTGCCGTCTGCGGTGATCTTCTCCTCGACATTGTCGGGGGTGAAGCCGAACTGCGTCAGGATGAAGGCCGGCGTCTTGTCCAGCTTGACCGCACGCTGCAGCGACCACGCGGCATCCTCGGCACGGACCGGGTTGCCGGAATGGAAGGTCACGCCCTCGCGCAGCGTGAAGGTGATGGAAAGGCCGTCCTCGGACACTTCCCAGCTTTCGGCCAGGGCGGGCTGGAACCCTGCATCCGGGTTCAGCGGGTCGAAGTCGACCAGGCGGTCATAGGTGTTGTTGTTGACGTCGTTGCCCGAGAATTCGAAGGACTGGGCCGGGTCCAGGCTGATGATGTCGTCGATGGTATGGGCCACGACCAGCGTGTCGGCGGGCGTCTCGGCGAATGCCGCCGGCGCCATGGCCAGAGCCGTGGCCAGCATCACGGCCCGCGTCGTCAGTTGGAATGTCATGTCGAAGATCCCCATTGTTCGATGATCCCCGCTTGGTGCAGGGTTGCATGCCCTGCAGGTTGACCGAAGCGACGCAGGCTTGCAAGAGGCTGCGCCGTGGCGTCAGCCGCCCCGCAGCCGGCTTTCGGTCAGCAGGCCTTCCTCGTCCAGGATCGGATGGGCGACCGCCCCGAGATGCGCGTTGATCCGCTTGAGGTCGCGCAGGAAGTCCAGGTGCAGGGACGATGTCTCGCGGCTCTGGCTGTGGCCTTCGCGCAGGCGGATCAGGTGGCGCTGCGCCGACTGGCGTTCGAAATTCCGGATCTCGACCTTCTGCTCCATCATCTGGCGGGCCAGGTTACGGTCGCGGGTCATGAAGATGGTCTGCGCGATGCCAAGTGTCTCCTCGGTCATCAGGAACATGGCGTCCAGTTCCTGATATCCGGCGTCCGAGAAGCGCAGTCCCAGGCCGACCTTCTTGCGCACCCCGGCCGCCAGCCCCTTTTCGATGATGTCGCCGACATGTTCCAGGTTGATCACATAGTCGAGGATCGTGATGGACCGACGGCGGTCATCCTCATCGGTGTCGCGACCCAGCCGCGACAGATAGGTCTTGACCTGCTGCTGGCGCAGGTCGACCCGATCTTCAAGCTTGGTGACCTCGGCCAGGGGGGCAAGGTCGTTCTTGCGAAAGGCCAGCCGGGTCTGCTCCAGCATCCGCGCCACGTCGTCGCCGATGGCCAGCGCCTGCCGGCTGGCCCCGGCAAGCGCCAGGGGCGGCGTCTCGAGCGCGGCGTCGTCAAGCCAGCGCGGGGACGGATCCTCGGACGGCGCCTCGTCCGGCAGCATCAGCGCCACGATCCGCGACAAGCCGCCGGCGAAGGGCCAGATCACCGCCGCCACAGCAAGATTGAAGGCCAGATGCGCTTCGACCGCCAGGCCGGTTACGTGCAGAGGCGCCAGCGCCTCGGCGGCTGAACCCGCAAAGGGAAGGACCGCCAGGCACCCCGCGCCGCGCACGATGAGGTTTCCGACGGTCAGCCGCCGGGCGGCCACCCCGGCGCGCTGCGTGACCAGCACCGGCGGGATCGCCCCGCCGATATTGGCCCCAAGCACAAGCACCACCGCCAGCGCCGCCGGCACGTCCAGCGACAGGACCAGCAGCACTGCCGCCAGCGAGGATGAACAGACCGCCGCGATGCCTGCCGCGAAGATCAGCGCCACCGGCCAGGCCGCATCCAGCATGCCGAGAAACGCCGCCATCTGCGGCGCCTCGCGCAGCGGAGCCGTCCCCTGGTCCAGCAGTTCCAGAGATATCAGCATCAGGCCCAGACCGATCAGTGCCCGGCCGCTGCCGCTGATTGCAGGCCGTTCGCGGCGGGCGGCGGCCATTCCGATCAGGACCAGCCCCGGCGCGACCGCCCCGATGCCTGCGGACACGATCCACGCCGTCACAGCCGTGCCGACGTTCGCGCCCAGCAGCACGATCTGCGCCATGCGCCCCCGGATCAGCCGGCGATCTACGAACGATGCCGTCAGCAGCGCGGTCGCCGTCGACGATTGCAGCCCCAGCGTCGCCACCAGCCCCGAGGCGAAGGCGCGCGGCCCTGTCCGCGTCCCAAGGCCAAGTGCCGTCTTCAGCCGCAACCCGAACGCCGTCGTCACACCGTCCCGCACCAGCCCCAGCCCGAACAGCAGCAGGGCGACCGACCCGGCGATCTGCAGGAAGACGAGGATCGAGGCCATGCAACTACCTTTCGTTGATCGGAATGGCGACGGGCGGAAACCTGCCGTCGACCCATCACGGCGCAGATTGTCATCATGATCAAGAACTAACGCCACGACGGGGTTCCTGGACCCGCCATTGCCGCATCTCTCAACTCATCGTCCGAGGCTTGGTGAGGGAACATTCGAACCGAGCCGCAGGTTCTTCGCCTGTTCCCGGAGGAGGGAACGTCGCTTCACGGGAGAGAAGAATGAAACTCAGGATGACGATGCTGGCAGGCTGCGCGATCTGCGCCCTTGCCACCGCAGCGCAAGCCGATTGTGCCGAGGATCTTGCCCGCCTGACGGGAGACCCCAGCACGGCCGGTGACAGCGCCGGCATTTCCAAGGACGGCTCGCTTGCGCCATTGGAGACACCGGACCATGCCGAGACGTCGGCCGAGGCAGGCACCGAGGCCGGTTCCAGCGATGACATGGCGGTGTCGGGCAGCGATTCCGAGATGACCACGACCACGTCGGATGCGGGCGACATGGCCGATGACTCCGACACCGAGGGGGGTGACGGCAACACCGCGGCGTCGGATGCCGACACTGAGGCGGATGATGGCTCCGCGACGCCGTCGGATGCAGACGCAGCCAGCGGAGAGGCGATCGCCAAGGACGGTTCGCTGGCGCCGCTGGAGACCGAGGAGGGCGACGGGTCCACCGATGTCGCGATGTCCGCCCAGGACGCGGCCCAGCAGCAGGACGGCAATCCGACGGCCGCTCAAGAGGCCGAAGCCGGCGATGCAAATGCAGACACCGACATGGCATCCGGATCCTCGCCAGATCGCGACGCGTTGATCGAGGAGGCCCGCGCCGCCCTTGCCGCCGGTGACGAAGACGCCTGCCGGGCGGCCCTTGATCAAGTCGAGTCCCTCTGAGCGACCAAATCGGCACCGGACTGGTTCCGGTGCCGTTCTGGCACCGCTGACTGCTTGCGGCTGAAGCTCCCCCAAGTGCAATGGAATCTGCCGTCCGCCGATGTGCCTGATTTGGAAAGGCACTCGCAGACGTTTCGTCAGCCAGCCGCGTTAAGGCGCCCCAATCATCTCAGGAACATCGGGACGGCCTCGAGGTTCAGCCTGGGGTCGCATCATCGACCGCACGCGAAGGAGGACATAGAATGACAGCCGGCGCCAACCCCGACGCAGCCCGAGGCCGCGATCGCCTCGTCCTGGCGATCTTCGACGACCATCATGAGGCTGAGGATGCACGAGCTGCCCTTCTAGAGGCCGGCCTGCCCGCGCCGCATATCCTGCGCGCGCCCCAGGACCTTTCGGCAACGGCAACCGATCAACCTGCGCTTCCGCCGGGTCTTTCCTTTCCCGATGCGGACCAGCATGCCTTGGTCGAGGCCCTGTCGCGCGGCGCCGCAGCCGTGCTGGCCGACGGCCTGAACGACGCCGAGGCTACTCGGGCCATTGCCGTCCTCTCTGCGATGCCCGCGGTCGACATGAACAGGCGCGAGGCCGAATGGCGTGACGACGGCTGGAGCGGTCTGCCCAAGGGCACCCTGCCGGACCCCGTTCGCGGCACGACGCGCGACATGCCCTATACCAACCCGCGCGACGACGAGGCCGAAACATATGAAAGCCCGTCGGTCCGTCCGCATCATCAGGACGAAGCCGCCCGGCATATTACCCGCGACACGCGTGGAGAGACGCCACGCGTCAAGTGCTATGTCGTTGATCGGCCGACTTGACGGCGCCCCAAACAGCTTTGCAAAAATGAGGTGAGCATGAAAAATCGCGACAAGAACGCCGTCTACATCATTCTGGCCGTGGCCGTCGCAGTGGCCATAGCGCTGATCTATTCTTCAGCCGTCCATACGCCATAAGATCACAATTTCCTTGGAAGGTCGTACCGTCCCTGCGGCAGGCTCGCGGTCGCCCTCATTGACAGCCACGACCATCCGCGGGATATACATCCCCTGACGCGCCCACGTAATTCAACTGGATAGAATATCCGACTTCTAATCGGGCTGTTGGGGGTTCGAGTCCTCCCGTGGGCGCCAAACTGCTATTTTTTGTCGGTATTGAATTGCCGCGGGGTGGCCAGACTTTGAGATGCCCGCCGCTGCATCCCCTTTTGAAAGCAAGAAGACGCGGGACGGCTTTGGACACTGAGTGGGTTCGTCCTCCATCGCCCACAGGCCGACAGACCGGGTTTTGAAGGAACGTTTACCCTCTGCCTTCAAGGCTCCGTCGCGTTCGACACCTTGCAGAATGCATGGCGCTGCAGACGGCGATATTCGGTGCAACACATCGACATGGCGTTAATACGCCTCCAGCTCCGCCGAGGCATGCTGAATTGGTTAGAAGTTTGGTGACTTCAGCAATCCATCCTAGCCTGCCCTCTGAAAAGTGGTTCTCCCTTGGAGTAAGGCTTTCGAGCCATTCGGAAGATGAAGGAATGCCCCAAAGGAGACACAAGTCGCAAGAGAACCTTGGAAAACTTCCTCAAGCCGACGTGCTGGAATTGCACTGCCAGTCGGTGGCCGAGGCGGTTCGCTTAACCGGCGTGACGCGGTTCACCTTCTGTCGATTGCGCAAGGAATTCGGTGGCTTGAAGACCAATCATGCGCCGATGCGGCAGGCGGTCTCACGCGGCCAAGGATGTGCTCGAAGGCGGTCGTGTCGCAGCCACGGTTCGCGAACGCCATGCGACTGTCGGTCAGCACCTTACGGAGCCGATAGGGTACGGCAGCATTCGGGTCGCGCCAGAACTGGGCTGCAGCCGTCTTGCCAGCCCTCTGGACAAGGTGGACAAAGGCAAACCTTCTGGGTCTGGCAATTGCCACGAAAGAGATACGTCTTGCCTTCGGCGGTCTGCAATTCGGCAATATAGATATGGAAACAGCCGACGGGGTCGCGTTTGAGCTTCTGCCCTTTTGGCTTGTTGCCATCCACCTCAGGCAGGCGTGATATTCCATGGCGCTGCAGACAGTGGTGCAAGGCAAAGCGCGTCAGGTGTGGCATCGAGGGTTGCAGGGCGTAGAGGCAGGCGGAGCGCCGCTTCCGTGACGAAATAGTCCCGTAGAGCATCCGTCATTCCCAAGACAGAAAAGCAGTATCGCACCGCGGGATCAAACAACCAGGGCGACTGATCGCGACAAAGCCGCTCAAGGTTGCCGCCATAGCCTCGGCAAGTCGCATGGCGCGGGCCGTCAGGACGATGCCGAACACCGGCTGGTGCCCTGCGTGAGCGTATTGATTGCAGGGCGCTCGCGGCCTGATCGAACTGGCAAGGACACATTGAGACGATGCTAGGCTGATGGGCATGGGCAGGGGCATTCCGTTCGAACCGGAGCGCGCTGAGGGCGTGCAACTGGCAGGGGATCCACCCCTTAGGCGGACGTTGATCTGGGGGCGCGGGACTGCCGCAAAGCCGACGCCGAATACATGACCGCACCCGACTGCTTGCCGAACGGCTGTCATCCATGTCTCATCCGCGCGACAGCTTTGTCGGCTCGATCTCCGCGTGGTCTCGCGCCGGGGACAATCCATTATAGACGCAAGCGCTGCAATCCCCCCACGCTCCGGCCCCCTTTGCGCCACAGTCAGGTCCCCGCAGCCCAAGGCCTCAGGCGCCCTCCCGCAGGCGGATCTTCAACTCGCGGAAGGCGCTGCGCGCGCGGGATAAGCGCTCATGCTCCAGCATGTCCTCGGTCTGCTGGCCCAGTTCGCGCAGGCGCGCCTCTCCCAGGCGCTGCGCCTCCTTGAACATGGATGCCTCTTCGGAGGAGGCATGGTGATCGACCGCCTGGTGGAGCGTAAGAAGCCGATGCTCAAACTCGGGCGAGGATGTCCCGAGGCGCAGCGTCACCGCCAGCATGCCGGCAAGCTGCTGGTATTCCGCATGGGCGACGGGGACATCCTCGCTGACGGGGCGCACGGCGGGATAGAAGATCGCATCCTCGACATGTTCGTGGATCTCCAGCTCACCGGCCAGAAGGCGCATCATGTCGCGCCGTTCGGGATCGTCCGGCTGCATCCCCTCGATGGTCTCGAACAGCCGGCGGAGCAGCTGGTGATGCTCAAACAGTACCTCGTCGGCCTTGCGCCCTTCGAGAAGCGCGCCTGAACCGGCCATGGCGTCGGCACGCCCGGCCTCTCCCTCGTCCGGCGTCAGTGCCTCGTCGCCGGGCACTGAAACATGGCGAATCTCGATTTGGACCCCGCTGATGCAGACATCGTAACGCGGCTGGGGCGAGGTCGACGGCCCGTCGAGTACCCGCCCGGTGGCCAAGCAATAGCGCGAGCCGTGCCAAGGGCAGACCAAGCCACCGTCCTGGACCCAGCCCTCGTCCAGCGGCCCGCCCATGTGCGAGCATCGCGAGCCCATCGCGTGAACCCGGCCCCTGTGACGCACAAGCACCACGCCCACCATCGCCCGCGCAGCCCCATCCCAAGCTTCAATCCGGCAAGGTCGGCCTTCCTGCAGCGCTGAGATTGGAAAGACCGGCTGGAAGCCCCGCGGCTCGGGCGAGCGGTCAGCCTGATCGATGCCGACGCGACGGCGGTAGACGAGGTGACCGCCCAAATATGCGCCTGCCGCTAGGGCCAGCCATCCGGCGCCGCTGGCCGTGCGGCCGAGGCCCCGACGCCCCTGCGGCGCAGCTCCAGCGATCCGACGATCAGGCCGAGCGCGGCCGAGATCATCACTGCATACCCAAAAACCGTCCGCCGATCGCGCCATGGATCTGACCTTAGCTGGCCAGTCCCACCGCACTTGCCACGACAGCACCCGCCACACCAGCCTTCAGCGCCAGGTCCGCAGCCTCACCGAGCCGCCGCTACGGTGCCAGCCTCATCGCATCCGCAGTGTCGAGCGCAAGAGCCATCGTCCAAGTTCCGACAGGAACGGTCGCCAGGATCGGATGCAGGGGATGGCCCAGCCAAGTGCCGTGCAGAACGTTCTGCATCGGTTGCGACGCGGTGCCGGTCATCTCGATGATCGTGCTAACGACATCGGCAAGCGCATAGGCAGGCGCGTCGAGCTGCTCGGCAGCCCCCAGTGCAGCGGGAAAGCGCTCGCGCAGGCGCTTGCGGCATCCTCCTCCGCAAGATCCGCGCATGACCAGCATAGGTTCCCGAAGCCTGCATGTGCAAGGAATGGCTCGAGGCCGCTTCCGGACCGGCCGTCATCATGGCCAGCGTCATATGGATACGGCGCCATCGCAGTTCAATCGATGAGAGCTGGTCGATTGGGTGAAGCAGGCAGAAAAACCTGCCTGCGGGGCCAGGTGAGCGTGGGATCAGCAGCGCCAGGGCCAACGGTCGTACGCTGCTGCCACCGCCGCGCCGCAAGCTGCTTCGCCTTGCACTGCCACCGCGGTTGGTTGTGTCTCGACCCGCACCTGGCTGGCGCCGGCGAGCGGCAGGCGTCGGACTTCCGGCCCTGGGAAAATCCATCCAACGCATTCGGCTTTACCAGGGTCACGAGCTGCGCGACGGCTTGTCCTTCACCCGGCTCCAGCCGTCAGCAGCCGCCCCACCGCTGGTACAGCGGCATGTCGGTCACGGCAGCCAGATCTCGACGGTCCCGTTCCTGGGCGATGGCCGG
>JAYZBS010000171.1:0-5486 GCA_036338635.1 Pseudomonadota bacterium | reverse complement strand
CGGCATGCCGCCCACCAGAAGGTCGGGCGGCTTCCTGACAGTCCAGGGCAACCCACCGATCTTGGTGGGCTCTGCATCAGGTGCCTGGCGGTTGCCAAGGCCGCCGGAGGCGCATCCCGCCTCCGGCTTCCGGTTCCGTGGACCGACTGCCGGGCGGGACAAGACATACAGCGCTTCGGTGCCGCATTACCTGTGACGGCCAGATCCGGTCGCCTTCGACGTCCCAGCGCAGCCTCGGCACCGCCGAGTTCATTCGAACTTCGTCTGAAACGATCGCTTGCACATGGTGCTGATCGTCTCGTGCGACCTCGGCGCCTGGCCCGAGGCCACCGGGGCGGCGGTCAGGCGGGGATCAGCGGGCAGGCGCCACCTGCATCAGCGTCGGGATCTGCATCCTGTGCCCCCTGCACAAGGCCACGGCCGCAGTGGGGCGGTCGTCTGCTCCGCATCCTGCGGCCCCAGATCAGGGGTGTGGTGGGGCACCCACGTCCTGCGTTGCGATGATCGGCAAGCTTCAGGGATAAAGCATGACCGGCGTGTTCAGCCGCAGCATCGAGTAGACGTCCTCGATCTCGTCATCGGTCAGGGCGATGCAACCGGCGGTCCAATCGCGATTCTTGGGGGCCAGCGCGCGCCCCTCGGGTCCGCGGCCGTGGAACATGATGTCGCCACCGGCATCGCGGCCGAACTGCGCGGCGAAGGCCCGGTCCCGGTCGTTCGGATAAGAGATCCCGACCGACAGGTGATAGCGGCTGCGCGGATTGAATCGGTCGATGAAATACAGCCCCTCGGGCGTACGGCCGTCGCCTTCGAACTGCTTGTGGCCGGCGGGCTGGTTCCCCAGCCCGAAATCGAAGGACCGCAGCACCGTCTGCCCGCTGAGCAGATGCATCCGGCGCTGCCCTTTCTGGACCACCACCTGCGTGACTGGCGGCCCGTTATATGTCTTGAACTCGGGCCCCCTCGCGCTGCCGCAGGCCGCAAGGGCGGCAAACAGTCCCATCGACATCAGGCGGCGGTTCAGACGTGGCATATTCGACCTTCCAGCAACAGGTATTGCACCCGTGGCTAGCACGGTTTGCCTGCCGATGCACGGGCCGTGCAGGCCAGCTGGAAGCGGCAAGAAACTTGCGGCGCCCGTCCTGTCAGGGATGTGCCTACCCGCTGCCGTACGTGATTCCTCGCCAGGCGACGAACGAAACCTGTCGATTCCATGGGCGGCACGGGTGCTGCCGGGGCGCTGTTCGGCGCGGCATCCGGCAGAGTGACAACCCATGTCGCCTCGCCTGACCACGCCACGTCTGCGGTTTGGCGACAGGAACATTTTTGAGCGTCGCATCCGAGTGTCAGGCCAAGGTGGCTGTCTGATGACCCCGGCCTTGGGCGTCCGGAACCTTGAACCCGGATGCCAGCACCACCACGGCCTGTCAGGCTGCTGCGCTCCGCCGACCGCTGGACAGCATGCCTCCGGCATCGCGGCAAGGTTGCCACGGCGAAAGGCGCACCCGAAAAGCGAGGTCTAGATCAGGCCGATCCGGCGACGGATCCCCTCGTCGCGGAGCGAAACTTCCTCGCCCAGGAAGCCGTCGCCGGCGGGACCGGCCAACCAGGCCAGCGCGCGGGCGGGCCATTCCGGGGGAATGTGCGCCGACCAGTCGAGTTGGCTGACAGGGTTGATCCCGCTGGTCCGGATCGCGGCCTGCATGTCGGTCGCGACCGTGCCGGGCGACAGGCTGATGGCGCGAATGCCGTCGGACCGCGCCTCGTGGTCCAGCGACCGGGTCAGCATCAGGGCGCTGGCCTTGCTGGCGCAATAGGCGCTCCAACCTTCCTGCGGTGCATGGGCCGCACCCGAGCCGACCGTCAGCACGGTGCCGCCGCCCTGTGCCCGCATCACCGGAAGCGCCGCCCGCATGCCGTGGAAGACGCCCTTCAGGTTCACGTCGATCGCCTGGCCCCAATCCTCGGGGTCGGCGGCCGCCATGTCCGAGATCGGGCCGATCAGACCGGCGTTGTTGACAAGGATGTCCAGGCGGCCGAACCGGTCGACCAGCGCCGCGACTGCCTGCTCGACTTCGGGCGCGCTGGCGACGTCGCCGGGCAGCGCCACCCCTTCGATCTCGTCTGCCAGATCCTGCACCGCGGCGCGGTCGCGTGCCATGACGCCCACCTGCGCACCCGCTTTGGCAAAGGCGCGGGCCGCAGCCGCGCCGATGCCACGGCTTGCGCCAGTGATCAGTACCGTTCGTCCGGTCAGGTCAACCATGTCTCTCCTCCTGCATGTCCTGGACCGCCAGGTCATATGCCCGGCACCTGTCGCGTGCGGCAGGTTGCGCCCGAAAAAGCTGCAGATGCAACCCGGCCCGTGGCTGGACGCTTGACAGGCCCGTCGTCGCAGGCATTCGATGAGGCATGCCCATGAGCCGGAGTTGCCGATGTGCACCGTATGCCTGATCGAGGACGTGAAGCGTCACATGCTGTCGCGCCGTCGCCTGTTCACCGGGGCCGCGGCGACGGCGGCGATGGGGGCCGCGGCGGGTGTGCTGTCGGCCCGGCCGGCCCTGGCTCAGTCCGGCGGACGCGTGACAGACCTGACCCATACTTATGACAGCGATTTCCCGACCTTCGACGGCAAGCCCGGCATCATCTACGAGGTCGACAAGAATTTCGATCCTGACGGCTATCACCTCTACAAGCTGACGATCTTCGAACATACCGGCACCCACATCGACGCGCCGCTGCATTTCGCCGAAGGTCCCTTTTCGGTGGACGCACTGCCGGTAGAGAACCTGATCGCCCCCCTCTGCATCGTCGACATCTCGGCCAAGGCGGCCGAAGATCCCAATGCGATGGTCGAGCCTGCGGATGTCGAGACCTGGATATCGGCCAATGGCGCCATTCCGGCAGGCGCTTGCTTCGCCATGAACTCGGGCTGGACGGCGCGGATCGGCGACCCGTCCTGGAGGAACGGCCCCGACGGCAGCCTGGCGTTTCCGGGTTTCTCGAAGGCCGCGACCGATCTTCTGGCAGAAGCCGGCGCCGCGTCCATCGGCGTCGACACCCTGTCGCTGGACCCTGGCAATTCAACCGATTTCGCGGTGCATTACGCGTGGCTCCCGTCGGGCCGCTTCGGGATCGAAGGGCTGGCCAACCTGGATCAGCTTCCGCCCACCGGCGCGACCATCTTCATCGGCGCGCCGAAGCACCGGGGCGGCACAGGCGGTCCGGCGCGCATCCTGGCGATGCACTAACCCGCCTGGGGCAGCCGAGCGATCCACGCCCCCACCGCACGAAAGACGGCGTCAATGCCATCGCCCCGGCTGACTGCTGGCGCAGATGACGCTGTTACGCGAGCTGCGGCATGGCGAACCGACGCTATCTGTCCGCCCCGCCCATCATTCTGCAGGCGGAAGCGGATCCACCGTCGGAGCGGACTCGACCTGCGGTTCCGGCTGCGTCGCCGGAATTTCGGTCTGCGGGGCCAGCGGTGCTGGCAGGGCTTCAGCGGTGTCTGCCGGCGCGGCGTCCTGAGTGCCTGCCTGGACGCGATCGCTGCCGACGGCTGCGTCGGTGACCTGCCCGTCAGCGGCGGCGACCCGCCAGACCGTATTGCCGGCATCGTCGGCGACCAGCAGTGCCCCGGTCCCGTCAATGCCCACGCCGACGGGCCTGCCATGCGCCTCGTCGCCGTCGAGGAAGCCGGTCACGACGTCCTGCGCCATGCCGGACGGCTGGCCGTCGCTGAACGGCACGAACGACACCTTGTAGCCGTTGAACGTGTCACGGTTCCAGCTGCCGTGCTGGCCCACGAAGGCGCCATCGGCATAGGGTTCCGGCATCGCCGAGCCGTTCGTGAAGGTCAGCCCCAGGGCCGCGACATGGCTGGACAGGGCATAGTCCGGCGCGATGGCGGCCGCCACCAGATCGGGGCGCGCTGGCCGCACGCGTTCGTCGACGTGATCGCCGTAATAGCTGTAGGGCCAGCCATAGAACGCCCCCTCCTGGACCGAGGTCATGTAGTCGGGCACAAGGTTTGGCCCCAGTTCGTCACGCTCGTTGATGACCGCCCACAGCTCTCCGGTCGCGGGATGGAAGGTCAAACCGTTCGGGTTGCGAAGACCCGAGGCATAGATCCTGGCCGCCCCGGTGGCACGGTCGATCTGCCAGATCGCTGCCCGGCCCTTCTCGGCCTCGATGCCGTTCTCGGCCGCGTTCGAGTTTGAGCCGACCGAGGCATAGAGCATCGCCCCGTCCGGACTGAGCGCCAGGTCCTTCGTCCAGTGGTGGTTCAGCGGCCCGCCAGGGAGGGGTGTCAGAACCTCCGGCTCGGCCGTGATGGCGGTGTCGCCGAGGGTATAGGGATAGGTGACGACCGCGTCCGCTTCGGCGACATAAAGCGTGTCGTCGATCCACGCGACGCCGAAGGGGGAATGCAAATCCGTCAGCAGGTCATGGCGTTCGTCAACGACTCCGTCGCGGTCGGTGTCGCGCAGCAGGGTGATCAGGTTGCTTTCCGGCTGGGGGCCGCCGCCGCCGGACGCCATCGACATTATCCAGCCGCGGATATAGTCCTTGGGGCGGTATTTCGGCTTCCCCTCCGGGCCGCGTGACTGCACGACCAACACGTCACCATTCGGAAGCGTGTGGACGGTGCGCGGATGGGCAAGATCCGTGGCATATGGGGTGACCACCAGGCCTTCGGGTACGATCGGGGTCTGGCCCTCGGCCCAGCCCGTGACCTCGGCCACCTTCATGCTGGGAAGCAGGTTGACGAAATTCGGCTCTGGCAGGACAGGGTCGGGACCGATCTGGCTGCTGATATCGAAGTCACCGGACTGTGCCTCTTGTGCCGGGACCGGTCCGGTGCCGCCAAGGGCCAGGGTCACCGCGGCCCCTCCGCCCAGAAGCATCGTGCGCGCCGTGGAATGTGCCAAGGTCATCATCGTGGGATCGTCCTTCTCAAGCGCGTTGCAGGGGGCGGTGGGCGGCCCGGCGGTTCAGCAGGGCGGCCACCAGCATCAGCAGGCATGTCAGCGCCGACATCGCGATCCCCCAGGGGACCACGGCAGTCCAGCCGTCGCCTGCGTGGATCAGGCTGTTGATCAACGCGCAGACCAGCACCACGACCTGCAGGATCACTGCGCCCCAGACCGGGCGCAGGCGGTCGGTGGCAAAGCCCACCAGCCACAGCAGCGCAGCGATTCCGCCTGCGATCAGGCCAAAGAACAGCAGCCACGAGGAGAAATCCTGCCACATCAGCAGGGCGGTCTGACTGTAGAAGACATCGCAGAGAAGCGCCAGCGTGAAGAAACCCGCCGCGAAATGCGTCAGCGTCGCAAGTCCCGGCATCGCGCCAAATGCGGGATGCATGGCGTCATGCGGGTGAATGGCAGCCATGGCGATACTCCTCCGGGTTGTTGCTAATCAGCAAACGATCCCCGGGGGCGGATTGTTCCTGATCCTTCACGGCCGAGCCTGTGTCAAAA
>JAYZBS010000170.1:0-3426 GCA_036338635.1 Pseudomonadota bacterium | reverse complement strand
CATCGCTGGCCGCGATGCTGACCGAACGGGCGGCGCTGGTGACCGCCGAGACGGGCGTCACGCTGAGCGTGTCGGCGCAGATCTCGGGCGAGGCGTTCATGACCCGGCCGGGCGAGTTTGTCGACCTGGTGCGCGGCGTCGTCCAGCAGGAAACCAACCGTCAGCCGGTGCTGTCCACCTCGGGCGGGACGTCGGACGCTCGCTTCGTCAAGGATCATTGCCCGGTGGTGGAATTCGGTCTTGTCGGTGCCCACATGCACCAGGTGAACGAACGCGTGCCCGCCCAGCAGGTCCGCCAGCTGAAGACCATCTATCAGCGCATCCTGGAAAGATATTTCGAATGAAGATCACCGAGACCAGCGACCTTGCCGCCTGCCACGCGCTGCGCCGCACCGTTTTCGTCGAGGAGCAGAGCGTGCCCGAAGCCGAAGAGATGGACGACCTCGACGGTCAGGCGATCCACCTGCTGGCCTGCGATGGCGACCGGCCCGTGGGCACGGCCCGCGTCCTGATTCGCGGCGACATCGGCAAGATCGGCCGGGTCTGCGTGCTGCCCGACCAACGGGGCACCGGGCTGGGCGCGGCGCTGATCCGGGCGGCGCTGGACCTGCTGCGCCGGCAGGGCGTCACGCAGGCGCGGTTGGGGTCGCAGACGCACGCGCTCGGCTTTTATGAAAAGTTGGGCTTCGTCGCCGAGGGGCCCATCTATGACGATGCCGGCATTCCGCACCGCGACATGTCCCTGAACCTGGCCTGAGCCCATGACCCAGATCCCCAGCAAGGCGCAGATCCTCGAATGGGTCGCCGACAATCCGGACGCCAATTCCAAGCGCGACATCGCCAAGGCCTTCGGCATCAAGGGCGCCGCCCGGATCGAGCTGAAGCGCCTGCTGAAGGAGCTTGAATCCGAGGGCCAGCTGGAGCGCCGCCGCCGCCACTATCTCGACGCCGAACGGCTGCCGCCGGTGACGGTGCTGGAGCTGCTGGCGCCCGACGGGTCGGGCGACCTGTTCGCGCGTCCGCTGGAATGGTCGGGGCAGGGGCCGGTGCCGCGTATCCTTTATGCGCCGCGCCAGACCGATCCGGCGCTTGGTCGCGGCGACAGGTTCCTGGGCCGCCTGATCGAGGTCGTGGGCGAGGATCACCAGTACCAGGCCCGCCTGATCCGCCGCATCACCGCCCAAGCCAACCGCATCACCGGTATCTTCCGCAGGGACAGCGAGGGCGGCCGCATCCTGCCAATCGACAAGGGGCAGGACAAGGAGTGGCGCATCCGCGCCGACGCCACGCTGGATGCCGAAAACGGCGAGCTGGTGCAGGCCGAGCAGATCGGCCCCAAGGGCCGGATGGGCCTGCCCTATGCCCGCATCATCGAACGCCTGGGCGACCCCTCCGCCCCGCGCGCCGTCAGCCTGATCGCGATCCACCAGCACGGCATCCCCGACGAGTTTCCGCATAAGGCTCTGGACGAGGCCGAGGCAGCCAAGCCCGCCACCATGAAGGGCCGCGACGACCTGCGCACCCTGCCTTTGGTGACGATCGACCCTTCAGACGCGCGCGACCATGACGACGCCGTTGCAGCCGTGACCGAGGAGGATGGCGGCGCGACCATCTGGGTCGCCATCGCCGACGTCGCCCACTATGTCCGCCCCGGCGGCGCCCTTGACCGAGAGGCGTGGACGCGCGGCAACTCAACTTATTTCCCCGACCGCGTTGTGCCCATGCTGCCAGAGGCGCTGTCGGCGGATCTGTGTTCGCTGCACGAGGGCGTCGACCGCCCGGTGATCGCGGTCGAGATGCGGCTGGACGCTCAGGGCAACAAGACCCGCCACCGCTTTCATCGCGGGATGATGAACAGCCGCGCGTCGCTGTCCTATCAGCAGGCGCAGGCGGCGGCGGATGGCACGCCCGATGACCGGACGGCGCCGCTGATGGACGAAGTGATCACGCCGCTGTGGCATGCCTATGGCCTTTTGAAGGGCGCGCGGGAACGCCGCCAGCCGCTGGACCTGGACCTGCCAGAGCGGCGGATCGAGCTGACCGCCGAGGGCCGCGTCAAGTCGGTGGCCTTCCGCGACCGCCTGGACGCGCACCGGCTGATCGAGGAGTTCATGATCCTCGCCAATGTGGCTTCCGCCGAGGAGCTGAGCCGCCGCCAGCGCCCGCTGCTGTTCCGTGTCCACGAGGAGCCCAGCCTCGACAAGATGGACGCGCTGCGCGAGGTGGCGCAGGCATCGGGCTTCACTTTGGCCAAGGGGCAGGTGCTGCACACCAGCCACCTGAACCGGCTTCTGGCCCAGGCCGAGGGGACCGATTTCGACGAGCTGATCAACATCAGCACCCTCAGGTCGATGACGCAGGCCTATTATCACCCCGAGAACTTCGGCCATTTCGGCCTGTCGCTGAAGAGCTATGCCCATTTCACCTCGCCCATCCGCCGCTATGCCGATCTGGTCGTGCATCGCGCGCTGATCAGCGGTCACGGCTGGGGCAAGGACGGGCTAGACGACGCGCAGATCGAGCGTCTGGACGAGACCGCCAAGCATATCAGCGAAACCGAACGCCGCAGCATGGCGGCTGAACGCGACACGACCGACCGCTATCTGGCCGCCTTCCTGGCCGAACGCGTCGGTACCGAGATGACGGGACGCATCAGCGGCATCCAGAAGTTCGGCGCCTTCGTCAAGCTGGACGAGACCGGGGCCGACGGCCTGCTGCCGATCCGCGCCATCGGGCAGGAGTATTTCCACTTCGACCCCGACGCGCAGATGCTGATCGGCAGCGACACGGGGCTGGAGATCGGCATCGGCCAGCGCGTGACCGTCCGCCTGGCCGAGGCGCTGCCCCTGACCGGCGGCCTGACGCTGGAGCTTCTGGAACTCGAAGGAAAGGCCCTGCCTCGCGGCAGCGCCAAGGGCCGCCGTGGCCGCAGCCCGCGCCAGATGGCGGTGAAGTCCCGGCTGGCCGAAATCAAGCGTGCCACGAAGCGCCGTCGCAAACGCTGACGCTTCTTCTTCGCGGGAATACGCCGGGCGGTGCGGGGGGCTGGCCCCCCGCCCGTGTCAGGCCAGATACAGCACGCCGCCGACCACGGTGCCCACCACTACCAAATTGATGACGCAGAACCCCATGATGTCCTTGGCCTGCAATCCTGCGATGCCCAGCATCGGCAGCGCCCAGAACGGCTGCAGCAGGTTCGTCCAGGCATCGCCCCAGGCCACCGCCATCGCGACGCGCGGCAGATCCGCGCCAAGCGCCTGTGCGGCAGGCAGCATCACCGGCGCCTGAACCGCCCACTGCCCGCCCCCGGAGGGCACGAAGATGTTGACGATCCCGGCTGCGATGAAGCTCCAGAAGGGCAGGGTCTGCGCGGTCGAGATCGACACGAACCACTCCGACAAACTGGCGGCTAGTCCGCTCTGGACC
>JAYZBS010000169.1:0-5248 GCA_036338635.1 Pseudomonadota bacterium | reverse complement strand
GTGCGGTTGGCGAAGGCAACCAGCGACAGCATCACCGGCACCTCGACCAGGACGCCGACCACCGTGGCCAGTGCCGCGCCCGAGTTGAGGCCGAAGAGGCTGATCGCCACGGCCACGGCCAGCTCGAAGAAGTTCGAGGTGCCGATCATCGCGCAGGGCGCTGCTACAGAACAACGCCACAACGATGGGGTCGGTCGGGGGCCACCTCGGCCCCGGCGATGGCCTGCACAATGCCGGGCGCCAGCCCGCCGCGGGGCCAGGCCCGCGACCGTGGCCAGCCGCATATCATGAGCCAAGGTCGAAAGAACGTCCGGAACCCGCTTCTTTTCCATGCTGTACGGATATTTAGAGTTTTCCGACGCGCTGGATCTTGAGCGGTTCAGGAATGCGGGACAGGTCTGCCACCGGCCGTTGCAGCCGGCTGGTCTTGCATCCGCCCCTAGCGGATACCGGACTGGGCGATAATCTCGGACACCAGATGTTCGCGGCGATAGGCCATAACATGCACGCCGCTGACACCGGCAATCTGGCGTATCTGCTGGATCAGCTCGATGCAGAGGCGCTTGCCCTCCTCGCCGGGGTTGGCGGCCTTTTCCATCCGCTCGATGACGCGGTCCGGAATGTGGATGCCGGGCACGTTACCGCGCATCCAGCGTGCCGCCTTGGCCGAGGCCAGCGGTCCGACGCCCGCGAGGATGAACACCCGCTTGTCCAGGCCCAGGTCGCGGACCCGCGCCATGAAACGCTCGAAGACCTGGATGTCGAAGATGTAGTTTGTCTGGATGAAGTCCGCTCCTGCCTCGACCTTTTTGGCCAGGCGTTCTGGGCGCCAGTCCTGCGGCGCGATGCACGGGTTCTCGGCCGCGCCCAGGAACATGCGGGGCGGGCTGGTGATGCGCCGTCCCGACAGGAAGACGCCCTCGTCGCGCATCGTGCGGATGGTCCGCAGAAGCGAGATCGAGTCGAGGTCGAAGACCGGCCGCGCGCCGGGCTGGTCACCGACGCCCACGCCGTCACCGGTCAGGCACAGCACGTTGCGCACCCCCATCGCCGCCGCGCCCAGAACGTCGCCCTGGATCGCGATGCGGTTCCGGTCGCGGCACGAGATCTGATAGACCGTCCCGATCCCCGCCCGCGTCAGCAGCGCCGAGATCCCGATCGAGGACATGTGGCAATTGGCCCCCGAAGCGTCGGTGGCGTTGATCGCGTCGGCGACCTCTGCCAAGGGGCGGGCGGCCTCGAAGACGTCGGCCGGGTCGGCGCTGTCGGGCGGGTTCAGCTCGGCCGTGACGGCGAAGCGGCCCTGTCGCAGCACCCTCTCCAGCCGGCTGCCAGAGACATGGCCCGGCGGCGGCGCATCATAGGACGGCTGCCAGCGCGCGAAATCGGGGGGGACCGTCTCGTTCATCGCCGGCTCTCCCTGTCGGTGGCGGATGCCGGCTCGGGCGCCAGCGGGGCCGAGGCGGGCTCGTGGTCGCGGGCCTGGGGGAAGGCGCGGGCGATGGCGCTTCGGGGCGCATCCGACGGCGCGTCAGGCCGCGCGGCCTTTTCCCGCGCCACCCGCAGCCAGGACGACGATCCCTCGAGGCTGCGGTCGACCGGCGGCTGCACGTCGCCGATCCGGCTGCCGCCCCGCATGCGGGACGCGCCGTCCCATGCCAGCACCCAGACGCAGCGCATGTCGGGCTTGACCTCGCAGAAGCCGCCCGCCCGGACGCCACCGCAGGGACCGTTGCGCAGGTTCTTGGGGCAGTTCATCGGGCAGGACATGCCGGTGGACGACAGCACGCATTGCCCGCACATCCGGCAGTCGAAGAGCAACCCCTTGGTCAGCTTCTCGACCGCGGCTACGGGGCGTTCCAGCCGTCCATAGCCAATTCGCCGGAACAGCGGGTCAAGCGCCACTAGCGCAGATTCGAACCGGGTATAGAACCATTCGAACGCCCTGGAATGGCGCACGGCAAAAAGACGCATGCGGTACATCGCTCAGCCCCGATTTCTGTGCCGGCCCAGTGCAGCGCCGGATCGCAAGGACTGGCCTGCCGATGGACGCATCACGTCGCCACCTGCGCTGACGGTGCGGCCTCATCCAGCACCATATGCCGGGCGCGCTCGCGCAGTGCGAACTTCTGGATCTTGCCGGTGGACGTGCGGGGGATGGGCATGAAGACGATACGGGCGGGAATCTTGTAGGGCGCCAGATGGGTGCGGCACCATGCCAGAAGGGTGGCGGCATCGTCTGGCTGACCCTTGGCCAGTTCCACGAAGGCGCAGGGCCGTTCGCCCCACTTGTCGTCCGGCATCGCGACCACGGCGCAGACGGCGACGGCCGGATGGCGATAGAGCGCCTCCTCGACCTCGATGGACGAGATGTTTTCGCCGCCAGAGATAATGATGTCCTTGGACCGGTCCTTCAGTTGGATATAGCCGTCCGGGTGGATCACCCCCAGATCGCCAGAATGGAACCACCCGCCCCGAAACGCCTCTTCCGTGGCCTTGAGGTTGCGGAAATAGCCTTTCATCACGACATTGCCGCGGAACATCACCTCTCCGATGGTCTGGCCGTCGCGCGGCACGGGCTGCATCGTGTCGGGGTCCAGCACGTCCAAGCCCTCGAGCGGCAGATAGCGCACCCCCTGACGTGCCTTCAGCGCCGCCTGCCGGTCGGCAGGCAGATCCGACCACTCCTTGTGCCAGTCGTTGACGACGGCCGGGCCGTAGGTTTCGGTCAAACCGTAGAGATGCGTCACCTCGAACCCGGCCTCTCGCATGTCCGACAGCACCTTTTCGGGCGGCGGGGCGGCGGCGGTCATGAACTGCACGGGCCGGGCCAGCTCTCGCCTGACGCCGGGCCCGGACCCGATCAGCAGCGACATCACGATGGGCGCCCCGCAAAGATGCGTCACGCCCTGATCGGCCAGCGCCGACCAGATCGGCTCGGCCCGCACCTGGCGGAGGCAGACATGCGTGCCGATCACCGCCGACATCGTCCACGGAAAGCACCAGCCGTTGCAGTGAAACATCGGCAGCGTCCACAGATAGACGGCGTGCTTGCCCATCGCCGTCGTCAGCGCGTTCCCCTGCGCCAGCAGATAGGCGCCACGGTGGTGCGAGACGACCCCCTTCGGATCGCCCGTCGTCCCCGAAGTATAGTTGATCGAGATCGCGTCCCATTCATCCTCGGGCATCTCCCAGGCGAACTCTGGATCGCCGCCAGCCAAGAAGGTCTCATAGTCCAGTTCGCCGGGCTCGACGGGCGGGGTGCCGAATTCGGGATCGTCGCTTGGCACGACAAGCGGGTCGACCGATGCCAGCGCCAGCGCCTGGCGCAGCAGCGGCAGGAATTCGGTATCGACGATGACGACGCGCGACATGGCGTGGTCCAGCTGGAAGGCGATGGTGGCCGCGTCCAACCGGATGTTGATGGAATGAAGGACCGCGCCGCTCATCGGGACGCCGTAGTGGCATTCCAGCATCGCCGGGACGTTGGGCAGCAGCGCCGAAACCGTGTCGCCCCGACCGATGCCCGCCTGCGCCAGCGCCGAGGCCAGTCGCCGCGACCGGTCGTAGAAGGCGCCATAGCTGCGCCGCAGGCTGCCATGGACGATGGCGGTGTGGTCCGGAAAGACGCTGGCTGCGCGTTGCAGGAAGGTCAGCGGCGTCAGCGGCTGGTGATTGGCCGGGTTGCGGTCCAGATCGGTGTTGTAGGTATTGGCGGCCATGTCTCAGCGATCCTGCCATTCGGGGACGCGCTTTTCGATGAAGGCGCCGATGCCTTCCTGCGCATCGCGCGCCAGCATGTTGCGGACCATCACCTCCGAGGCATAGTCATAAGCCTCGGACAGCGGCATCTGACGCTGTTCATAGAAGGCGCGCTTGCCGACAGCCAGCGTCATCCCGGATTTCGAAGCGATCTTTGTCGCCATCTCGTCCGTGGCCGACCGCAGCTCGCCCGCGGGCACGACCTTGTTGATCAGCCCCATCTCGGCCGCGCGGGGGGCGGGGATCATGTCGCCGGTCAGCAGCATCTCCATCGCGTGCTTGGCGGCGACATTGCGCGACAGCGCCACCATCGGGGTCGAGCAGAAGAGGCCGATATGGACGCCCGGCGTGCTGAAGCGTGCGTCATCCGCCGCGATGGCCAGGTCGCAGCTGGCCACCAGCTGGCATCCGGCCGCCGTGGCGACGCCCGTGACCTCGGCGATGACGGGCTTGGGGCAGGCGACGATGGCCTGCATGACGCCGGAGCACAGCGACATGATACGGGCGAAATAGGCCTTTCCCCCGTCGGGCGCGTCACGCCCGGCAGTCAGCTGCTTCAGATCGTGGCCGGCGCAGTAGGCAGGGCCCGTGGCCGCCAGGACAATCACCCTGACCGCGGGATCGTCGGTCGCCTCGGCAAAGGCGGCGTCCAGATGCTCCAGCATCTCCTCCGAAAGTGCATTGCGGCGGGCGGCGTCGTTCAGGGTCAGGCGCAGGATGCCCGCCCCGCCCAGTTCGCGCTGAAGGATCGAGCGATCAGACACGGGCACCCCCCTCATCGGCGGTCACCAGAACCTGCGCCTGTCCAAGGACAGGGCACAGCGCGTGCGTGCCGGGGAAGGGGCCAGGTCGAGGCGAAGCTGCCTCTGGCTGCCACTCGAGGTGGATCGACTGGTCGGTCATGTCTCTGGCTCCTTCTTCGGTCCGTGTGGTTCAGGCGGCGGCGATGGACTTCTTCGGGTCGTAGAACGGCTGCTCGACGATGGTCGCGTCCAACAGGCCGGATCTTGTCTGCACCTGCACACGAGCGCCCAGGTGGGCGGCATCGGCCGACAGCATCGACAGCGCGATGTTCTGCCCCAGCCGCGGCGAGTGGATGGCCGAAGTCACCTTGCCCACGGTCCGGCCATTCAGGGTGACGGGCCAGAAGGTGGTGTTTGGACCCGACAGCGGCGCCCCGTCGATCACCAGGCCGACCTGGCGGCGGGCGGGGCCTTCGGCCTTGATCCGGCGCAGGGCTTCCTTGCCAATGAAGTCCGCGTCGATGTCCAGATTCACCAGGCGGTCCAGCCCCAGCTCATAGGGGTTCGTGGTGATGTCGGCATCGGCGTGATAGGACAGCATCCCCCCCTCGATCCGGCGGATCGACGAGGTGTGGCCCGGCTTGAGGCCCAGGGGCTTGCCGGCAGCCATGATCTTTTCCCACAGCTCGTCGCCGCGGGTGCCGTCCTGCAGGTAAAGCTCGTATCCCAGTTCGCTGGACCAG
>JAYZBS010000168.1:0-33607 GCA_036338635.1 Pseudomonadota bacterium | reverse complement strand
ATGCGCGCGGTCATTGCGCGGCCTCGGCTAGGGCAGGCGGCGCCGGCATCTCGGGGAAGCGGGCGCGCACATCGGCAAGCGCGGCTGCCACCCCCTCGGGGCCGGAACGGCCGTCCATCCGGCGAAACACCTCGGTCTTGGCGAAGAAACGCCAGTGGATGGGCAGGCCGGCCAGCGCCTCGGTCAGCAGGTCGTAGGCCTCGGGCGTCCACTGCGCCTCATAGGTGGCCCGTTCGTCGCCCAGGTGGAAGTGGCCCTGCGGGGCCGGGGCGGCGCGTCGCATCGCCTTGGTCGCGGCATCGTCGACCCGGCCGTCGGCGATCACCACGCCATAGGCCTTTTGCGCATGATCGGCCGAGACATAGCCGCGCGCGACATCCTGCGCGACGCGCCAGGACTCGCGCTCCATCGGGTCGCCGCGCCCACCGCCGCCTGCCGACACGATTTCCAGCACGTCGCCCGGCTGCAGGACGGCGGTGTCGATATTGCCCAGATGCCGCGCCCCTTCCTGACCGGGATTCACCCACATGTCCGACAGCCCCGCCGCCCTGCCGCCAAGGATCCCCCAGGGTCGGAAGCGGGATCGGTCGCGGTTGCGCGCGGTGATGCGGGTGTCCGGGGCGAAGACCCGGAAGGCCATACGCGTCGCCAGCCCGCCGCGCCAGCGGCCAGCACCGCCGCTGTCCTGCGCCAGGCCATAGTGCAGGAATTCAATGGGGGTTTCGGTCTCGGTGATCTCGATGGGCGTGTTCTTCAGATAGGCGGCATCGGCGCCCGATCCGTTGGTACCGTCCCGATGAGGCATCCCGCCGCCGCCGCCGCAGACCGGGTTCACGGCGGTGATCACGGCGGTGCCGGTCCTTTCGTCCGTGGTCATCACGTTGACGATGCAGTTGTTGCCCGCAGGCGCGGCAGGCATCCGGTCGGGCACGACCTGGCTGAAGCCCCCGAACAGTAGCGACCGCAGCCGCGCGCAGGTCAGCGACCGCATGCCGACGGCCGCCGGGCTGACCGGGTTCAGGACCGAGCCCTTGGGCGCGATGCAGGTGAACGGGCGTGTCAGGCCGGTATTCAGCAGGATGCGGGGGTTCAGCGTGTAGAGGATGTAATAGATCCCCACCAGCAGCACCGAATGGCGGGGATCACCTCCCGAGGGGACATTCAGCGAAGATCCCAGCTGCGGGTCCGATCCGGTGAAGTCCAGGATCGCCTCGTCGCCCCTGATCGTCAGCGTCAGCTTCAGGCGGCAGGGGTTGGCCTCGACCGAGTCCTCGTCGGCATAATCGACGAATTCCCACGTGCCGTCGGGCATGCTGCGCAGGACGTCGCGCGCCTGCGCCTCGGCATGGTCCAACAGCGCCTCGACGCCTTCGAGGAACGCCTCCTTGCCGAATTTCTCGACCATGGCCAGGATCTTGCGTTCGCCCGTGTTCAGGGCGCCGACAAGCGCCTTGATGTCGCCGATGTTCAGGTCGGGCTTGCGGACGTTGGCGGTCATGATCCGCAGGATCCGGTCGTCAAAGACGCCTTCGTTGACCAGCTTCATCGGCGGGAAGCGGATGCCTTCCTGATGGATGTCGGTCAGGGCGCGCGAGAGCGATGCCGGCACCGCGCCGCCCATGTCGGTGTTGTGGATGTGGCCGCCGGTCCAGGCAATGATCTCTCCGTCGACGAAGACCGGCTTCCAGATCACGATGTCAGGCGTATGGGTCGCGACGTGGCTGGAATAGGTGTCGTTGGTAAAGCCCACGTCGCCGGGCTTGTAGTCGTCGATCATGTCGATCGCGCGGCCGAAGGTCAGGCCACAATACCAGGTCGCGCCCAGGTCCATCGGCACGGCGAAGGTCTCGCCCTTGCGGTTCATCAGCATGACCGTGAAGTCCTCGGTCTCCTTGACGAAGGCGGAGTGGGCGGTGCGCTGCAGGGTATAGCCCATGTTCTCGGCCGCGGCGCGGGCATGGTTGGCCAGCACTTGCAGGTTCATGGGATCAAACATCAGCGGTCTCCGCGAAGGTCAGGTGAATGTTCAGATGCCGGTCCACATGCGCCTCTGCGCCCGCGGGGATGACGAAGGTCGTGTCCTCCTGCGCGACGACGGCAGGACCGGCAAAGCGGTTGCCCGGCGTCAGCGCGGCGCGCTGATAGAGGGGAATCGGGCGTTCCGCGCCGCCGGTGAAGACTGCGACATCGCGTTCGGCATGGGCGGGACCTTCGATTTCGGGGGCTTCGGGAAATTCCAGGGCGGGGCCGGCGCCGACGGCCGACAGGCGCAGGTTCACCACCTCGATCTGCCCGTCGGCATCGTGGAAGTCATAGATGCGGTCGTGCATCTTGTGGAAGGCCTGCACGATGGCCGCCATGTCGCCCGTGGCCAGCCATTCGGCCTGCAGGGGCAATTCGATCTCATAGCTCTGGCCGTGATAGCGCATGTCGGCGGCCAGATGCATCAGGGTTGCGCCGTCATGGCCCTGCGCCGCCAGCCAGGCCCGCCCGTCGGCGACAAGATCCTTAGCCGCCGAGGCCAAGCGCGAAAGGCTGCCCGCCAGCGGCGCGAAAATCGTGCGGATGAAGTCGCTGCGCAGGTCGGCCACAAGACCGCCAAGCGCCGACACGACACCGGGCCTCCGAGGCGCAATGACCCGCGCCATGCCCATTTCCCGCGCCAGCATCGCGCCCAGCATCGGCCCGCCGCCGCCGAAGGGCATCAGGGTGAATTCGCGCAGATCGACCCCTGCGCGCGAGGCGAGCTTTTCGACCTCGACGAACATCTCGGATATGGCGATGTCGAGGATCGCCTGCGCGGTCTCCTGGACGCCGCGGCCCAGCTTCGCCGCCAGCTCGCCTACGACGCGCTGCGCCAGCGCGACGTCCATCTGCAACTGGCCATAGGCCATCTGGCTGTGGCCCAGCCAGCCGCAGACCACCATTGCGTCGGTCACAGTGGCGCGGGTCCCCCCGCGGCCATAGCAAGCCGGACCAGGGGTCGAGCCCGCGGATTCGGGGCCCACGTGCAGGATGCCATGGTCATCGACCGTGGCGATGGACCCGCCGCCGATTCCGATCGAACTGACCGAGATCGACGGCACATGCAGCGGGAATTCCCCGATCAACTCTCCGCTGCCGAACTGCGGCTGCCCGTCGATGATCAATGCGAAATCAGCCGAGGTCCCACCGATGTCCAGGGTCAGGACGCGAGCCTCGCCCGCCTGCCGCGCCAGCCACGCCGCCCCCATCACGCCCGAGGCCGTGCCCGACAGCAGCATGTTGACGCAAGCCCGCTTGCCCTCGGCCGCGTTCATCAGCCCGCCGTTCGACTTTGTCAGCAGCGGCCGGGCGGGAACACCCTGCCCCTGCAGCCGCGCCTCCAGCGCCGTCAGGTATCCCGCGACGCGCGGATGGACGTAGCCGTTGAGAATCGCGGTGGTGGTGCGTTCGTATTCGCGGATCACCGGCCAGACCTCGGCCGAGGTGAAGACAAATAGGTCGGGGGCGATGCGACCGATCTCGGCCTTGACGGCGTCCTCCTGCGACGCATCGCGCCACGCATGCAGAAACGACACGATGATGCCCTGGGCCCCCTGCGACCGCGCGCGGGCCACCGCGTTCGCCAGCGCACCCATGTCGGGTGCCTGCGTCTGCTGCCCGTCGGCGCGCATCCTGGCGGGGATGCCATAGACGCGGTCGCGGGGGATCAGCTGTTCGGGCCGCGTGCAGAACAGCGAATAGACGTCCGGCATCCGCAGGCGGGCCATCTCGATCACGTCCTCGAAGCCGGCATTCGTGATCAGCGCCAGGTCCGCGCCGCGGCGCTGAATGATCGTGTTGATGCCGACAGTCGTGCCATGGACGAAGCGGCTGATGGCTGCGGGGTCCAACCCCTCGCGCTCGGCCAGAAGGGCAAGGCCGGTCAGCAGCTCTGCCCCGGGATCGTCGGGCGTGGTCAACACCTTTAGCGAGGCGACGCGCCCGGACCCTGTTTCAAGCGCGCAGAAATCCATGAAGGTCCCGCCGATGTCGACGCCGATCTTCCAGTCCGCGCCTGCTGCCGTTCCGTCCATAGCCACCTCTCTTGCCGTTGCAGACGTCGTGCCATACCGGGGCGCCGCAAATCCAAGATCGAAATCGGCCCTGACCATAAGTGTACCTTATGCCCTGCAGCAAAGCCCGACTTGGACCCGGACGCGCCGATGCGGCAGGACAGGCCGGAAGCAACGGGGACACAGGCCATGGACGTGATCGTGATCGGCGGCGGACTGATGGGGACCGCAGCGACCTTCTTCCTGGCAAGGCGCGGCCTGAAGGTTGCCCTGATCGAGCGCGACCGCGTGGGCACCGGCGCGACCGTGGCCTCTTTCGGCAACATCCGCCGCACCGGGCGCCACCTGCCGCAGATACCGTTGGCAAACAGATCACGCGCCCTTTGGCCGAGGCGGAACGCATGCTGGGCCGCGATGTCGAGTTACGCGCGACGGGGCATCTGCGCCTCGTCTTCAACGACCGCGGCCTCTCTGACATGCGCGCCTTCATCGCCGCCGCCGGGGAATGGGACTTCCACCCCGAGGAGCTTGGCCAGACCGAGATCCGCGCCCGCTTTCCCGGCCTGGGCCCGGACGCGATCGGCGCATCCTTCGCCGAGAAGGACGGCAGCGGCAATCCGCGCCCGATCGCCCCAGCCTTCGCCGCCGCGGCAGAGGCACTTGGCGCCCGGATCCTTGAACAGCATGACGTCCGAATGATCGTCCGGACAGATGCCGGATTCACCGTCCTGACCTCGGCAGGGGCTATCTCGGCTGAGCGGCTCGTGAACACCGCCGGGGCCTGGGGCGCCCGCATTGCCGCGCAATTCGGAGAGCCCGTCCCCATCGAGGCCCGCGGCCCCCAGATGGGCGTGACCGAGCCCCTGCCCCACCGCATCCTTCCGGTGGTCGGTATGTGGGCCGCGGGCGAGCTGGACGGCTATCTGCGCCAGGTAGAGCGCGGCAACATCGTCTTCGGCGGCGGCGTGAAGCGGCCGCCCGTCGATCTCGACCCCGGTCACGCCAGGGCCGATCCCGCGCGTCTGCCAGACCAGCTGCGCCGCCTGATGCGGCTGCTGCCATCGCTGGCCGACGTATCCGTGGTCCGCACCTGGTCGGGATGCGAAGGCTATGTCAGCGACGGGTTGCCGGTCATGGGCGGGTCGTCGACCACGCCGGGGCTCTATCACGCTTTCGGGTTTTCGGGGCACGGCTTCCAGGGGGGCCAGGCGTCGGCGACGTCATGGCCGAGCTGATCGCCACCGGCAGAACATCGACCCCGATCGACCCATTCGGCATCGGGAGGTTCCAAACAGTCAATGCCTTCTAGTCGAAAAATCGAAGCTGTTCCGTCGCCCCGTCTGGACCGGCTGCCAAAAGGCTGATCCTGCCCAGCTCGTGCTTCCTCACCTTCGCGGAAGAGTGGCACCTTCATTGATCTGCCGTTCAGGACAGGTATCGAAATGCGGCCATCCGTTGGCGGCGCGGCGACGAGGGGGGCTTGTGGCCGTCAAACCCCCGCCGTTTCGCGGTATCCGCCTGTACCTGGTACCACCATGGCGATCTTCTCGATCCTGGTCGTTGCGACGGGGATCTTCTTCACCAGGCCGCAGATCGCCCTTTGGCTGCCCCGGATGATGTATTAGGGTCCGCAGGCCAATCCTGACGATCGAAAGCAGACATGCGCGCAAGACAGCTGGAAGTCTTCTGCACCCTCATGCAGGCGGGAACCGTGACCGAGGCTGCGGCGCGGCTCGGGATCTCTCAGCCGGCGCTGAGCCAGCTGGTCCTGCACACCGAGGATCAGCTGGGCTTCAGGCTGTTCGACCGCGTGCGCGGCCGCCTGACCCCCACCGAGGAGGCGCTGGACCTGTTCCCCGAGGCCGAGCGCATCTTTGCCGAGCTGGCCGCCTTTCGCCGCCGGACCCGCGAAATGCGCCAGGGACGCACCGGGATCGTGCGCGTCGCGGCCTCGGCGCCGCCGGCAATGACACTGCTGCCGCGCGCGCTGGCAGCGTTTCGCGCCGACTATCCCGACGTCATCATCCGGACGCAGATCGCGCCGATGCGCCATATCGTGCAGATGCTGAGGGACGGCGACATCTCGCTTGGGGTCGTCATGACGGACAAGCCGCATCGCGACATCGACGTGCAGGTCATCGGACGGTCGCACCTGGCCTGCCTTCTGCCGACGGGCCACCCACTGACCGAACGAGACAGCCTGACGCTTGCCGATCTTGCCGACGAGACGCTGATCTCCTATCGGCCCGAGGTGCTGCCCGGCGCACTTCTGTCCCAGATCGCACAGGCGGCAGGCCTGGACTTCGCGCCTTCGATCGAAATCGACGTGTCGATCAGCGCCGTGCCATTCGTGCAGCAGAACCTGGGCATCGCCATCGTCGACGGGCTGCTTCCCGCAAGCCAGTTTCCGGGCATCGCCGTGCGGGGGTTCAGCCCGGAAACTCACCTTCCCGTCGCGCTTCTGAGCCACCAGAGCCGCAAGCCCACCGGCGCGGCTCAGCTGATGCGCGACCACCTCCTGCGTACCGACACGGGCGCCCCCGTGCGCTGAAGCGACACGCAGGGCGCACCCTCGGGTTCCTCACAAGGCGCTTTCCGGGTGGGTCGGCAGGACCGGGAGGTGGAACCTGTCTGCTATGACTTAGCAGGCGATCGCAGGCCGGGCTGCGACCAACAGCAGACGACGCGAGGGCAGTCGGTGCCCGTCTGCCCCTGCGAGTTCATGATACTTGAAGATCACGGCCCGGCAGGCGAAAGCCTTGGTCAGGGCCGCAGAAGGCGCAGGCGATGCCAGTCCTGCGCCAGGCAGATCGGCAGGCATCGCCCGAAGCCGTCCACGCCCGCGTCAGAGACCGCCGAAATGGAAGGCCTTCGTTTCCAGGTATTCCTCGATCCCTTCCTGCGCGCCTTCTCGGCCCAGGCCCGAAGATTTGACACCGCCAAAGGGCGAGACGTCCTGGCTGATCAGCCCGGTGTTCAGCCCGACCATGCCGAACTCCAACGCCTCTCCGACACGGAAGGCACGGGCCATATCCTTGGTGTAGAAATAGGCCGCAAGGCCGAAGGGCGTGCCGTTGGCGATGGCGATCACCTCGTCCTCGGTCTCAAAGCGGAAGATCGGGGCGACGGGGCCGAACGTCTCCTCGGAGGCCAGGACCATCCGCGTCGTGGCGCCGGTCAGGACCACGGGATCGGCATATTGCGCAGGCAGGTCGCGCGCCTTGGTGGCGACCGCGGCGCCCTGGCCGACGGCGTCCGCGACATGGGCCTTGATCTTGTCGATGGCCGCGCTGTTGATCATCGGACCGATGGCGGTGCCTTCCTCGGTTCCCGGCCCGACGCGCAATGCGTCCACACGGGCGGCGAGTGCCGCGACGAAGGCGTCATGGATGCCCGACTGCACCAGGATGCGGTTCGCGCAGACGCAGGTCTGCCCGCCGTTTCGGAACTTCGACAGCATCGCGCCCTCGACCGCGGCGTCCAGGTCGGCGTCGTCGAAGACGATGAAGGGCGCGTTCCCGCCCAGTTCCAGCGACAGCTTCTTCAGGGTGGGGGCGCATTGTTCGGCCAAAAGCGCGCCCACGCGGGTCGAGCCGGTAAAGGACAGCTTGCGGACCACCGGGCTTTTAGTCATCGCGCCGCCGATCGCCTCGGGGCGGCCGGTCAGGATGTTCAGGACCCCAGCCGGGATGCCGGCGCGTTCGGCCAGGACAGCCAGCGCCAGCGCGGAGTATGGCGTGAAGTCGGACGGCTTGATGACCATCGTGCAGCCTGCGGCAAGACCCGGCGCGACCTTGCGGGTGATCATCGCGATGGGAAAGTTCCAGGGCGTGATGATTGCGCAGACGCCCACGGGTTCCTTCATCGCGAAGATCTTCTTGCCCGGCGTGGGCGAGGGGATGATCTTGCCGTTGATGCGCCGCGCCTCCTCGGCGAACCAGCGCACGAAGGACGCGCCATAGGCCACCTCGGCCCGCGCCTCGGACAGGGGTTTGCCCTGCTCGGTCGTCAGGATCAGCGCCAGATCCTCGGTGTGGTCCAGGATCAGGTGATACCACGTCATCAGCAGGTCGGCGCGATCCGCATGGGTGCGTGCGCGCCAGCCGACCATTGCGGCCTCGGCGGCGGCAATGGCGCGGTTGGTCTCTTCGGCCGTGCAGTCGGGCATGGTGCCCATGACGGCGCCCGAGGCGGGGTCGCTCACCTCCATGTCGGGCCGCTCGATCCAGGTGCCGTCGATCAGCGCAGCCTGGCGGAAGAGATCGGGGTCTTTGAGGTTCATTGCAGCTCCTTGAGAATGGCGTCGGTGATGGCGTCGGTGCCGTGCGATCCGGGCCGGACGCCGATCCCGCGCGCGGTGGCGGCCTCGACCGCGGCAATGATGGCATCGGCGGCCGGTTTCTCGCCCAGGTGTTCCAGCATCATCGCGCCTGACCAGATGGCGGCGATGGGGTTGGCGACATCCTGCCCCGCGATGTCCGGGGCCGAGCCGTGGACCGGCTCGAACATCGAGGGGCCGCTGCGGTCGGGGCAGATGTTGGCCGAGGCCGCGAAGCCCAGGCCCCCCTGGATCGCCGCGCCAAGGTCGGTCAGGATGTCGCCGAACAGGTTCGAGGCGACGACGACGTCCAGATCCTGCGGCGCCATGACCATCTTGGCGGCCATCGCGTCGATATGCATCCGGCTGACGGTGACGTCGGGATATTCAGCCGACAGTTCGTCGGTGACCTCGTCCCAGAAGACCATGGTGTATTTCTGCGCGTTCGACTTGGTGACCGAGGTCAGGTGCCCCCGCCGCGCCCGCGCCTGTTCAAAGCCGAAGCGCAGGATGCGCTCGACCGCCTTGCGGGTGAAGACGACGGTTTCCACAGCCACCTCGTTGTCGCGGCCCTGATGGACGCGCCCGCCGGCGCCGGAATATTCGCCCTCGGTATTTTCGCGGATGCAGAGGATGTCGAAGCCGGTCGCCTTCAGGGGACCCTCGACGCCCGGCAGCTGGCGATGCGGGCGGATGTTGGCGAACTGGTCGAAATGCTTCCGGATCGGCAGCAGCAGGCCGTGCAGCGACACGCTGTCGGGCACCGTGGCGGGCCAACCCACCGCCCCCAGGAAGATCGCGTCGAAGCTGCGCAGCGTCTCGATTCCGTCTTCGGGCATCATGCGGCCGGTGGCCAGATAGGTCTCGCAGGACCAGTCGAAGCGCGTGGGTGCCAGCTGGAAGCCGAATTTCGCGGCGGCCGCGTCAAGGACCTGCATCGCGGCGTCGATGACGTCCGTGCCGATGCCGTCGCCGGGGATCAGGGCGATCTTGTGCGCGCTCATGGGTATCTCCTTCAAAGGTCGATCAGGACCGATTTCGTTCGGCGGTTCGCGACATAGGCCTCGCGGCCCAGGTCCTTGCCAAGGCCCGACGCCTTCCAGCCGCCGGTGGGCAGGATGTGATCGCGCGACCGGCCATAGCGGTTGATCCAAACCGTCCCCGCCTCGAGCCGGCGGGTCAGGCGCATCGCCCGCGACAGGTCCCGCGTGAACAATCCGGCGCAGAGACCATAGGTCGGGTGGCTGGCCAGCGCCATGGCCTCGTCCTCGGATGCGAAGGTCTGAAGGGTGGCGACGGGGCCGAAGATCTCCTCGGTCACGGCGGGGCTGTCGGCTGTGACATCGGCGATCAGCGTGGGGCGATAGAAGCTGCCCTCCCGGTCGAACCTCTGGCCGCCGGTCACGATCCGGGCGCCCTGCCCTGCCGCCGCCGTCACAATCCCGTCGATCCGAGCCAGCTGCGCGTCCGAGATGATCGGACAGAAGCCCGGCGTCTCGTCCCAGGTCGAGGCCGGGACCTCGGCGTCGAAGCGGGCCACCAGCCGCTCGGTCAACTGGGCCGCGATCTCGCGGGCGACGACAAGGCGCGATCCCGACACGCAGGCCTGGCCCGCATTCGGCAGGATGCCGCGCACGATGCAATCGGCGGCTAGGTCCAGGTCGGCGTCGGCGAAGACCACCATCGGGCTCTTGCCGCCAAGTTCCAGCGTCATCGGCTTGATGCCGGTGCGGGCGATGTTCTCCATGATGGCGGCCCCGGCGCGGGTCGAGCCGGTGAAGCTGATCTTGTCGATGCCGCGATGGCCGGTGATCGCCTGCCCCGTCACAGCACCGTCGCCCAGGACCACGTTGACCAGCCCCGCCGGAATGCCCGCGTCGACCGACAGTTCCGCCATGCGGATCGCCGTGAAGGGGGTCATCTCTGACGGCTTGAGGACGACGGCATTGCCCGCCGCCAGCGCCGGCCCCAGCTTCCAGCCGGCCATCGAGATGGGAAAGTTCCAGGGCGCGATCGCCCCGATCACGCCATAGGGTTCGGACGCAATGAAGCCCATGCTGCCGGACCCGGTGGGGACCAGGTCGCCCCCCTCCTTGTCGGCGAACTCTGCGAAGAAGCGGATCTGCTCGGCCGTGACGGGGATGTCGCCGGCCTTCACATGGGCCACCGGGCGGGACGAGCAGACGGCCTCCAGCCGGGCAAGCTGGGCATCGGCCTCGATCAGGTCGGCCCATCGATGCAGTGCCCGCGTCCGATCTCTCGGCGGCAGCCCCCCCCAGTTCGAGGATGCCAGCGCCGCGCGCGCCGCGCCGACCGCGCGATCCACCATGTCCGCATCCGCCACCGGGATATGCGCCAGCACCCGCCCGTCCGAAGGCGCGTGGACCGGCAGCTGCGCCCGCCCTGCGACATGCCGCCCGCCGATGAAATGCGTGGCGACCAGATCAAGGCTGCCTGGGTCGAAAGACATCGTCATGGGATCCCCTTGCTCTTTGCCGCTTTCTGCACAGTCTGCTTCGGGCGGCACAGTCGATACTGCCGAAGCCGGCGCCGCCGCAGATCTGGCCGTGCGCCCCTGCGGTTTCGGCGGAATAATCTGCTGCGGTGGCTAGAACCCCGCCACCTTGCCCCACTGGCTTTCGTCGAAGCGCGCCAGCCGATATTGCGCGGTCTCGGTCAGCGGCCTGTCGCCACGCACCAGGTCGGCGACCAGCCGCCCGACCCCCGGACCGATCCCGAAGCCGTGGCCCGACAGCCCCGCGGCGACCACGAGGCCGGGCAGGCCGACATCGGCGTCGATCACCGGAACGCCGTCGGGCGTGCTGTCGATATAGCCCGCCCAGGAGGTCTGGACCGGGATGCCCTCGAGGGCCGGCAGCAGGGCGCGGGCGCGCCGCAGGGTCAGCTCGACCAGCGGGCGCGAGGGGCGGGGGTCGAGGACGCGCATCCGCTCCATCGGGGTCGGGCGGTCCAGCGCCCAGATGCGCCGCGTCTCGAACCCCGCGCGCCAGCCTTGCGCGTCACCGACCCGCAGCGCGCGCCAGCGCTTGGCGAACATCGGCAGGAAGTGCCGCCCGCCGCGCAGCATCGCCGGCGTCAGATCGACCGAAGCCCGCCCCGAGATCGCCAGCGTGTGCCCCCCGTCGCCGCGCCGGGTGACCGAGACATCGGCCGTGTGCAACGCCGGCGGCAGATCGGCGGCGCCCGGCTGGACCGACAGGATCGAACTGCGCACGGAGGACTGGGGGAACCGGATGCCAAGCTGGTTCAGGAAGCTGGCGGCCCACGCGCCGCCTGCCACCACGACGCGATCGGTGCGGATGGCTCCTGCCTCGGTCACCACGCCCGACACGCGCCCCGCCTGGGTCTCGATCCCTCGGGCCGCGCAAAGCTGGATGACGCGGCCGCCGTGCTTTTCGACTCCCTGCGCGATGGTGGGCACGGCGCGCGAGGGATCGGCCGTCCCGTCGCTTGGCGAGAAGACCCCGCCGCGCCAGCTTTTGCCGGTGGCGCGGGCGCGCTCGTTCGCCTCGGCGGCGGTCAGCATCCGCGTGTCCACCCCTTCGGCCCGCGCGAAGCGACCCCACTTTGCCCAGCCCTCGATCTCGGCTTCGCTGTTCGAAAGATAGAGAAGCCCGCAGCGCGAAAACCCGGTGCCGGGTCCCAGGTCGGCGGCGATCTCTTCCCACAGCGCCAGGCTGGCGGTGGACAGCGGCAGTTCGCGCGCATCGCGGTTCTGCTGGCGGCACCAGCCCCAGTTGCGGCTGGACTGTTCGGCGCCGACATGGCCCTTTTCCAGCAGCACCACGCGCTGCCCGGACCGCGCCAGCCAATAGGCCGCACATGCCCCCACGATGCCGCCCCCGATCACGACGCAATCGGCGGTCTTGGGCAGCTTCGGGTCGGTGTTGATCTTGGCAAGCGGAGCGGGCATTGGAGAAGCGTCCTGTGGTGGTTCGGCAAAGGTTAGCCCGCATCAACCAGCGTCATCTGCTGCGATGGGCCGGCGCCGCAGCATTTTCCGTCGTACCGGCAGGGTCCCGCAGGCGCATCCTTGCCCTGTGGCCTGACCGTCAGAAGGAGCAGACCGGGGATGAGTGGGCACAAGCTGGACCGCATCGACATCAAGATCCTGGCCGAGCTGCAGCGCAACGGCCGGATCACCAATGTCGAGCTGGCCGACCTGGTCGCGCTGTCGCCCTCGCCATGCCTGATGCGCGTGAAGAAGCTGCAGCAGGCCGGATACATCACCGGCTATGCCGCCCAGATCAACGTCGCGAAGCTGGGCGAGACGCTGACGGTCTATACCGAATTCACGCTGAAGAACCACCGCCAGATCGACTTCGCCCGTTTCCAGGAGGCGCTGGAAAAGGTCGACAGCTGCATCGAGTGCCACCTGGTGTCGGGCGGCTACGACTATCTGGCCAAGTTCGTGACCTCGGGCATCTCGGATTATCAGAACATCATCGAGGCGCTGATCGACCGAGAGGTCGGGATCGACAAGTATTTCAGCTTCGTCGTCATCAAGACGCCCTTCGCCAAGACGCAGATCCCGCTAACGCGCCTGTTCGGCGACAAGCTCTAGCGGCGGGCGAACTGCGCCACCAGTTCGGGGTCCTGTTCCAGCCCCTTCAGCCAGCCCGGATCAAGCTGCGGGATCGACGATATCAGCAGCCGCGAATAGGGATGCACGGCGTCCTGGGACATGCGCGCGGCGGGCAGCGCCTCGACCACCTGGCCTTTCAGCATCACAAGGACCTCGTCGCAGATCGCCTCGACCGTGGACAGGTCGTGGCTGATGAACATGTAGCTGAGGCCCAGCTCTTGCTGCAGTTCCTTCAGAAGGTCCAGAATCGCCGCGCCGACGACTGTGTCCAGCGCCGAGGTGATCTCGTCGCAGAGGATCAGGTCCGGCTCGGCCGCCAGGGCACGGGCCAGATTGATGCGCTGCTTCTGCCCGCCGGACAGCTCTCCGGGCAGGCGGAAGCGCAGCGAGGTCGGCAGATGGACCATGTCCAGCAGCCGCTTGACCCGATCCTCGCGCGCGCGCCCCCTGATGCCGTGATAGAAGGTCAAGGGACGGCCCAGGATCGCCTCGATGGGCTGCGCGGGGTTCAGGGCCGTGTCCGCCAGCTGGAACACGATTTGCATGCGGCGCAGCTGGTCCTTCGTGCGCTGGCCCAGGTCTGGCGCCACCTCCTGCCCCAAAAGCCTGACGCTGCCGCGGTAGGCGGGCAGGATGCCGGCGATGGCGCGCGCCAGCGTGGACTTGCCCGAGCCCGACTCTCCGATCACGCCCAGGTTCCGGCCCCGCATCAGCGTCAGGTTCACGTCGTCGAGGATCTTCACCGTCGGTTCGCCTGCGCGCATCGCGCCGTAGCCTGCGAAAAGATTGCGCACCTCCAGGATCGGTGCCTCGTCGGCTTTGGCGGGGCCGGCAGGCTGATGCGCGGCGGGCGCGAAGGCGTCCAGCAGCTGACGGGTATAGGGGTGGGCGGGCGCCTTCAGGATCTGCTCGGTCGTACCGATTTCCTGGATCTCGCCACCCTTCAGCACGATGATGCGGTCCGCGATCTGGGCGACGACCGCCAGATCGTGGCTGACATAGACCCCTGCCATGGTCGAGGCGTCCATGACGCTGCGAAAGGCGCGCAGCACCTCGATCTGGGTGGTGACGTCCAGCGCGGTCGTCGGTTCGTCGAAGATCACCAGCTTGGGATCGGCGATCAGCGCCATCGCGGCCGACAGGCGCTGAAGCTGTCCGCCGGACACCTGGTGCGGATAGCGCTGGCCGATATTGTCGGGGTCCGGCAGCGCCAGCGCCTTGAACAGCGCACGCGCCTTGGCCTCGGCCTGATCGCGCGGCATCAGCTTGTGGATCGCGGTCACCTCGACCACCTGGTCCATGATCCGCTTCGACGGGTTGAAGGCCGCCGCCGCCGATTGCGGCACATAGGACACGTCGACCCCGCGCAGGCTGCGGCGGCGACGTTCGCTCATCGCGGTGAGGTCGTGGGACCCAAGGCCGATCCGGCCGCCCTGGATCGCGCAGCCCGGCCGCGTGTGGCCCATCAGCGACAACGCGATGGTCGTCTTGCCGGAACCGGACTCGCCGATCAGGGCGACGATCTCGCCCGGCGCGATGTCGAAGCTGACGCCATTGATGATCGGAACGGCGCGCCCGCTGTCGGTCACGGCGCCGATGCGCAGGTCGCGCACGGTCACCAGCGGCGGGGCGGATGTCGTGTCGATCATTCGCTGCGGTCCCTGATGCGGGTGGGAAGGTTGTCGATGAACATGTTCACCGAGATGGTCAGCGTCGCGATCGCCAGCGACGGAAACAGCACCGCCGGCGCCCCCAGGCTGAGCCCCTCGATGTTCTCGCGCACCAGGCCGCCCCAGTCGGCGTTCGGCGGCTGGACCCCGATGCCCAGGAATGACAGCCCGGACAGCACCAGCACGATGAAGACGAAGCGCAGGCCCAGGTCGGCCAGGGCCGAACCCACGATGTTGGGAAAGATCTCGCGCAGGATCAGGTAGAAGAACCCCTCGCCTCTGGCACGGGCGACGGTGACGAAATCCATTGTGTTGACGTTCACCGTCAGCGCACGCGCGAAGCGGTAGGACCCCGGCATGTAGATGAAGGCCAGCGTCAGGATCAGGACCGGGATGGACGACCCGACGGCCGCGACGACGACAAGCCCGAACAACAGCGACGGGATGCCATTGAAGGCATCCAGAAGCCGCGACAGGATCGTGTCGAACCAGCCGCCCAGAACGCCCGCGATCATTCCCAGAAGCACCCCGCCAAGGCAGGCCAGACTGACCCCGGCCAGGGCAATGCCGACCGTATATCGCGCACCCATCAGCACGCGCGAAAAGACGTCGCGGCCCAGATAGTCGGTGCCCATCCAGTACGTGGCGTCTACGGGGCCGAAATAGTCCCAGTCCACCACCTCGCCCGGCGGGAAGGGCGTGATCCACGGGCCGATCAGGGCGATGACGGCCCAGAAGATCATCACGGCCAGACCGATCCGGCCCACCCAGTTGAAGGAATACCCCAGGTTGGCGGGTGTGGGGATCTTGAGGGTTCGGGTCATGCTCATGCTGGTCACCGGCGAAGCCTCGGGTTCGAGAGAATGGCAACCACGTCGGCCAACGTGATCAGGGCAAGATAGCTGACGCAGAAGATGATGGCGCAGGTCTGGATCAGCGGCAGGTCGCGCGTCGCGACCGCATCGACCATCAGCTTGGCGACGCCGGGATAATTGAAGATCGTCTCGACGATGATGACGCCGCCGACCAGATAGGACAACGACAGCGCCATGGCATTGGCGATGGGGCCAAGCGCATTCGGCAGCGCGTGCCGCAGGACCATCCGCGGCCGCGAGGCGCCCTTCAGAAGCGCCATTTCCACATAGGGGGTGTTGATCGTCTCGATCAGGGCGGCGCGGCTCATGCGGATCATCTGCGCCGCGACCACGAAGCTGAGCGAGATAACCGGCATCGCATAGGCCCGCAGCATCGCGCCCCAGCTGTCCACGTTGACCCCATAGCTGAGCGCGGGCAGCCAGCCCAGCCACACCGCGAAGATCAGGACCGCCAGCGTCGCCACCATGAATTCGGGCACCGAGATGACCGAGATGGTGAAGACCGACACCGCCCGGTCCAGAAGCGATCCGCGATACATCGCCGCCAGGATGCCAAGCGCCAGCGCGATGGGCGTGCAGAACAGCGCAACGATGCCGGCAAGCCGCAACGAATTTGCCAGCCGCCCCGACAGGAGATCGGCGATCGGCATGCGGTTGACATAGGAGTCACCCAGATCGCCGGTCAAAAATCCGCCAAGCCAGCCGAAATAGCGCCAGATCGCCGGCTCATCCAAGCCCATGGCCGTGCGCAGCCCGGCCACGGCCTCGGGTGTGGCGGCCTGTCCCAGCAGGATCTGCGCGACGTCGCCCGGCAGAAGCTGGGTGGCGAAGAACACGGCAAGCGAAACGATGAACAGCGTCAGGACGGCGATGCCCAATCTCTGCGCGATCAATCTCCAGGTGGTGCGGGACATCAGCATGCGCTGTCCTTCCTGCCAGGTGGGGCCCGCGCGGCGATGCGCGCAGGCGGGCGGGATCACTCTTCCAGCCAGACGTACTCTGCGAAGGCATAGCCGAACTGTCCGCCAAGCGGGTTTGGCCGCAGCCCTTTCAGCTTGCTCGAGATCGCGTCCACGTTCGAGATGTAGGCAGGGATGATGGTGCCGGCCTCGTTGGCGATCATCTCCTGCATCTCCCAGTAGATTTCCTTGCGGCGCTCGTCGTCCAGCATGCCGCGTGCCTCGACCAGCATCGAGTCGAACTTCTCGGACTTGTACTGGCTTTCGTTCCAGGGCGCGTCCGAGGCGTAGAGGAGCGAGAACAGGATGTCGGGCGTCGGCCGCGGGTTGATGTTGCCGAAGTGGATCGGCGACTGCAGCCAGTAGTTGGACCAATAGCCGTCGGCCGGCACCCGCTGCACGCGGAAGTTCATGCCTGCCTCGGTGCCCGCCTGCTGCACGACCATCGCGTAATCGACACCAGAGTTCGGCGCGTCCGAGGTGATGATCTCGATCTCCTGCCCCAGAAGGCCCGCGCGATCGAAGGCGGCGCGGGCGCGTTCGGGATCGTATTCGCGCGGGGGAAGGTTCGGGTTGTGATAGCGGTCCATCGGCGACACCGGCTGGTCGTTGCCCAACTGGCCAAGGCCGCGCAGGACCGAGTTCACGATGACCTCGCGGTTCATCAGGTACTTCATCCCCTCGACGAAACCCTCGCGGTCGCCGGGCGACAGATCGAGGCGGATGTTGAGGTTGGTATAGTTCCCCGCGGTCGTGACCGAGGTCTCGACATGGTTCTGCCCTTCCAGCACCCGCATCGAACGCGGGTTGATCGAGGCGGCCACGTGGATGTCGCCCGACAACAGCGCATTGACGCGGGCGTTGTTGTCCGAGATCGCGAAATACTCGAAGCTTTCCAGATAGGGCAGCTGGTCCTTGAAATAGTTCGGATTGCGCCGCCCGATCGAGCGTACGCCGGGTTCGAATTCTTCGCAGATGAAGGCGCCGGTGCCGTTCGCGGTGCCGAAATCGGTGGTTCCGTCGGCCAAGATCATGAAGTGGTGCAGCGCCAGGATCACCGGAAGGTCGGCATTGGGCGCTGCGAGCACGAACCGGACGGTGCGGTCGTCGACGGCGGTGATCTCGGTCATCTGCTCGGCGATGGCGGCCGCCTTCGAGCCGACGGCCGGGTCCTTGTGGCGGTTCATCGAATAGACGACGTCGGCGGCGGTCAACGTCTTGCCGTCGTGGAAGGCCACGTCGGGACGCAGGCGGACCTGCCAGGTCTGCGCATCGTCGCTCTCGATGCTTTCGGCCAGCTCCATCCGCAGCTCGCTGCCCTCATCGAGGAAGGTCAGGCGGTTGTAGAAGGCGCAGCAGCGGACATAGTCGGTCGACAGCGAGGCCACCGCCGGGTCCAGCGTGTCCGCGGTCGAGGACGACCAGCCCGCCCCGCGCAGGTGCCCGCCCGAGACCGGCGTCTGCGCCATGGCCTTCGAGGCGCCCAGCAGCAAAGAGCCGCCCGCCCCCATGGCCACGCCCGAGGCCATCAGCATCTTCAGAAGCTCTCGGCGCGAGGCGCCGCGGCGGATCGCATCCTCGACCATCGCATCGTCGCGGCGGGTCCAGTTCGTCGGAGTCATTCCACTCATGTTCTTCCCCTGTTGGTTATGGCCGGCGTTTTCGCCGTGCCGTCACACGTCTGCCGAGGTCCTGTCGCTGGCGCGCTCCATCGCGTCGGCCAGTTCGGCCAGCGTCAGGAAGTGGTAATCGGGCCTGGTGAACGCCTCGGGCTCGATGCTGCCGCCATAGCCGGGCTGCCCGTGGCGCCGCTCGATCCAGGCGTTTGTCATGCCCAGGGCGCGTGATACGCCGATGTCGTGATACTGGCTTTGGGCGGTGTGAAGGATGTCGGCCTTGTCGCCACCGTCGCCGCGAACAAGGTCGAAGGCGGCGTCGAAGAAGGCCGGGTCGGGCTTTTCGGTGCCCGTGTCGTCGGTCGTCAGGGCCGCCCAGAACGGCTGGCCGAGCGTCCGCGCATAGTTCTCGAACGCCCACCGGCGCGCGTTGGTCATCGCGATCAGCTTGTGGTCGCGCTTGAGGCGGGCCAGCGCGTCGGCGCTGTCGGGAAAGGCGGGGGCGTCGCCCGCCGCGTCGACCAGCGCCTGCCGGAGTTCCGGCCTGTCCGGAAGCCCCGTCCGGGCGGCGATGATGCCATAGCAGCGTCCGAGGTCGTCGGGAAACAGGCCCGCCTCGGGCTGGGTGCGGGCGGTGCGATAGATGGCCAGTGCCTCTTCGGCGTCGAGCGACACGCCTGCTTCCTCGGCGATCGACGTCAGTGTCTGGGTGATCGCCCGTTCGAAGTCGATCAGCGTGCCCACCAGATCGAAGCTGATATAGGCAAAGCCATCCAGAGGGCGGCCGGGTGCGGTCGTCGTCATGCGCGTCTCTCCTGTTGTGCAGCGCGTGCCAGTTTCCGGCTTGCCCCCAGGGACGGCATGGCGCCGTGCTTCCGGAGATCGCGTGTCCTTGTGTTCAGCTTCGCCGAGGCTGGCAGAGGATTCACGTCGAAGGCTGGCGGCACCTCGGCATATTATTCCGTATCGGGCGCCGCGGCGGCATATCCCGCAGCGCCCCGCCCCGGCGCTATCTCAACACCGCGCGGATCTCGGGGTCTTCCAAGGTCTGATCCAGCACGGCGCGCGTCCGCTCGACGATGGCGTCGATCTCGGCGGGGGTGCAGCACAGCGGCGGGGCATAGCCGAAGATGCCCTGCGGGAAGCAGCGCATGATCAGCCCTTGGTCCCAGGCCCGGTCCAGCAGCCGCGTCGCCGGCTGCATCTGCGGCGGCAGCGGTGTCTTGGCGTCCTTGTCGGTCACCAGCTCGACCGCGGCCAGCATGCCGCGCCCGCGCACGTCGCCCACCAGCGGGTGGTCGCCAAGCGATGCCAGCCCCGCCTGAAGACGCTCGCCCATCTTGCGGCCGTTGTCGAACAGCCCGCCCTCGTACAGCGCCAGCACCTCCAGCGCGACGGCCGCGCTGACCGGATGGCCGGAATAGGTGAAGCCGTGGCCGATCAGCCTGTCGCCCGCCCCTTCGGCGATGGTCTGGTAGACGTGTTCGCGCATGAACACCGCCCCCATCGGCGCATAGCCAGAGGTCAGCCCCTTGGCGACCGTCATCAGGTCCGGCACGATCCCCTCGTGCTCGGACGCGAAGATCGGGCCGGTGCGGCCGAAGCCGGTGATGACCTCGTCGGCGACAGTCAGGATGCCGTATTCGGCGCACAGCGCGCACATCGCCTTGACCCAGCCCGGCGGCGGGACCAGCACCCCGCCCGAACCCTGGATCGGCTCGATATAGAAGGCGGCGACGCGTTCGGGGCCGATCTCCTCGATCTTCGCGCGCAATTTGGACAACGATGCGTCAATGATCGCCGCGGGGTCGGTGCCGACGGGGTTGCGATAGATGTAATGCGACGAGATCTTGTGCTGCCAGTCATAGGGCACGCCGAAGCCGTGGTGGAACCCCGGCAGCGCCGTCAGCCCCGCCCCCATCGAGGTCGAGCCGTGGAACCCCTGTCCGACCGAGATGAACTGGTCGCGGGCGGGCTGGCCCTTGGAATGCCAGTAGTACCGGATGAAGCGGATCGTGCTGTCCACCGCATCCGAGCCCCCGAGCGTGAAGAAGACGTGGTCCAGATCGCCCGGCGTCCGGTCGGCCAGGGCCGCGGCCAGGCGGATCGGCGCCTCGGCCCCCAGGTCGAAATAGCCGGTGGCGTAAGGCAGGCGGCGCATCTGTTCGGCCGCTGCTTCGACGACGCTCTCCTGGCCATAGCCGGCGTTCACGCACCAGAGGCCGGCGAAGCCGTCGATCAGGTCGCGCCCCTCGCTGTCGGTGACAATGGCCCCCTTGGCCGAGGTCAGCATTCGCACGCCCCGCGCCTCGTGGCCCTGGAAGGACGACAGCGGGTGGATCAGGTGGCGCCGGTCAAGCTCGGCGAGGGAATTGGACAGCATGATGGTCTCCGTGTTTCAGCCAAGCGCCTGAGAGATCAGGGCATAGGTCGTAAAGGGTCCCGAGGGTGCGAAGGCGGCCGTTCCCGGTGCCAGCCGCCGCATGGCGACGCCGCCGCCGACCTGCGGCAGGCCAAGCGCCGCGGCGTGGTCCTGAAGCCCCTGGCCCTCATTCAGATCGACGCGCAGGAAGTGACCCACGCAGCGTGTCGCGGCCTCGGCCATCAGTGCGCGTGCGGCTGCAGGGGTCTGCGCGACCACGGGGCCCAGGACATGCCCGCGGCCGAAGGGCCGGATGAGAGCGAAGCCGCCCTCGGTCAGCAGCAGCTCGCCCATCCGGGCGATGCTGGACAGAAGCGCGCCGCGCGCCATCCCCGAGGCCTGGCTGTCCATCTGCACGCAGCGGGCCAGATCTGCCGTTGTTCCGGGTTCGACCGGCTGTCCGGGCTGCATGGCCGTCGCGATGCCCTGGTGCTGGACGATCTGCCCGCTTGCGCGGAAGCCCAGCTTTTCATACAGCGGCAGCCCCTCCTGGGTCGCGACAAGGCGCAGCTCTGCCGAATCCGAGCGGGCCATGGCAGCTTCGACCACACGCCGCCCGACGCCGCGCCCGCGCATCGTCTCATCGACGATGATCATGTTCACGGTGGCAACAGGGCCGAACTCCGACACCATCGCCGTGCCGACGACGCGCCCGTCCTCGACGGCCGCGATCCCCGTCGAGACCGACAGCGACAGCGCCCAGTCCTCTGGCCGGTGCGGCCAGCCCGCCTGCCGGGAAAGGCGTACGGCCTCGGGCAGATGCGTGCCGTCAAGCGGAACAAGGTCGATTGCCTGTGTCATGAGGGGCCTTCCAGATAAGTGTCTTTGCCCAAGCCTAGGTCGGCGCGCCGCCGCGGGAACACCGTGATCGGCCGGCAGGGCGGCAGTTCCTGCCAAAGCGCCCTGCCCCGCCGCAGATTATGCCGGCACCTGCGCCAGCAGCGTCCCCAGCCTGACGATCATCGCGCAGGTGGCCGCCAGTTCGTCCCGCGTCAGGTATTCCTCGGGCCGATGGGCGCGGGCGATGTCGCCGGGCCCGCAGATGATCGCCGGGATCCCGGCCAGCTGGAACAGCCCTGCCTCGGTGCCGAAGCTGACCGCATCAAGCGGCGCTCGACCCGAGGCCGCCGCAGAAAGCGCGGCCAGCGGATGGTCCGCGTTCAGCGCCAAGGCCGGATAGGATGACAGCGGCACCGCCGTCACGCCGGCCTTCGCGGCGGCGGCGACGACGGGCTCCAGCAGCGACAGCGGATCGACGCCAGCAATGGCGCGGGCCTCGATCTCGGCCTCGGCACGGTCGGGGATGATGTTGACGGCCTGCCCGCCCGTGACGGTGCCGATCTGCAGGCTGGAGAAGGGCGGCGCGAAGCGCGCGTCCTGCGGACCCGATTGCAGGGCCGCGGCCTGAGCTGCCGCCGCGGTCAGCACCGGAAGCAGCCCATGGATCGCGTTCTGCCCCAGATCGGGGCGGGAACTGTGGCCCGACCGCCCGTTCGCCACCAGCCGCAGGGCCGCCTTGCCCTTGTGCGCCAGCACCGGCGCCAGCCCCGTCGGCTCTCCGATGATCGCGCCCAGGGGCGGCGCGCACAGTTCCGGCAACGCGGCCAGCAGGTGCGGCACGCCGCGGCAGCCCGCCTCTTCGTCATAGGACAGCGCGATGTGGATTGGCACCGGCAGGTCCATGTGGGCCAGCTGCGGCGCGACGGCCAGGACCGCCGCGACAAAGCCCTTCATGTCGCAGGCGCCGCGTCCGATCAGGCGGTCGCCGTCGGTCCGCAGGGTGAAGGGATTGCCCGACCATCCGGCCTCATCGGCCGGCACGACGTCCAGATGCCCGGACAGGACATAGCCCGGCACGGCGGGATCGCCGATGGTCGCAAGCAGGTTCGACCGGCCCGCGTCGGGGCCGGGAAGGACGCATACGCCGATCCCGTGGCCCACCAGATGGTCGTGCACAAAGCCCGCGATGCCGCTGTTGTCGGTGCCGACGACGCTGGCGAAATTCACCAGCGCCGACAGCAGCCGTTCAGCCTCAGGATGCGGTGACATAGATCTTGCGCACCGTTTCGATGGTCTTCCAACGGCCGACGAAGCCCGGCTTCATGACGAAGCTGTCGCCCGCCACGAAGCGCTGCGTGTCACCGTCCTTCTCGATGATCTCGACCACCCCGGACAGGATGTGGCAGAATTCGAACGTGTCGCCCTTGATGGAATGCGTAAGGCCCGGCGTCGCCTCCCAGATGCCGGTGTCGATCCGACCCCATTTCTGCGCCTCTGCCAGGGCCTCGTCCAGCGCCCAGGTCTTGAACTCAGGGCTGCCCTCGATCAGCCGCTCTGGCGTGGGTTTCGCCTCGCGCGGGGTGAAGCCGGGCGTGGTGTCGAGGCGTTTGAGAAGGTCGGTCATGTCGTCTCCTGTCACTGGTGGGGTCATCCTGCCGTGCCGCTGGCCGGGATCGATACCGTTCTGACGCAGGCGGCGGCACAGGCTGCCGCGGGGCGCGGGAAATACGCAACTTCCTGCGCCGGGCCGGCGCACTGCGGCACGGCGTGTCGCGTCCTTGGCCCGATGGTAAAGGCCCGACAACCCCGGAGCCCGCGACATGACCTTCCGTCCCAAATTCATCACCTTCGATTGCCACGGAACGATGATCTACTTCGACATGGCCGGCGCCGCGCGCGATCATTACGGCGCGCGGCTGTCGCCCGAGGCGATGGAGACGTTCATCGCAGATTTCAGCGCCTATCGCCTGGATGAGGTCCTGGGTGCCTGGAAGCCCTATGCCGATGTCGTCCACAACGCGCTGGAGCGGACGTGCAAGCGCAACGGCATCGCTTTCGATCCGGCGGTCGCCGCCGACATCTATGACCGTGTGCCGACTTGGGGGCCGAACCCCGACGTGCCGGCGGGACTGGCCAGGATCGCGCCCGAGATTCCCCTGGTCGCGCTGACGAACTCGATGAACGCGCAGATCCCCCACAACATCGCCAAGCTGGGCGCGCCCATCGCGCATGTTTTCACGGCCGAAAGCGCCGGCGCCTACAAGCCGCAGATGCGCGCCTTCGAATACATGTTCGACCAGCTGGGCTGCGGCCCCGAGGATGTCCTGCACGTCTCGTCCAGCTTCCGCTATGACCTGATGACCGCGCATGACCTGGGCATCCGCAACAAGGTCTGGGTCAATCGCGGCCACGAGCCCGCGAACCCCTATTACGGCTATACCGAGATCAGTGACGTGTCGCAGCTTCCGGCGGTCGTTGGGTTGTGACCGCGATGAAATACGCATCCTACTGGCACGATACCGCCGCCCCCTTTGCGGGGGCGCAGCCGGGCCCGGTCGAGGGGCGGGTCGACGTCGCCGTGATCGGTGGCGGCTTCACCGGGCTCAACGCCGCGCGGACGCTGGCGCGCGGCGGTGTCAGCGTGGCCGTGCTGGAGGCGTCGCATGTCGGCGCGGGCGCATCCGGGCGCAACGGCGGGCACCTGAACAACGGCATCGCCCATGGGTATGCCGCCGCCAAGGCGCACCTGGGGGCGGAACGGGCGCATGCGCTCTATCGCGCCTATGACCGGTCCATCGACATGATCGAGGATCTGGTGCGCGAGGAAGGGATCGACTGCGACTTTCGCAGATCGGGCAAGCTGAAGCTGGCGTCGAAGGCCAGCCACGTCGCGGGCCTGCGCGCCAATTTCGACTTACTCCAGCGCGAGGTCGACCCCGAGACGCGCTGGCTGGATCGCCATGCGTTGGGCGACGAGATCGGCTCGGACGGGTTCCACGGTGCGATCCTCTATGAGAAATCAGCCATGGTGCATATGGGCCGCTATGTGAACGGTCTGGCCGAGGCCGCGCACCGTCATGGCGCCCGCATCTGGGAACAGGCGCCGGTCACGGACCGCCAGCGCGGCGGCGCCGGCTGGGTTCTGAAGACGCCCAGGGGCAACATCAGCGCCGACCACGTCATCGCTGCGACCGATGCCTATAGCGGTAGCGTCCAAGGTGCGCCATTCGCGCATTTCCGGCGCAGGATCGTGCCGGTCGGGTCATTCATCATCGCGACGCGCCCCCTGTCAGATGCCGAAGTGGCCGACGTAATGCCTGGCGACCGCACCTGCGTCACATCGTTGAACATCGGCAACTATTTCCGCCTGTCGCCCGACAACCGCCTGATCTTCGGTGGCCGCGCCAGGTTCTCGGCCACGTCGGACCAAAGATCCGATGCGCGGTCCGGGGTGATCCTACGCGCCTCGCTGGAGCGGATCTTCCCGCAGCTTGCCGGCGTTCCGATCGATTACTGCTGGGGTGGACTGGTCGGCATGACCAAGGACCGCTTCCCGCGTGCCGGGGTGGCCGACGACATGATCTTCGGCATGGGCTATTCCGGCCACGGCGCGCAGATGTCGACGCTGATGGGTCAGGTCCTTGCGGACATCGCCATGGGGCGGACGGACACGAACCCGCTGGAAGGGCTGGACTGGCCGGCGATCCCCGCGCACAGCGGCAAGCCGTGGTTCCTGCCCGTCGTGGGCGCGTGGTTCGCGCTGAAGGACCGCCTATCCTAGCGAATGCGCGGCCAAGGCGAACGTCACCGGACCGGCGCTGGAGCGGCGATGCGGGCCGATCCGCATCTCGGTCACGCTGTCGAACAGCCGGAGCCCGGCACCTGACAGAAATCCGATCAGCGCCTCGCGATCCTCGGGGACGTCGAGGCGGAGGAACTGCCCCTCGGCCCCACGCATCAGCGCGGAGACCAGATGCATCGCAACGGCGGGATCCTCGGCCACCAGTGGGCCGATCAGATGCCCCTTGCCGAAACTGCGCCGCAGCGCAAAGCCCGCAGGTCGGCCGCACAGCATCGCGACATGTCCGACGGACGCCGCCATCAGCAGAGCCAGCGCCTGCCCGCGTTCTGCACCGAAGGCGGCGGCGTCGAGACGTTCCAGCTGCGGCAGGTCACCCGGTCCGACAGGTCGCAGATCAAGCCCCGGAACCTCAGGCAGCGCGGGAACCGCAAGAAGCCTGCCCTGCATCTGGCGGATGCCGCAGACCGGGATGAAGCCGGCCTCGAGATACATCGAATACCCGGCCCGTGTCGCATTGAGACGCAGGTCCCGCCCCTCGCATTGCTGCATGACGGTCTGCAGCAACCAGCGCCCCGCCCCCTGTGCCTGCAGGCGCGGCGTCGTGGTCATCATGCCGACGGTGGCGAAGTCCCGGCCCATCGGGAACCACATGGCCGTGCAGACGGCGCGGTCGATCGCGTCGACGCCGATCACGCCCTTTCCGGACGCGATGATCAGGTCCAGATCCTCAAGGCGATGCGGCCAGTTCACACCCACCGTCATGTGATGCAGCCGGACGTTGTCGGCGGCGGTGATCGGCCGCAGGCTCAGCCGGAACGCATCAAGTTGCAGGGCGGTGCCGATACCTGCCCTATCGATCCCTGCCTCGGTCGCGACTGAATCCGTCATGGCGGCCCTCTCCCTCGGTTCGAGGCCACCCTAGCGGGAGAGGAATGCAACTTCATGCCTAACTGGCGTGCAGGAAGCGAATAATCTGCTGCCGCAGCGTCACGTTTTCAGGCGCCGTCCCGATTGGTTGCGCCTGTCAGCGCGGATCGCTGCGGACGTCTAGGGCGTCGCGCAGACCGTCGCCAATGAAGTTGAAGCTGGTCACCGCCATCGTGATCGCGACACCCGGCACGATGGCAAGCCACGGCGCGCTTTCCAGATATTGCTGCGCACCGTTCAGCATGTTGCCCCAGCTGGGCAGCGGCGGCTGGATGCCATAGCCCAGAAAGCTGATATAGGCCTCGGTCAGGATCGCCCGCGCGACGGTCAGCGTGGCGGCGACGATGATCGGCCCCATCGCGTTCGGCAGGATCTCGCGGAACATGATGTGCATCCCGCCCAGGCCCAGCATCCGACCCGCCAGCACGAATTCGCGTTCGCGGAGCGAGCGCACTTCGGCCTCGACGATGCGCGACACCTCCATCCAGCTGGTCAGCGCGATGATGAGGGTGATCATCACGGGGCTGGGCTGGAACACCGCCGCAAGCGCCAGAACAAGAAAGATCGAAGGGAAGGCCAGGAACGCATCGACCAGCCGCATCAGCGCGCTGCCGATCCACCCGCCGCGATAGCCCGCTACGACGCCAACGGTGGCCCCCACCAGCGTCGAGAGCAGCATCGCGAAGAGCCCGACCAGCAGAGAGATCCGCCCTGCCTCGAACAGGCGCGCGGCAAGATCGCGCCCCAGGGGATCGGTGCCGAAATAATGGTCCCCGGTCAGGGGCGGCGCGAAGCGGGCGCGCATGTCGATCTGCAGCGAGTCGTAGGGCAGCAGGTAGGGGCCGAAGGCGCAGGCCAGCACCAGGACGGCCAGCATGGCCATGCCGACCATCGCCAGCTTGTGGCGCATGAAGCGCCGGGTGGCGCGGGTCCGCCACCAGCGGGTCCGGGGCGGGGCAAGCGTGGGGGCCGGGATCGCGGTCATGACATACTCCTGGCGCTGAATCAGCTAAGACGAATGCGGGGGTCGACCATCGACACGACGATGTCGGCGATCAGGTTGCCCAGCAGCGTGAGGATTGCGGACAGCATCAACAGTCCCATCACGACCGGATAGTCGCTGTAGCCGAGGCTGTCGAGGAACAGCCGGCCCATGCCCGGCCATGTGAACACGGTCTCGGTCACCAGGGCGCCGCCCAGAAGCTGCGGCAGCTGCATCCCGGCCAGCGTGATCATCGGCAGAAGTGCATTGCCGACGACGTGCTTAGTCAGGACGCGTCGTTCGGGAACGCCCTTGGCGCGGGCGGTCTTGACGAAGTCCTGGTTGATGACGTCCAGCGTCGCGCTGCGCATATAGCGGCTCCAGACCGCGACATGGACTAGCGACAGCACCAAGCTGGGCAGGATCAGGTGGCGCAGGTAGCCCAGCACCGACTGGTCGCCGATGGTGTACATGTTGCCGGCGGGCAACCAGCCCAGCTGCAGCGAAAAGACGTAGATCGCGATCAGACCGAACCAGAAGGTCGGGATCGACAGGGCGATCATCGCGCCGACCGTGGCGGTATAGTCGAAGATCGAATAGCGGTGGGTCGCGCCGCGGATGCCGATCCAGGTCCCGATGGCGATCGAGATCACCATGGACGATCCCATCAGCAGCAGCGTCGCGAAGATGTGGCGGCCGATCACGGCAGTCACCGGCTGACCGTCACGATAGGACGTGCCCCAGTCCCCCTGGACCATCCGCCAGGCCCAGTCCAGATACTGCACCGGAAGCGGCCGGTTCAGGCCCATCTGCTCGCGCAGTCGGTCAAGATCGGCGGCGGTCATGCCGGGGTCCAGCGCGAATTGCGACAGCGGCCCACCGGGGATCATGTTCAGGATGGCAAACCCGATCATCGAGACGATGATCAGCAGGATCAGGCTCTGCCAAAGCCGGTTGAGCAAGAAGACGGCCATTCAGCCCTCCGTCAGACGTGTCGGGGCATTGGAGACCGGCCGCGCAGACAGGCGCGGCCGGAGGTCGGTCAGGACCAGTACCAGTGGGCGGCGTTCCAGGATTCGGTCCGGGTGTTGCCGTTCGGCTTGAAGCCCACGATCCCGGTCTTGCGGCCGTGGATGTAGTTTTCGGCGAACAGCGGCAGGAACGGCAGCTCTTGGCGGACGATCTGCTGGATCTCGTCATAGATCGCCTTGCGCGCGGCCGGATCGAAAATCTGCGAGCCTTCCTCAAGCAGTTCGTCGACGCGCGCGTTCTTGAACTGGGTGTTGTTCGAACCGGCGCCGCCCTGGGCCGTGATGGCCTTGGAGTGGAAGCGGTTCGTCACGTCGGGGTCGGACCCGATCAGGTAGGTCGTGCCGACCACGGCGGTGTCGAACTGCGACTGCATCCAGAACTCGCCCCACATGACGGCCGCGGGCATGTTCTCGATCGTCATCTCGGCGCCGATCTCCTGGAACATCTGCTGGACGAACTGCTGCATCTGCTCTCGCAGGTGGTTGCCGGACGTGGTCGAGTTCTTGAAGGCCAGCCGCACGCCGTCCTTTTCGCGGATGCCGCCGCGGCCGCGCACCCAGCCCGCCTCGTCCAGCAGGGCGTTGGCACGATCTGGCGAGTACTCGTGGGCAGGCAGGCCGTCGTAGAAATAGTACGAGTTGCGCGGCACATAGCTTTCGACAGGGTCCGGGACTCCGTAATAGACCAGGTCGATGATCGCCTGCCGGTCGATGGCGGCGTAGAGCGCCTGGCGCACGGCCAGTTCCTTGAACTGCGGCCGTTCAAGGTTCAGCGCGATCGACTCGACCGAGGGTGCCGGTTGCAGTTGCAACTCGCGCCCGTCCAGCGTCTTGGCTTCTTCGAACTTGTCAGGCGAGATGTACATCCGACCCAAGAGGTCAATGTCGCCGCTGCGGAATTGGGTATAGTGAACGGTCGTGTCGGGGATATACTTGAAGACCAGCTGCTCTAGATACGGACCCTCGCCGTGATAGTCGGGGTTGGCGACAAGCTCGATCCGGTCGCCAGCCACGCGCTGGCCCCACTCGAACGCGCCGGTGCCGATGGGCGCCTGGTTGAAGGGTGCCTCGTTCGGGTCTTCGACGCCCTCGAAGGCATGAGCGGGGATGATGAAGGTCTCGGTCAGGAAGGCCAGGTATGGCGCGAAGGGGTGCTCCATCCGCCAGGTCAGCTCGGTCGGCGAGACGACCGTGATGTCGCGCAGCAGGTCATGGCCCGCAGTGCGCCAGGCGCGGAAGTCGGGATCGACGATCAGCTCCAGCGTGAACTTGACGTCCTCGGCGGTGAAGGGCTCGCCATCGTGCCATTTCACGTCGTCGCGCAGCCGGATGCGCCATTCGGTCCCGTCCTCGGAGATGCCGCCGTTTTCCTGCGTCGGCACCTCGGCCGCCAGATTCGGGATCAGCTCGCCCTCGGGCGTGAAGCGGAAGAGGGCGTCGAAGAGCGAGAAGTGGACGCCGTCGTCGACCTCGATCTTGACCATCAGCGGGTTGAAGACGGTGGGCTCTTGCACGAGGCCCACCACCACGCGGCCTGTCGGCGCGCCCTCGGGCTGGGCGAAGGCGGGCTTGCCCAGAAGGTTCGGGGCCATCAGGCCGGCACCGGCCGCGCCCATCAGGCCGAGCGCGCCGCGCCGGGTCAGGTTCTGGAATTTCTTGGACATGTCAGAGGTCCCTGTTGGATGTCATGTTGAGGTCGGGTCGGGTCAGCAGGTTCTTGTGCCTGGCTTTTCACCCGGAATGGCGGCCACCAGCTCTTGCGTGTAGGCAGACCGGGGATTGAGAAAGATTTCCGAAGGCGGGCCGCTTTCGACGATCCGGCCCTTTTGCATCACGACAATCTCGTCGCAGATTTGCGAGGCGACGCGTAGATCGTGGGTGATGAAGACCATGGCCACGCCGGTATCGCGCTGGATCTCGTCCAGAAGGGTCAGAATCTGGGCCTGGATCGATACGTCCAGTGCCGAGACGGATTCGTCCGCCACCAGCAGCCGCGGCTTGAACATCAGCGCCCGCGCGATTCCGACCCGCTGGCGCTGACCGCCCGAGAATTCGTGGGGATAGCGGCCGAACGCACCCGCATCGAGACCGACCCTGGCCAGCAGTTCCTGCGCGGTGGCCTTCGCCGTGGGGTATGGCATGCCATGCGCGCAAGGGCCGACGGTCAGGATATGCCCCACGGTCGAACGGGGGTTCAGCGACGCGAAGGGGTCCTGGAAGATCATCTGGATCTTGGGCCTGATCGCGCGGAAGCGGTCTTCGGAAAGACGGGCGATGTCCTGGCCCTCGAAGATGATCTGGCCGCTGTCGCTGTCCATCAGCTTGACCAGCAGCCGTCCCATCGAGGACTTGCCAGAGCCGCTTTCGCCGACGACCCCAAGCGTCCGGCCGGGCAGCAGGTCGAACGACACGTCCCGGACCGCCTGCACGACACGTTCGGTCCCGAAGAAACGGCTGCCGCTGCGATAGGTCTTGGCGAGGTCGCGCACCTGCAGAAGCGGCACCTCCGAAGTCGCCGCATGCGGCACGCGGTTCTGCCCGATCATGTGCGGCACCGCTGCGATCAGGCGCTGCGTGTAGGGGTGCGACGGGGTCTTCAGCACCTTTTCGGCGCTGCCCTGCTCGACCACCCTGCCCTTCTCCATCACGACGACGCTGTCGGCGATTTCGGCCACGACGCCGAAGTCATGCGTGATGAACATGACGCTCATCTTCTTGCGGCGCTGGATGTCGCGGATCAGCTTGAGGATCTGCGCCTGCGTCGTCACATCGAGGGCGGTCGTCGGCTCGTCCGCGATCAGGATGTTCGGTTCGAGCGCGAGGGCCATGGCGATCATCACCCGCTGCCGCTGGCCGCCCGACAAGCGGAACGGGTACTGGTCGAACATCAGCGGCGGATCGGGAAGCCCGACCTCCGATAACAGCTCGATGGCGCGCGCGGCACGCGTCGCGGGCGTTCCGACATGATGCGATGCCATCACCTCGACGATCTGCGCGCCGACGGTCATCAGTGGGTTCAGCGCGGACAGCGGGTCTTGGAAGATCATCGACACCACGCGCCCACGCATGTCGCGCAGGTCACCGTCCGACATCTTCGACAGATCGGCCTGCCCGACGCGGATCGCGCCGCCTGCATGACCGATGCTCCGGGGCAGAAGCCCCATCACAGCATTGGCCGTGACCGATTTCCCCGACCCGGACTCGCCGATCACGCAGAGGATCTGGCCGGGGACCAGATCGAACGAGACATCGCGGACGGCAAAGCCGCGCTCCATTCCGTCCGGCAGGCTGAGGCTCAGCGCCTCGATGGTGAGGGCTGCGTCCTTCGGGTCGGATGGGGCCAATGCGGATGCCGGGGTCATGTCGCCTCCTGCGTCACTGATTCTTCATGCAAGAGAGCATATAGTGAAATTTTCGACAAGCGCCTTGGTCGTCTTCAGTCAAGGAGAACAGGAGACTGCACTTTGTGGCAGAAGCTTTAGTCCACGCCGACTGGTTCTTCAGCTCCATTGCTGAAATTCTCGGCAGACATATGTCGACGGACGGGTTCTCGTTGAAATTTCAATTTTTGAATGCGAGAATCAGGAAAGTGAACCCCACGTCGGCGATGCTGGTTGCGGGGCCGCATCGTCCACGATCCGGAGCCCGGCTCTTGTCCCAGAACAACATCATTCCCCTGGATCAGCCCAAGGACGAACCGCCCTTGGGAGACCGGCTGCGGCAGCTGCGCAAAAAGCACGGCATGTCGCTGAAGACGCTTGCCGAAACGTCAGGGGTCTCGGTCGGGATGATCAGCCAGGTCGAACGCGGGCTGGCCAACCCCTCGGTCCGCCTGCTGACGGCGCTGCGCCGGGCGTTGAACGTGTCCCTGCAGGATCTCTTTGCCGATACGCCTGTCGTTCCGGGCGGGTCCGAGCCTGACTTTGTCCGCCGCAAGGAAAACCGCCCGGTGATCGAACTGGGCACCCTGCGCAAGGAACTGCTGACACCCACGGACAAGCGGCACCTGCAGCTGATGATCATCCATATCGAACCCGGCGGCCAGTCGGGCGGCCGGGCGCTCAGCTATCCTGCCGAGAAAGGCGGGGTGGTGCTGTCAGGCACGGTCATCCTGAAAGTCGACGACCAGGCGGTCGAACTGCACGAAGGCGACAGCTTCGCCTTCGACAGCGTCCGCCCCCACAGCCTGCATAACGACAGCTCTGCCCCGACCTCGGTCCTGTGGATCATCGGTGCGGTGCAGTTCGACCGACATATCTGACCCGCTGCGCTTACAAGGACGCCGCCATGACCCAACAGCTTGCCGAGAAATCCACCCCCTACTGGTGGGAAGCCGCCCCTGTCGCACCGCTGCCGCCGGCCGATCTGCCCAAGCAGGCCGATGTCGTGGTGGTCGGAGCGGGATTTTCGGGCCTGACCGCGGCGCTGATGCTGGCCCGGGCCGGGCGTTCGGTCGTGGTGCTGGACAAGATGAACCCCGGCGAAGGCGCCTCGTCCCGCAACGGCGGCATCACCAGCGGCAACATCCGGCCCAACTTTGCCGCGCTGAAGAAGGCCTTCGGTGAGGCCAAGGCCCTGGCCATCGAGGCCGAGGGAAAGATTGCGCGAGAGTTCATCTATGACCTGATCGCCACCGAGCGGCTGGATTGCGACTTTCAGTTGACCGGCAAGTTCGGGGGCGCCATCGGAGCCGAGCAGTACGAGACCAACGCCCGGTCCGCCGACGACCTTCAGCGCAAGCTAGGCATCGAGGCATACGCCGTCCCGCGCACCGAGCAGCACCAGTACATCGGCAGCGACTTCTATCGCGGCGGCCATGTCCGCATGGATATCGGCGGCCTGCACCCTGCCAAGTTCCACGCCGAGATCCTGCGCGTCACCCTGGCCGCCGGCGCAACCGTCATCTCGGGCGTTCAGGTCGAGGACATCTCGAAGCAGGCGAAGGGTCGCAAGGTCCGGACCTCCAAGGGCACCATCGACGCCCGGCAGGTACTGATCTGCACCAACGGCTATACCGACGGCGCGACGCCCTGGCTGCGCCGCCGCCTAGTCCCGGTCCGCAGCCGGATGATCGCGACACAACCCTTGGCGCCCGAGGTCATGGATCGGCTGATGCCCAAGCGCATGATGATGGGCGAAGGCTTGATCCTTGGCCACTACTTCCGACCCTCCCCCGACGGCACCTGCATCCTGCTGGGCGGACGCGATGCCTCGTCGAAGGGCGATCCCGCCAAGCCGACGATCCTGATGAAGCAGGGCCTTGCCCGCATCTTCCCCGAGCTTCGTGACGTGCGCCTCAGCCACAGCTGGTTCGGGAACGTGGCGATGAACCGAGACATGCTGCCCCGGCTGTTCGAGCATGACGGCATGACCTTCGCGACCGGCTTCTGCGGATCGGGCGTGGTCTGGGCACCCTGGCTGGGCAGCCGCGCGGCCCTGAAGCTGCTGCGCGACGACAGGTCGGCGACCCCGCTGGACTTCCGTCCGCCTTCTGCCGTGCCGCTCTATAACGGCAAGCCCTATTTCATGCCGGCGCTGATCGCCAGCTATCGCCTGCGCGACAAGCGCGCCATGGCCAAGGC
>JAYZBS010000167.1:0-16534 GCA_036338635.1 Pseudomonadota bacterium | reverse complement strand
GGCCCCGCATCCTGCACCGCCGCCAGCCCCGCCGGCACCACCGCCGAGATCGCGCCGAAGACGAGGATACCGAGCGGCATCGACAGGAAGGCGAGGACGGCCAGCGTCACCTCGCGTCCCTCGATCTTCTTGCCCAGATATTCCGGCGTGCGCCCGACCATCAGACCGGCCAGGAACACCGCCAGCACGACATAGAGCAGCATCCCGTAGAAGCCTGCGCCGACGCCACCGAAGATCACCTCGCCGATCTGCATGTTCAGCAGCATCACCAGGCCCGACATTGGCATGAAGCTGTCATGCATCGCGTTCACCGACCCGTTCGAGGCCGCCGTTGTCGCCTGCGCCCAGAGCGCCGAGAGGGTGGCGCCAAAGCGGACCTCCTTGCCCTCCATATTCGGGCCGGTGATGCCGGTCAGATCGGTCAGCATCGGGTTGCCCGCCTGCTCAAAGCCATTAATCAGGGCAAGGCCCGCGACGAACAGCACGCCCATGGCAGCAAAGATCGCCCAGCCTTGGCGCCGGTCCTGGGCCATGCGACCGAAGAGGAAGCAGAAGGCGACCGGGATCAGCAGGATCAGCACCGACTGGACCATGTTCGACAGAATCGTCGGGTTCTCCAGCGGATGGGCCGAGTTCACGCCGAAGAAGCCGCCGCCATTGGTGCCCAGCTGCTTGATCGCGATTTGGCTGGCCGCAGGACCCTGCGCGATGATCTGACTGGCGCCCTCCAGCGTCGTTGCGCGGATATAGGCGCCAAGCGATTGCGGCACGCCCTGCCAGATCAGCAGCACGGCTGCCAGGATCGAGACCGGCAGAAGAACGTAGAGCACAGCGCGCGTCAGATCGGTCCAGAAGTTGCCGATCCGTCCATCACCGGTGGAGACGAAGCCGCGGATCACCGCAACGGCCACCGCCATCCCGGTCGCGGCCGAGACGAAGTTCTGCACCGTCAGCCCGACCATCTGCGCCAGATAGCTCAGCTGCACCTCGCCGGAATAGGCCTGCCAGTTGGTGTTGGTGACGAAGCTGACCGCGGTGTTGAAGGCCAGATCAGGGGACATCGGCCCGATCCCTTCGGGGTTCCACGGCAGCACCCCCTGCAGGCGCAGGACGGCATAGAGAAAGACGAACCCCGCCGAGTTGAAGGCAAGGACCGCTGTGGCATAGGTCGCCCAGCCCTGCGCGCGCGTGGCGGCTGGCCCGGCGGCGGCAAGGCAGCCGCGCTCGATGGGGGAGATGATGGCGCTCAGCCAGACGCGCTGACCGGTAAAGACGCGGTGCATGTAGCCCGCGAGCAACCAGGCCAGTCCGACCGTGGCAGCACAGTAGAGTATCAGGACGAGATAGCTTGTCGGCATGACCGCCTCCTCAGAAGCGGTCGGGACGCATCAGCGCCGCGACCAGATAGCCCAGTAGCCCCGCCGCGACGGCAAGGCCGAGGATCATATCGAACATCCTGCCCTCCGTCACAGGCGCATCAGCGCGCGGGTCCCGGCCATGAAAGCCAGAAAGCCGCCCACGCCAAGCGTGAGATAGATGATATCGGACATGCGTCACCTTCGTGTTGTGTCACGGGGACGATCACCGAAGGCAGCGTAAGGGAGCTATGCGGGATATGAGCGGGGCGCGTAAGGAAAAGGTAAAGAAGAGGCTGGAACGAGTTGCGGCAGCACGAAGAAAGGGCAGCGTTGAGGTCTTCTCAGTGTTCGCTGCTGCGTCGCCGCACGGGTCATCAGCAAGGGACGGCCGCGAGGCTCCATCTGCAGCGAATGACTGCGTGATCCCGAAATCAGCGGAACTTCACCCTGCCAGCCCGGGAAACAGCGCCTGTGAGCAGCTGACGTTGATGATATCAACATTACCAAGATGCCTGAAATGAGGTCCGACGTTACCGGTCTTCACCGTCATCGCTTTGTCCAGCATGATCTGCGATGGATCGCAAAGCCCGTTCTTGGGGAATGGTTTGACAGTCGGGTGGAGGCGCGGCGCACTGATCAAAGCTGGTGTGAGAGGCAGATAGCCACCGAGCCCGGACCATCGAATCGATCCGCCTGATGATCACAGCTGGGCGCATACCATGATCATCCTGAAGAGCATTCGTCGCAAGATCGCCACGCATTAGCGACATTAAGCCAGATCCCGCAAAGGCGCCTCCATGAATTGCGTCAGTACGATCCGAGGCGACATTCAGCGCGCCTGCCACAAGCGTTCCGCAGCGGAACTCTGGCGGCGAATATCCGGTACCCGAATTTGGAAAGGGCGTAAGCCTGCAGCGCTCAGAGCCTCCAGCGTGTGCCGCCGAAAGGCGATGACAGTCGCCTCCTCAGCCTCGGTCAGGATCGTCGAGCGTGGCTCCTTTGGCCCGGTCTTGAGATCATCAACAGTCTGGCGCTTGCGCCACTTCGCAACCGTCTTCGGGTTGCTCCCCAGATCTCGGCTCAACGTCGCGAGCGAAGCTTGCGACAATTGTATTGCCGCTCTGGCGGCGTGCATCGTCGTGGCGCTTCCGTGACAAACCTGGCCCATAATGCTTCCCTCCATTCCTGAGAATGAATCGCACCATCAACCATGGGATCAGACACCTAAGGCCGCTTTAGAGAAACCTCTGGTTTTTTGACGGTGCTGAATGGCTGATCGTCACGCCCCGGCTTCACGAGGACGCTGATACTTCTTTGTTCATCTGATCAGGACCAGTATCGGTGATGAGATACGGAGCTCTCGCACCGTGAGGACAAAAAAGCAGACGTCCTGACCGTGTTGATCTTCGACCTTGGTCGAATGGCACCACGGTGGGCACGGCGTATCGTGCCGGGTATGTATTTTGTGTTCCTGATCTTGCTGCTTCTGTTGCCGCTGCGGCTTGATGCGCAGGACATGGCCGCCCATGTGATCGCACCCTATGCCTTGGGTGAAAGGCTCAATGACCAGGGTGTTTACGGGCTTTTGAATTCCGGCGGCGGCGAGGCAGGTTTCCTGTTTGAAACCGGGCCACTGGCGCCTCTTCCCGGCTTCTCCGGCCAGCCGATCAACATGCTGGTGATGCTGGATCTGGAGGGGCGCTTCATCGACGTGCGTCTTCTGGCCCATAACGAGCCGATCTTTGTCTCGGGTCTTGGCGAGGCGCCGCTCAGGGCCTTTCTGTCGCAGTACCGCGGCCATTCCATCACCGAGCCGCTGGTCGTGGGCAGCCCCTACGGCGCCGGGCAGGGCAGCGATCTGGTCTATCTGGACGGTGTGACCAAGGCGACGGCCTCGGTCCGCATCGCCCATGAATCGATCCTCGCCGCCACGCTGGCCGTTGCGCGCGAGCGGATGCAGGGGATCAGTGCCGGCCCGCCGCCCCGCCCTGACCCGGATCATGCCGAGGCGCTGGACTTTGACGCCTTGCTGCAGCAGGGCCTCGCGCGCCGGCTTCAGGTAACGAATGCCGAGGTCGAGGCCGCCTTTGCCGGCACCCGGTGGGCCGGCGGCGATCCGGCCGGGGCGGCCGATCCGCAGGGACTGTTCCTCGACCTGCTGGCAATCGACATTGGCCCGCCCGCCATCGCCCGCGCCGTCCTGTCGGCCGAGACGCTGGCCGAACTCGAGACCCAGTCCCGAGTCGCCCCCGATGACGAGTTCATCCTGCTGATCGACCGGGGCCGGCACGGCCTTGTCGGTCCCGATTTCGTGCGAAACACCGCGCCCGACCTTCTGTCCGCCACACAGGATGGCTTACCACTGGCGCTGCGCGACGCCGATATCCTGGCCGAGCTGCATCCGGACCTCGCGGACTGGCAGGACGGAACGCGGATGATCCTGCGGCTCGACCGTCGGCTTGGCTTCGATCCGACCCGAGAGTGGCAGCTGACGCTGCGCGCCGAACGCGAGCATGGCATGTTTCAGCCCGAGATCGGCCATGCCGACCTGACTCTGCCGATGATCCTGCCGCCGCGCTTCTTCCTGACGCCTCAAGGCGCGGCACCACGCCCCGCCTGGGCCGAGGCCGTCCACGCCCGTCGCGCCGACCTTGCGGTGCTGGTCGCGGCGCTGGCGCTGTTGCTGGCAGGGCTGGCCCGCCAGTCGCGGCTGGCGGGGCACCGCCATTTCCCGGCAATCCGCCTTGGCTGGCTGACCTTCGTCATCGGCTTCATCGGCTTCTGGGGACAGGGACAACTGTCGATCGTGACGCCGCTGGCGGTCCTGCGCGGCCTCATCCAAGGGGGCGGGCTGGCGGTTCTGCTTTATGACCCCTTCTCGCTGGTGATCTGGGTCGTGGCGCTGGCGGGGCTGGTCCACTGGGGGCGCGGCCTCTTCTGCGGCTGGCTCTGCCCCTATGGCGCCATGCAGGAATTCGCCCATCACGCCGGGCGAAGGCTGGGCCTGCCTGAATGGCGCCCCGCCCCCAGCCTGGGCCGGGCGCTGCTCTGGACCGGGCCGCTGGCGCTGGCGGGGCTTGCCCTGACCGCAATTCTCGCTCCCGCGCATGTCGAAACGGTCGCCGAGATCGAACCCTTCAAGACCGCCGTCACCACCCACTTCCTGCGTCCTTGGCCCTATGTCCTCTGGGCGGGGGGGTGGCTGGTTCTATCCATGGTCTGGTTCAAGGGTTTCTGCCGCTCGGTCTGCCCGCTCGGCGCGCTGCTGCGGATCGGCGACGCGCTGCGCCTGCGCCGCTGGATTCCGCGCCGGGCGGAATGCGGTTCGCCCTGCCAGCTTTGCCGCGTGCGCTGCCGCTATGACGCGATCGCAGCCACGGGCCAGGTCCGCTACAGCGAGTGCTTCCAATGCCTCGACTGTGTGACGATCCACGACGACCCGCGCAGATGCGTGCCGCTGATCCTGGCGGCGCGCGCCAAAGGGCGGGCCGCCGCATGACGACGCGCCGACGCTTCCTGACCATCCTTGTCGGCGCCGCCTTGGCGACCCGTGGCGTCCGCGCTGCCGAGTGGCAGGGGCGCGCGATGGGCGCCGAGGCGCGGATCCTGATCCGCGGCGGCGATCTGCCGGACGCGACCCTGGCGCGCGTCCTTGCGCGCATCAGTCGGATCGAGCAGGTTTTCTCGCTCCATGCCCCGTCCGAGCTGACGCGTCTGAACAGCGGCCACCCAGTTCCCCTCTCGCCCGAAATGCGCACTGCGCTGCAGCTTGCGCAGCGCGTCCACGCTGCGACCGAAGGCGCTTTCGATCCGGCGATCCAGCCGCTCTGGGCCGCCGAGGCGGCGGGCACCCGCCGCCCGGCCGTCCTTCCGTTGGGAGGAATCGTACGTCCGAGCCGCGTTCTGCGCCTGCCGAACGGCCAGGCGCTGACGCTGAACGGCCTCGCCCAAGGCTTGGCCACCGACCTCGTCGCAACCGAACTCGGCGGCCTCGGCCCAGTCCTCGTCGATATGGGCGAGCAGCGCGCGCAGGAGGGCGACTTCCGGCTGGAACTTCAGGATCCCGCCGCAGGGGTGCTCGGCCAGATCACCCTGCAGGACGGCCGCGCACTTGCCACCTCATCACCCGGCGCCCTGCGCTTCCCATCCGGGGCAAGTCACATCATCGGCCCGCAGGGCCAGACGCCCCTGTGGTCCAGCGTTACGGTCGAGGCCGCCAGCGCCGCCCTCGCCGACGCCACCTCGACCGCCTTCGCCCTCATGCCGGAACCGGCCATCCGCCGCGCTCAGACGCGCCTCAGACTTGGCCCCGTCCGTCTGGTCGATGAGGCCGGCAACCTGACCACGATCCCGGCGCCCTTGTGACCGCTCGGCACGCCCCTTCTCCATAAAGATATGCGCGAGGGTGAATTGGCCGCTACGGCCAAGAGGGGGGTGGCAGCCCCCACCCTTCGCCCTACCGCAAACCGGGCCGATAGGTCGCGCCGTAACGCGCAAAGATCGCCTCGAGCCGCCCATCCGCGACAGCATCGCCTAGGATCGCATCGACCTCGTAGCCAAGTGGACGGTGCTGCGCCGACAGGGCGACGCCTAGCGTCCAGGATGACCGCTCCAGCCCCAGCAGCGGCGGGGTGTGGACCAGCACACCGTCGCCGGACAGGGCCTGCAATTCGGTGAGCGGTCCCATCACCGCCATGACCTCCCCCGCCGCAAGCCCCTCCATCGCGGCGGCGGTCGAGCGGTAGCGGCGCACCTTGTCGCCGGCCGCGCCCACCAGCGAGGTGAGGTAGAAGTCCGAGATCGCGTCGTTCTCGACCCCGACCGTGTCATAGCGGAAATAGGCTGGCACCGGGCCCTTGTCCGGGTAATCCGCCTGCCTGTAGGCGATCCCGAGGGCCTCTTCGGCGTAGATGCCGGTGAAGACGACCTGATCGAAGCGGCAGGCATAGGCCGGATCGTAGGGCGCGTGCAGGAACAGGTTTGACACATGCCCACCGACCGCCGCCCCGCGATAGACGTAGTTCAGAAGATCCTGATCCAGCGTCTCGCCGGCTTGGACCATGCGAATGCGAGTCTCGACGCCCAGACCCTCGCCGATCAAACGCGCCAGGTCCACGTCGATCCCTTGTGCCGCCCCGTCCGCCATGTAGGACCACGGGGGAAAGTCCTCGTAGACGGCGATCTCGATCCAGCCGTCCTCGCGGATGCGGTCCAGATCGCGGCCGACATCCTGCGGAGAAGTGTTCTGCATTCGCGCCTGCGGGACGTAGTCCGCGCAGGTGGGGGTGGGCTGCGCCGCCGCCGGGGCGGCGAGCACGAGGAGAGCCAGGGCGGCCAAGGCGCGCATGGTCGGGGACCTTAATGCGCCGCCGACAGGCCGATGGTCAGCAACTCGGCCGCGCCCTTGCGATCCTCGGGTGCCTGCGCCAGCACCTCGGCCGCGCGCGAGACGGTGCTGTCGGCCCGGGGCGCGCCCGAGGCTGTCGCCGCGCTGCCCGCGATCTCGGTCAACTCGGCCCCGATGGCCACCGCGTCCCCCTCGCCCGAGGCCAGCTGGTCGCGGATCTCGGTCAGGCGGGCGGTGTGATCGTCGAGCGCACCGTCCTCGGGGCGGGTCTCGACATAGGTGCGGATCGCCCAAGCCGCCTTCTGGCCCAGCACCTCCTCGAAAGCGGGCATCTTGGTGACGCCGTCCTGCGTATAGCCGTGGCGGAATCGCTCGATGAACCATTCGTCGCCATATTCCTCGGCCTCCAGATAGCGCAGGTCCGGGGCCAGCCCACCCGACACGGCGCCAAGGCCGTGGCAGCGTGCGCAGTTCTGGTTGTAGCCGGAGTCGCCGATCTTCACTGCGGCCAGCCAGACCTCGTCGCCCGCAGCCTCGGCGCGGTAGGGGTTCTCGGTCAACCATTCCTCGCCCACATCGGGAAGGGCGTCGGTGTTGACGGGCTGCGGGGCGACGTCGCCATGCGCCCAGAGCTGGACGGGCAAGGCAAAGGCGGCGGCAATCAGCGCGCCCTTCAGGGCGGGGCGGGACGGGATGGGCACGGAAGTCCTCCTTCTTTCGGCTTGGGGACAGTTAGGTGGGGGTGGGGCAGGGCGGCAATTCGACCTTGGTCGAGCCGCCGTCAGGGAGAAGGCCGGGCGGCCGCGCCCCAGGGATAGCGGCCGACCTTGATCGTCTTCAGCGCCCTGTGGCTGGCGACGTCAAAGACCGTGACGTCGCCTGAGACACCATTCGTCGTGAACATCTGCGTGCCGTCCGGCGACAGCGCCATGTGCCACACCCGACGGCCAACGAGGATGTAGTCGATGACCTCGAAGCTTGCCGTGTCGATCACCGCCACATGGTCCGACGGCCCAAGCGCAACGAAGACTTTCGCGCCGTCGGGCGAGAAGACCATGCCGACGGGCTGCAGCCTCTCGGGCCGGATATTGGGGATCGAAAAGCCGATCCGGGCGATTTCGCCGCGGCTCTCTGTGTCGAAGACCGTCACCGTCCCGCCGATCTCGGAGCTGACCCACAGCTGGGCGCCGTCATGGCTGAATTCCGCATGGCGCGGGCGGGCATCGACCAGCGTGTTCGAAACGATCTGGTGCGTTCCGGTGTCGATCCAATGGGCCATATTCGTCGTCTCGGAGGTGGTGACCTGCAGGCGGCCATCTGGCGACATGCCCATCCCCTCCGGCTCGATCCCGACGGCAATCTGCGACAGAATGTGGCGCGTTTCGGTATCCACCACCGTCGTCAGCGCGTCATCCTCGTTCGCGATCCAGAGCTGGCGGTTGTCGGGCGTCAGCACGAACTGCTCGGGGTCATCGCCCGAGGGCAGGTCGTGCAGGATCTCGCCGGTCGCGGGGTCCATGACCTGCACCGCGTCGCTGTCCGAGGCGCAGATGTAGAGAAGGCTGTGATCGCTGTTGAAGGTGATCCCGCGCGGACGCTGGCCGGTCGGATAGGTCGCCTTCACCTCCAGCGTGGCAATGTCGATCACGCTGACCGTGTCATCCAGCTCATTCGAGACCCAGATCTCGTCTGCCGCCGCCGGCAGGGCAAAGGCAAGGGACAGAAGGGCGGGACGGATCATGCGGGGCCTCGTTCGAATGCGGTGCAGGTGGTGCCGGGCCGGTCTTGGCCAAGCGTGTCGAGTTCCGAGAATTCGTGCAGGAACCCTTCCAGCGGGGCGGTGACGACGACGGCGCGTTCGGTCACCAGCGGAACAGGCTGGCGCATCTGCCCGTCCCACGCCCGGAACGACAGGGGCGTGCCGAGAAACCCTGCCAGGCGGAATTGGTCGGAAAGCAGGGCATCACGCAGCGCGGCGGGATCGGTGCTGCGGCTGCGGGTGACGGCCTCGCCGATGGCGGAGATGGCGGCCCAGCCCGCGAAGTCGGCGGCCTGCATCTCGCGCCCGGCGAGATCGCGGAAACGCTGCTGAAGCTGCGCGGCACCCCAGTTCTCGACCACGCCGGAAAAGCCGAGCGGCATGATCCCTTCCGAGCCCGCGACGGGGCGGGGGACCCAGGTGTTGTAGGGGATGTAGCGGGCGAAATCGCCGCGCTCGTCCGCGACCAGCAGCAGGTCGTGTTCGGGCAGGTCCTGCGTGAAGGCCGGCACCTCTTCCGAGGCGACGCGGCGCATGTCGGCATCGAAGGACCACGCCTTTTCGGCCGCGATCGTCAGGCCGAACTTGGACATGGCGGCGCGCAAGGCCTCGGCGAAGGCGGCATCCTCGGGGTTCGGCCCTTCCAGCAGCGCCAGCCGCGTCCATCGCTTCTTCAGCGCGAACTGCGCCAGCGCGTCGGCGCGCATGGCAAGGCTGGGCGTCGTGTGCAGGATGTTTGCACGGCATTCGGACCCGCGCAGATCGTCGCCGGGATCGGTCAGGTTGAAGATGACCGCGCCCGAGGGTGCAGCCAGGTCGGACAGCGCCAGAAGGTCCTCGGCCGGGGCCTTGACCAGGATCAGGCGCGCGCCGTCCGCCAGAAGCGCCTCGACCCGGGGCCGCAGATCGTCTTCGGGCGCGAGCTGCGTCTGGGTCAGTGTGAACGCGTCGCCCATGAAGCGGCCGGTGGCCGAGATGTCGGCAAGGCCCAACTCGGCCCCGGCACGCGCCAGATCGTCCGGCGGGGCGATCAGGTTCGACAGGATGGGCGGCGGGATCACCACCCGCTCGACCAGATCGATCCGCAGGTCGAGCGCGGCGGCACCGGTGGCCAGTTGGGCCAGCACTGCGGCCAAGGCGGCTGCAACGGGTCGTCTCATCACGCATCCTCCCTTACGTCCACCAAGGATCGGAAGAAGGCGCGGGGACCGAAATAGGACCATGGTCGACCTAGCCGCCCCGCGTGGCCAGTAGGTCGCGGGAATCATTCGACCAATGGACAATATACGGCGCCCGGCCGCCGCCCATACTCGGCCCCATGCCTCCGAAGCCGCGCGCTTCGCCGGGGCCGGAGAGAGCGGAGGAGGACACCATGAACAAATTCGTGCTGGCGACCGTGCTGGCGATGGCGGCAAGTGCTGCAGGCGCGGCCGTGACCGAAGAGGATCTGGCCGGCGATCAGGCCAGCACCGGCGACGTGCTGACCAACGGAATGGGGCGCGATCTGCAGCGCTACAGCCCTCTGGATACGCTGAATAAGGACAACATCAAGAACCTGATGCCGGCCTGGGCGTTTTCCTTCGGCGGCGAGAAGCAGCGCGGGCAAGAAAGCCAGCCGCTGATCCATGACGGCGTGATGTATGTCACGGGGTCCTATTCCCGCCTCTATGCCATTGACATCTCCTCCGGCCGCGAGATCTGGCAATATGACGCCCGGCTGCCCGAGGGCATCCTGCCCTGCTGCGACGTGGTGAACCGGGGCGCGGCCATCTATGGTGACAACATCTATTTCGGCACGCTGGATGCGCGCCTGATCGCGCTGGACCTGAAGACCGGCGACGTGAAGTGGAACAAGAAGATCGCCGAGTACAAGGAGGGCTATTCCTACACCGCCGCCCCCCTGATCGTGGACGGCATGATCATCACCGGAAACTCGGGCGGCGAATTCGGGATCGTCGGCGAGGTTCAGGCCCGCGATGCCGAGACCGGCGAGACGGTCTGGACGCGCCCGGTCATCGAGGGGCACATGGGCACGCTGAACGGCGAGGAAAGCACCATGACCGGCACGCTGAACGCGACCTGGCCGGGTGACATGTGGAAGACCGGCGGCGGCGCGACCTGGCTGGGCGGGTCCTATGACATCGATACGAACACGCTGGTCTTCGGCACGGGCAACCCCGCGCCCTGGAACAGCCACCTGAGGAACGCCGGCACCCCGGTCGAGGGAAACAAGGGCGACAACCTCTATGCCGCGTCCCGCCTCGGGATCGACCCGGCAACGGGTGAGATCAAGTGGCACTTCCAGTCCACCCCGCGCGAGGGCTGGGACTTTGACGGCGTGAACGAGGTCGTCGCCTTCACCGACGCCGAGGGCAACAAGCGCTTCGGCACTGCCGACCGCAACGGCTTCTTCTACGTCCTGAACCGCGAGGACGGCGCTTTCGTTTCGGCCCATCCCTTCGTCAAGGACATCAACTGGGCCTCGGGCATCGACGAGACGGGCCGCCCGATCTACAACGAGGAAAACCGCCCCGGCGCGATGAACGCCTCGGCCGAAGGGGGCAAGGGCCAGCAGGTCTTCGCCGTGCCCTCGTTCCTTGGCGGCAAGAATTGGCAGCCGATGGCCTACAGCCAGAATACCGGCCTTTTCTACATCCCCTCGAACGAATGGGGCATGGACATCTGGAACGAGCCGATCAGCTACAAGAAGGGTGCGGCCTATCTGGGCGCGGGCTTCACCATCAAGCCGATCTTCGAAAGCCATATCGGCTCGCTCAAGGCGATGGACCCGATGACCGGCGAGGTGAAGTGGGAATACCAGAACGACGCGCCGCTGTGGGGCGGGGTGATGACGACGGCCGGCGGCCTTGTCTTCTTCGGCACCCCCGAGGGCGAGTTCAAGGCGCTGGATGACGAGACTGGTGAAGAGTTGTGGTCCTTCCAGACCGGCTCGGGGATCGTCGGCCAGCCGGTAACCTGGGAACAGGACGGCGAGCAATACGTCACGATCGTCTCGGGCTGGGGTGGCGCCGTTCCCCTGTGGGGCGGCGAGGTCGCCAAGAAGGTGAACTACCTCAACCAGGGTGGCATGATCTGGACGTTCAAGCTGCCTGCGCAGCTGGCGGCGAACTGATCCGTGATCGCACAAAGACCGGGGAGGCGCGGACATCCGCCCTTCCCCTCATCGGCGAGGCCTCTTTTCAAGCACGGAAAGGCGGCGCAAGATTGGGCAATGGCGCGGGCGGGGGCCCGGGCGAAGGGGCAGGCAATGGCAGCAGAACCGCAGATCCCGGCCTTCGGCAACCCGATGGGTGCGGCCGCGTTCCGAACCGCGCTTATCGTCGAGGACCATCCGCTATTCGGCGACGCACTGGCGATGACGCTGCAATCGGTGTCGGGGATCGAGCGGGTCGTCCATGCCGAAAGCCTGCAGCAGGCCATCGCCCACCTGTCCGCCGGAACCGACGTCGACGTGATCCTGCTGGATCTGAACCTGCCGGATGTCGATGGTCTTGAGGGGTTGCTGCACCTGCGCCGCGTGGCGCCGCGCCTGCCGGTCCTGCTGGTCACCTCGGTCAACGAGACGCGCACGATCCGTGCGGCCCTTGCCGGCGGGGCGGCAGGTTTCGTGCCCAAGCACTCGCGGCGCGAGGTCTTCCGCATGGCGTTCGAGGCCTTGGCGGCGGGTGAGATCTTCGCCCCCGACCTGCCTGCCGAGGCCGAGCGGGGCGGGGACGCGCCCGCTGACGCGGCCGAGGCGGTGATGCGGCGACTGTCGCAGCTGACTTGCCAGCAGGCCCGCATCCTCGAGCTGATCTGCGAGGGGCGGATGAACAAGCAGATCGCCTTCGAGCTGTCCATCGCCGAGACGACGGTGAAGGCGCATGTGACGGCGATCATGCGCAAGATGGGCGTGTCGACCCGCACGCAGGCGGTGCTGATGGCGCAGGACGTGAAGCTGAAGGGACGCATTGCCGATGCCGCAGGCGGCACCGTCTGACCCCGAAGCGCTTGCCCCGCGCAGCGCCTCGGTTCCCCTGGACAGGCCGGACCCGTTGTCCGGGCTCGCCGCGCGCCTCGGCCCGGGGCCATTTGCGCTGGTCCTGATGTTCGTCGGAGCCGGCGCCGACCTGCCGCGGCTGCTGGCCCGCGCGCCCGCCCATTTCGGTCGTTGCGCCATCGCCGGATGCACCACGGCCGGCGAGATCGGCGAGGCCGGCTATGCCGACCGCAGCCTCGTGGCCGTCGCCTTTCCCGAAGCTGGCTTTGCCGCCGGGGCGGTGATGATCGACCCGATCGACGCCATCGATTCCCGCGACATGATCGCCCGGCTGCGAAAGGCGCGGCAGGATCTGGGGCGCCATGCGGCCCAGATGCCGCAGGAACTGGCGATCCTGCTGGTCGACGGCATGTCCGGCCATGAAGAGCATCTGGTCGCCTCGCTGGCCGGAGGCCTCGGGCCGGTGCGGATCGTCGGCGGCTCGGCCGGGGACTGGCGAGCATTCCGCCAGACGCAGGTCTTTTGCGGCCAGCAGCTGCGCAGACACGCGGCCGCTGTCCTGTGCCTGTTGCGAAGTCCGCTGGCAATGCGGCCCTTCTCGTTCAACTCGGCCCGTCCCTCGCGCACGCAGATGGTGGTGACCCGTGCCGATCCGGCGGCCCGCGCAGTCCTGCGCATCAACGACGAGCCGGCGGCCCCGGAATATGCCCGGCTTTTGGGTTGCGATCCGGTCGATCTGGGCCCGCAGACGTTCGCCACGCGCCCGTTGATGGTGCGCGCGGGCGGGCGGCATTTCGTCCGTGCGATCCGGGGCATCGGCCCGAGCGGGGAACTGATGTTCTTCGGCGCGGTGGCTGAAGGGATGGTCCTCACCTTGTCCGATCCGTCGGACATGGCTGCGCATCTGGGCGACTCGCTCGCCGGGCTGGCGGCGCAGGGCACGCCCCGCATGGTGCTGGGCTTTGACTGCATCTTCCGCCGCATGGACGCCGAGGCGCGCCAGCAGACGCGCCCCGTCTCGGACCTTCTGGCTCGGCACCGGGTCCGGGGCTTCTCGACCTATGGCGAGCAGACCGGAGGGATGCATGTCAACCAGACGCTGACCGGCGTCGCCTTCTACGATCCTGCGCCGGCATGACCCCGGACCTGCCCGCCGACATTGCCCGCATGATGGCGCCGGGCGACGACCCCGAGCGGCGGCACCAGAAGCTGATCGTGATCGCGCAAGCCCTCATCCGGCAGATTGAGGACCAGCCGCAAGACACCGGCGGCGGCTATGCCGAGTTCCAGCGCGCCGCCCTGCTGGAGGACGAGGTCCACGCCCGCACGCGCGAGCTTGAGCATGCGCTGGACCTTCTGAACGCCTCGAATGCCAGCCTCGAGATCGCCTACCGCGAGAAGGAGGCCGCGCGCCAGAACCTGTCCGCTGCCATTGAGGCGGTGCAGGAAGGTTTCGCGCTGTTCGACGCAGAGGACGTGCTGGTGATGTGCAACGCGCGCTTCAACGCGATCCTGCCCGACATCGTGGACCGCCTGCAGCCGGGCCTTCACTTCGACACCTATCTGGCGCTGGTCGCCAGTTCTGTCCATTTCACCCCGCCCGAGGGGATGACTGCGGAAGGCTGGATCGAGATGCGCCGCCGCCGCCACGCCGAGCGGCATTTCATCATGACCCAAGAGCTGGCCGAGGGGCGGCTGGTTCAGGTCTCGGAACAACGCACCTCGGACGGGGGCACCGCGATCCTGCAGACCGAAGTCACCGACCTCATCCGCGCCGAACGGGCCGAGCGGGGGCGCCTTCTGGACGATCAGGCCGCGATCCTGAAGGCGACGCTGGAACATCTGCCGCTTGGCGTCTGCCTTTTCGACGGGCGGCTGCGGCTGCTGGCGTGGAACGCGAACCTGTCGCAGATGCTGACACTGCCGCTGACCCGCCTGCGCGAGGGCACGCATTTCGACGAGGTTTGGCACCAGCTGCGCGCGCAGTTCGACTTTCCCGCCCGGCAAGGGGCGAACCGGCTGGCAGACTGGGCCCGCTCGGTCCGACGGCGCGACAGCTTTGGTGTGCAGGTCACGCAGGCCGCCGGGGCCGAGGGACCGCGTACGCTGGCCCTGCACGCGCAGGAGATCCCCGACGGCGGCTTCGTTCTGTCCATCGACGACATCACCGACCACAGTCGCGCATTGGACAGCGTCAGCCGCGCGAACGAGACGCTCGAGGCCCGCGTCGCCGCCCGCACCGAAGAGCTGCAAGATGCACTGGCCCATGCCGAGCGGGCGAACGCCTCGCGCGCGCGCTTCGTGGCTGCGGTCGGGCACGACCTGATGCAGCCCCTGTCAGCCGCCACCCTCTTCGTCGGCTCGCTGCTCGAAGACATGGCTCTGCCCGCCCCCCGCGCGAAGCTGGACAAGATTCAGCGCTCGCTCGACAGCGTCAGCGGCCTGATCGAGGCGCTTTTGGACATATCGCGCCTCGAAGCCGGACAGGCCGCCCTGACGGTCGAGCCGGTGGCGCTGGCCCCCCTTTTCGAGCAGCTGCGCGAAGAGTTCACCCCGGTCGCGCAGGCCAAGGGCCTGCAATTGGTCGTAACGTCCGCCCAGGGCTGGGTCATGTCCGACCGCCTCTACCTGCGGCGCATCCTGCAGAATCTTCTGGCGAACGCGATCCGCTACACGGCCCATGGCCGGGTGCTGGTCGCAGCCCGGCCGCGTGCGGGCCGGGTGCTGTTGCAGGTCCGCGACACCGGTTGCGGGATCGCCGAAAAGGACCACCGCCTGGTCTTCGCCGAGTTCAAGCGCCTCGACGCCAAGGCCTCGGCTTCCGAGGGGCTGGGCCTCGGCCTTGCGATTGTCGATCGGGCCGCCGCCCTTCTGGGGCACGCACTGACCCTGCGCTCGGCCGTCGGACGCGGCTCGACCTTCGGGGTCGAGGTAGCGACGACGCTGCAGGCACCCGATCGGCGGGGGGCGTCCAGCGGATCGGGGGCGGGCGGCGCGGATCGCCCCGAGGTAACTGCCCTGATCGTCGAGAATGACGCATCCGTGATGCAGGCTTTGACCGGCCTGCTGGAGCAATGGGGCGTCAACGTGCTGGACGTGGCCTCGGGCGAGGAAGCCGTCGCCTTGCTCGACGAGACCGGCGTCGAACCCGACCTCTGCCTCGTCGATTATCAACTGGGCGCGGGTATGGACGGCCTGGTCTGCCTGAGCCGACTGGCCGTCAGCCTCGGTGCCGCGAGCCGCTATTGGCTGATGAGCGCCAGCCGGTCCGAGGCGTTGCAGCGTCAGGCCAACGATCTGGGCGTCACCTTGCTCAGCAAACCTATCGCGCCCGGCACGCTGGCACAGATCATCGCCGAGGCCGGAAACCCGCTGCGCTAGGGTGTGTCGCAGGGTCGTGCAAGTCAGGAGGAGAGGGCCGAACAAGCGGAACTGATTCGGGAATTCGTGCAAGCTACGATCGAGGTGAGGATAGCTGATCACCTTCAACCGGCGCTGCATCTCGGCACCCGAGAGAGCGCTTTTCCCCTTCCGGCTGTTGGCGAAAAAGCTCCAATGACGACTACATTCGGTCAACGCCTTCTCTACCCTCGCTGTACGCCGGGAATTGTCGCAGGCCTTCACGTTGAAGCAGGGCTTCGCGCCACCCCGTCAAGCCCAGCCCACGCGCTCCATCTCGACGAAGTCAGGGCGTTCAAGCTGTTCGTGAGGGCAATTCGAATGCGGACTTCGGTTGTTCGTTTGTCCGGGTCTTGCGATGCGATCCGTTCGTCCGAGGACCTTAGGCAGCGCGTCCTTGTCCCGATCCGACTTTGACCGTGATAGCCGGAGAAGGGCATCCAGTTCCCTCGAAGCGGCTGCTCGCCCTTAGGATGTCGCCAGCGGATGCACGCCATATTCGGCGGCCAACTCAGACACCGTGCGCTCGCCGTGACGTTGCCCCCAACTTTTATCCAGCGTGAGCGAGACTCCGGCTTTGAGTTTTGCCTGTTTTGGCGGGTCGGGCAACGGGGGCTGGCGCGGAGCTTTGCGGGTTGCGCAGCGTCAGCCCCGTTGCGGGGTGAAGGTCT
>JAYZBS010000166.1:0-26697 GCA_036338635.1 Pseudomonadota bacterium | reverse complement strand
CGCGCGTCGATGAGACCCTCATCGGCGGCATGATTGTCAAGTTGGGCTCGAAGATGATCGACAGTTCGGTCCGCTCGAAGCTCGCTTCCCTGCAGAATGTCATGAAAGAGGTCGGATAATGGGAATCCAGGCTGCCGAGATCTCGGCGATCCTCAAGGAGCAGATCAAGAACTTCGGCCAGGACGCCGAAGTTGCCGAGGTCGGCCAGGTGCTGTCGGTCGGCGACGGGATTGCCCGCGTCTACGGTCTGGACAAGGTCCAGGCCGGCGAGATGGTGGAATTCCCCGGCGGCGTCCGTGGCATGGTGCTGAACCTCGAGACCGACAACGTCGGCGTCGTGATCTTCGGTGACGACCGCCAGATCAAGGAAGGCGACACCGTCAAGCGCACGCGTTCGATCGTGGACGTTCCCGTCGGCAAGGCCCTGCTGGGTCGCGTCGTTGACGGCCTCGGCAATCCGATCGACGGCAAGGGCCCCATCGAGGCGACCGAGCGCCGCGTGGCCGACGTCAAGGCCCCCGGCATCATGCCGCGCAAGTCGGTCCACGAGCCGATGGCGACCGGCCTGAAGTCGGTCGACGCCATGATCCCCGTCGGTCGCGGCCAGCGCGAACTGATCATCGGCGACCGCCAGACCGGCAAGACCGCCATCGCGCTGGACACGATCCTGAACCAGCAGAACTACAACGGCCGCGAGGCCGAGGGCATGAAGACGCTGCACTGCATCTACGTCGCCGTGGGTCAGAAGCGTTCGACCGTCGCCCAGCTGGTCAAGAAGCTGGAAGAGACCGGCGCGATGGCCTACACGACCATCGTCGCGGCCACCGCGTCCGACCCGGCGCCGATGCAGTTCCTGGCCCCCTTCTCGGGCGCGGCCATCGGCGAATACTTCCGTGACAACGGCATGGATGCCCTGATCATCTATGACGATCTCTCGAAGCAGGCCGTGGCTTATCGCCAGATGTCGCTGCTGCTGCGCCGTCCGCCCGGACGCGAAGCCTATCCGGGCGACGTGTTCTACCTGCATTCGCGCCTGCTGGAGCGTGCCTGCAAGCTGAACGAAGCCAACGGCGCAGGCTCGCTGACCGCCCTGCCGATCATCGAGACGCAGGCTGGCGACGTGTCGGCCTATATCCCAACCAACGTGATCTCGATTACTGACGGCCAGATCTTCCTGGAGACGGAACTGTTCTTCCAGGGCATCCGCCCTGCCGTCAACACCGGTCTGTCGGTGTCGCGCGTGGGCTCGGCCGCCCAGACCAAGGCGATGAAATCCGTCGCCGGTCCGGTCAAGCTGGAACTGGCGCAGTACCGCGAGATGGCGGCCTTCGCTCAGTTCGGATCGGATCTGGACGCCGCGACGCAGCGCCTGCTGAACCGTGGTGCCCGCCTGACCGAGTTGATGAAGCAGCCGCAGTACCGCCCGCTGACCAACGCCGAGATCGTGATCGTGATCTATGCTGGCACCAAGGGCTACATCGATAACGTGCCGGTGCGCGAGATCGTGGCCTGGGAAGATGGCCTGATCCAGTTCCTGCGCAGCCAGAAGTCCGAACTGCTGGACGACATGACCCGCAACGACCGCAAGGTCAGCGGTGAACTGGAAGCTTCGATCAAGGCGGTGCTGGACGAATACAACCGCACCCGCGCCTGAGAGGGGGAATAGATGCCCAGTCTCAAGGATCTCAAGAACCGGATCGGAAGCGTCAAGAACACGCGGAAGATCACCAAGGCGATGCAGATGGTCGCCGCCGCCAAGCTGCGCCGCGCGCAGGAGGCGGCGGAGGCTGCGCGCCCCTATGCCGACCGCATGCAGGCCGTCATGGCCGGCCTGACCGCGAATGCGGCGGGCCAGGCCGGCGCGCCGCGCCTGCTGGCCGGCACGGGTGATGACAAGCGTCACCTGCTGGTCGTCATGACCGCCGAGCGCGGTCTGGCCGGCGGCTTCAACAGTTCGATCGTCAAGCTGGCCCGCCAGCATGCCGAGCGTCTGCGGGGCGAGGGGAAAGAGGTCGCGATCCTGACCGTCGGCAAGAAGGGCCGCGAGCAGCTGAAGCGCGACTATGGCAGCCTGTTCGTGCATCACGTTGACCTGTCCGAGGTGAAGCGCGTGGGCTATGACACCGCCCGCGGTATCGCCGACGAGGTTCTGAACCGCTTCGACGCCGGCGACTATGACGTGGCCACGATCTTCTACAACCGCTTCGAGTCGGTGATCAGCCAGATCCCGACCGCGCGGCAGGTGATTCCCGCCGAGGTGCCCGAGGGTGCCACCGCGAACGCGCTCTATGACTACGAGCCGGGTGAGGAGGAGCTTCTGGCCGACCTTCTGCCGCGGTCCGTGGCCACGCAGATCTTCGCGGCGCTTCTGGAAAATGCGGCGTCCGAGCAGGGCGCGCGGATGAGTGCCATGGACAACGCCACGCGCAATGCGGGCGACATGATCGACCGACTGACGACCGAGTACAACCGCTCGCGTCAGGCCGCGATCACCAAGGAACTCATCGAAATCATTTCGGGCGCCGAGGCGCTCTGACCGTAACGCTAGAGGGTGATGACATGGCAGAGGCCACTGGTAAAATCACGCAGGTGATCGGCGCCGTCGTTGACGTGCAGTTCGACAACCACCTGCCCGCAATTCTGAACGCGCTGACGACAGACAACAACGGCAAGAAGCTGGTGCTGGAAGTCGCGCAGCACCTGGGCGAAAACACCGTCCGCACCATCGCCATGGACTCGACCGAAGGTCTGGTCCGCGGCGAGGCGGTCACCGACTCGGGCGGTCCGATCACCGTGCCGGTCGGCGACGTGACCCTGGGACGCATCCTGAACGTCGTCGGAGAACCCGTGGACGAGGGCGAGGCGCTGGCAGCCAGCGATACCCGTGCCATCCACCAGCAGGCCCCGGACTTCGCCGCGCAGGCGACCAGCTCCGAGATCCTGGTCACCGGCATCAAGGTCATCGACCTGCTGGCGCCCTATTCCAAAGGCGGCAAGATCGGCCTCTTCGGCGGTGCCGGCGTGGGCAAGACAGTTCTGATCATGGAACTGATCAACAACATCGCCAAAGTGCACTCGGGCTACTCGGTCTTCGCGGGCGTCGGTGAGCGGACCCGCGAGGGTAACGACCTCTACCACGAAATGGTGGAATCGGGCGTGATCGTCCCCGACAACCTGACCGAATCGAAAGTGGCCCTTGTCTACGGCCAGATGAACGAGCCGCCGGGGGCCCGCATGCGCGTCGCCCTGACCGGTCTGACCCTGGCCGAGCAGTTCCGCGACGCCTCGGGTACCGACGTTCTGTTCTTCGTCGACAACATTTTCCGCTTCACGCAGGCGGGTTCCGAGGTGTCGGCGCTTCTGGGCCGCATCCCGTCCGCCGTGGGCTACCAGCCGACGCTGGCCACCGACATGGGCGCGATGCAGGAACGCATTACCTCGACCAAGAACGGCTCGATCACCTCGATCCAGGCCGTCTACGTCCCGGCCGACGACCTTACCGACCCGGCGCCCGCGACGACCTTCGCCCACCTCGACGCCACGACGGTTCTGTCGCGCGCGATTTCCGAGCTGGGGATCTATCCGGCCGTGGACCCGCTGGACTCGAACAGCCGGATTCTCGACCCCGCCGTTGTCGGCGAAGAGCATTATCAGGTGGCGCGCGACGTGCAGGGCATCCTGCAGAAGTACAAGTCGCTGCAGGACATCATCGCGATCCTGGGCATGGACGAACTGTCCGAGGAGGACAAACTGACCGTGGCCCGCGCCCGCAAGATCCAGCGTTTCCTGTCCCAGCCCTTCGACGTGGCGAAGGTCTTCACCGGTTCGGACGGCGTCCAGGTGCCGCTGGAGAAGACGATCGCGTCCTTCAAGGCCGTTGTCGCGGGTGAGTACGACCACCTGCCGGAGTCGGCCTTCTACATGGTCGGTGACATCGAGGACGTGAAGGCCAAGGCGCAGCGTCTCGCTGCCGAAGCCGCGTAAGGGGGCAGAATGGCCGATACCATGCAGTTCGACCTTGTGTCGCCGGAACGGAGCCTCGCCTCCGTTCCCGTGCGCGAGGTGCGCCTGCCGGGCAATGATGGCGACCTGACCGCCATGCCCGGCCATGCGCCCACGATCGTGACCCTGCGTCCCGGCATGGTGATCCTTGTGGGGGCCGATGGTGCCCAGAAGGAATTCGCTGTGACCGGCGGCTTCGCCGAGATCAACGCCGACAGCGTCAGCCTGCTGGCCGAGCGCGGCCATCCGCGCGAGGAGATCACGCAGGATGTCTTCAACGACATGATGAAGGACGCCCATCGCGCCCATCGCAACGCCTCCGAACGTCGCGAGCATGTCGGGGAAGAAATCGTGACCGCCACCGCCAAGCTGCTTGGCGACATGCAGGCCATGGGGACGCATATCGGGCTTGACCCGAACCAGTCGACCGTTCCCGACTGAGCGGACGCATCCGGCACATAGGACAGCCCCGGTCGCGACCGGGGCTTTTCTTTTGACCGTGCCTCAGGCCGGGCCGCCCACAGGAGACTGCCATGCTGCGATTTGCCAGCAACGAGATCGGGATCGTCCAGGGCGACAGCCTGATCGTGTCCGACTTTGACGCCGGCGGCCCGATGTGGACGGGTGACGGCGTGCGCATGACACGCCAGCACGTCACGTTCGAGGAAAGATTCCTGACGTCACCCGTCGTGCATCTGGGGATCGGCATGTGGGATCTGGACAGCGACCGCAATCAGCGCGGTGACCTGCGGGTCGAGAACGTGACGCCCTCGGGCTTCGACCTTGTCTTCAGCACCTGGGGCGACACGCGCGTTGCGCGTCTGCGGGTCCAGTGGATCGCCATCGGCGCACTGCCCGACGAACAGGACTTCGTCCTCTAGGCGCGGTCCAGGTTCACCGCGATCAGGCCAGCCACCTCCTCCGGGTGCGTCACGGGCAGCATGTGCCCCGCCGCCGGAACATTGGCCCGACCCACATCCGGCAGGCGTTCTGCCAAGGCAGCGGTAATATCGCGGATCACCGGCGGGCTGTCGGCGCCCGAGATGATCAGCACCGGCGCGTCGATAGCCTCGAGGCCGCCTTCCCTCAGGATCCTGCCGCTGTCGCCGTGCAGTGCGTCCTGCGTCTGGACGACCATGCCGATGCGTCGGGTCATCTGCTCCATGACGGCCGGGGGCAGGGTCGTCGGATCCTCGGCCCCCCAGACCGACAGGAAGGCCCGGGCCGCACCCTCGTCGTCACCCGCCCGGACCGATGTGGCCATGCGATCGTCAAGCGCATCCTGCGCGGCGTCGGGCGCCGCGGCGAACAGCACCGGCTCGATCAGGGTCAGGCTGCGGATCGCGTCGGGGGCGGCCACGGCGATGCGCAGCGCGACGGTCGCGCCGAAGCTGTGGCCGATCAGGTCCAGCGGCCGTTGGATGAAGCTGGCGGCGATCCGGGTGACGGCCGTGTGCAGGTCCGGGTCGTCGGCGGCCGGATCCCAGTTGTCGCTGCGGCCATGCCCTGGCATGTCGAAGCCGCGCAGGTCGATGCGTCCGCCCAGGTGCCGGGCAATCGGTCCCCAGTAGGACCCGCTTCCCAGCATGCAGTGCAGCGCCAGCGCAGGCCGGTCAGGATCGCCCGGCCAATGGCGCAGGTGGATGCCGCTCATCCGGCGAGGTGCCGGTCGAGGAAGTCCAGCCGGTCCTGGCCCCAGAAGCGCTGTCCGGTTTCGCGCACGATATAGAACGGCGCACCGAAAACCCCAGCCTCGACAGCCTGTTCAAGATTGCGGCCATAAACCTCGGCGCCGACGAACAGGCCCTTGTCGGCCAGCGCCGGATCGAAGCCGTGGTCGCTTAGAATCTTGCGGATGACCGTATCGTCGCTGATGTCGTGCTCTTCGGCCCAGACTGCCCGCAGGAAGCCCTGAACCAGACGTCCGACATCGCCGCCGGCCTCTTGCGCGGCGATGATGGCATAGGACGAAGGTGCCATGTTGACCGGCCAATGCGCGGGTTTCAGGTTCAGCGCCATGCCCAGATGATCGGCCCACCGGGGCAGTTCCTGCGCACGGTACTCCATCCGGCTGGCATGACGGTTAGCCGGGCGAACGCCCCCGGTGCGGTCGAACAACTGCAGCAGGTCCAGCGGCTTGTAGGTGACCTGCGCCCCGTGGCGGGCTGCGATCTTCTCAAGCCGGTCGCCCGCCAGATAGCACCACGGGCTGATCGTCCCGAGGTAATAGTCGATATGTGCCATCGCCATGTCCTTCTTGGTTTGCCCACAGGCTAACCCGGTGCTAAGGCAACCGCAATCTGACCGAACCCGCCAAAGGCCCGTCCCATGCCCGTCATGACCGAACCCAAGCTGATCTCTGGAAACGCGAACCGCCCGCTGGCGCAGTCGATCGCGCGGCGCATGTCGATGCACCGCGGGATGAGCGTCAGCCTGCTGGACGCGCGGGTCGAGCGGTTCAACGACCAGGAAATCTTCGTCGAAGTCTATGAGAATGTCCGCGGCGAGGACATGTACGTCATCCAGCCGACGTCAAACCCGGCCAACGACAACCTGATGGAGCTTCTGATCATGACCGACGCGTTGCGCCGGTCCTCTGCATCGCGCATCACGGCTGTGATTCCCTATTTCGGCTATGCCAGGCAGGACCGGCGTGCCAAGGCCCGCACGCCGATCAGCGCCAAGCTGGTAGCGAACTTGCTGACCGAGGCAGGCGTCGACCGCGTGCTGACGCTGGACCTGCACGCGGCGCAGATCCAGGGCTTCTTCGACGTGCCCGTGGACAACCTCTATGCGGCGCCGGTCTTCGCGCTGGACGTCCAGCACCACTTCAAGGGGCGCATGGATGACCTGATGGTCGTGTCCCCGGACGTCGGTGGCGTGGCGCGGGCGCGCGAACTGGCAACCCGGATCGGTGCGCCGTTGTCGATCGTGGACAAGCGCCGCGAAAAAGCGGGCGAGGTGGCAGAGATGACCGTGATCGGCGACGTCGCGGGCAAGGCCTGCATCATCGTCGACGACATCTGCGATACGGCGGGAACGCTCTGCAAGGCGGCGCAGGTGCTGACCGACAATGGCGCGACCGAGGTGCATGCCTATATCACCCACGGCGTCCTCTCTGGCCCCGCGGTCGAGCGTGTATCGAAATCGGTCATGAAGTCACTTGTCATCACCGATTCAATTCAGCCGACCGAGGCAGTGAAGAACGCGCCGAACATCCGAATCGTGCCCACGGCGCCGATGTTCACGCAGGCAATCCTGAACATCTGGAACGGCACGTCGGTCAGCAGCCTGTTCGAGACCGATACGCTTCTGCCGATCTACGAAGGTCTCTACACCACCGTCTGAGAACCTCTGGCACCTTACAAGAAAGCCGCGCCCTTTGGCGCGGCTTTTTTCGTTAAAGCGCTCGCCAACCGATATCGCGGCGGCAGAATCCCTCGGGCCAGTCGATGGCGTCGACCAACGCATAGGCGCGCTGATGCGCCTCGGCCAAGGTGGCGCCGCGGCCCGTGCAGGCAAGGACGCGGCCGCCCGTGGCGGTGATTGCGCCATCGCGGTCGGTCGTGCCGGCGTGGAAGGTCATCTGAAAGCTGCTCTCGGGCAGCGCATCAAGGCCGCGGATCACGCTGCCCTTGTCATAGCTGCCGGGATATCCGTTGGCGGCCAGCACGACCGTCAACGCGTGATCGTTCGCCCACGTTACCGAAGCCTGGGCCAAACGGCCCTCGGCGCAGGCCTGCAGCAGGTCCAGTGCCTGCGCGCCGAGGCGCATCATCAGCACCTGGCATTCAGGGTCGCCGAAGCGGACGTTGTATTCGACCAGCCGCGCCTCGTTGTCGCTGATCATCAGCCCGGCATAAAGAATGCCCTGGAACGGAGTTCCCCGGCGCGCCATTTCGGCGATGGTGGGGCGGACGATCCGCTCCATCACCTGATCCTGCAGGTCAGGCGTCAGGACCGGGGCAGGGCTATAGGCGCCCATGCCGCCAGTGTTCGGCCCGGTGTCGCCATCGCCTACGCGCTTATGGTCCTGGGCAGTGCCTACGGCCAGGCAATCCGTGCCGTCCGACAGGATGAAGAAACTGGCTTCCTCGCCTGCCATGAATTCCTCGATCACCACCGACATGTCGCCGAACTCGCCGTCGAAGATGGCGTCGATTGCGGCATGGGCGTCCTCGACCGTTTCCGCCACGGTGACGCCCTTGCCGGCGGCCAGCCCGTCGGCCTTGACGACGATCGGTGCGCCTTGCGCGCTGACATGATTGCGGGCCGCAGCAGCGTCGGTGAACCGCGCCCAGGCGGCGGTCGGGGCACCGCAGGCATCGCAGACTTCCTTGGTGAAGGTCTTCGACGCCTCCAGCTGCGCCGCGGCCTGCGACGGGCCGAAGACCAGGAAGCCGGCGTCGCGCAGCGCGTCAGACACCCCCGCGGCCAGCGGCGCTTCGGGGCCGACGATCACGAAGTCGATGGCGTTTTCCTGAGCGAATTCCAAGACCTCGGCGCGCGACTGGATGTCCAGTCGCGCACATTCCGCGACGCCGGCGATGCCCGCATTGCCCGGCGCGACGATCAGGCGGTCGCATTTTGGATTTTGCCGGATCGCCCAGGCCAGCGCATGTTCGCGCCCGCCGCCGCCGAGGATCAGGATATTCATCTGCCGCCCTTTCGCTTGGTCTGGCGGCGTTCTAGTCTGGGCGGCGAAAGGGAACAAGCCGCATGGATCTTCTGGAAGACGACCCGCAGCCGGGCAGCAACGCCCATGAATTCACTGTCTCGGAACTGTCCGGCGCGGTGAAGCGCAGCATCGAGGACCAGTTCGGCCGCGTCCGCGTCCGGGCCGAGGTCGGGCGCGTGTCGCGGCCGGGATCGGGACATCTCTATTTTGACCTCAAGGACGACCGCGCCTGCCTGGCGGCCGTTACGTGGAAAGGGCAGGCGGCGCGACTGGCGCAGCGCCCCGAGGAGGGGATGGAGGTCATCGCCACCGGACGCCTGACGACCTTCCCAGGCCAGTCCAAGTACCAGATGATCGTCGACCAGATCGAACCGGCCGGCGCCGGCGCGCTGATGGCGATGCTGGAAAAACGCCGCAAGGCGCTGGCGGCCGAGGGGCTCTTTGACGACGGCCGCAAGCGCCCGCTGCCCTTCCTGCCGCGGGTGATTGGCGTCGTGACCTCGCCCTCGGGGGCGGTGATCCGCGACATCCTGCACCGGCTGCGCGACCGCTTTCCGACCCGTGTGCTGATCTGGCCGGTGGTCGTCCAGGGCGAGGCCTGCGCACCGCAGGTCAGTGCCGCGATCCGCGGCTTCAACCAGCTGCCGCAGGACGGGCCGATCCCGCGCCCCGATCTGATCATTGTCGCCCGCGGCGGTGGCAGCCTGGAAGACTTGTGGGGCTTCAACGAAGAGATCGTCGTCCGGGCCGTGGCCGACAGCTCCATCCCCCTGATCTCGGCCGTCGGGCACGAGACCGACACGACGCTGATCGACTTCGCATCTGATCGCCGTGCTCCGACACCCACCGCCGCGGCCGAGATGGCCGTTCCGGTGCGGGCCGACCTGATTGTCCGCCTGTCCGATCTGGGCGCGCGGATGGCGCGCAGCAATGCGCAGGCGATCCAGCGTCCTCGCCAACGGCTGCGCGACCTGGCCCGCGCGATGGGCCGCCCCGCTGCGCTGACCGATGGTGCGCGCCAGCGGCTGGACCTGCAGGGTGCCCGTCTGGAACCCGCGTTGCGCCAGTTGGTGCGCAACCGGCGGCATCGGCTGGATGCGCGGCCGGTCCCCGCGGCCACCCTGCGGCAGTTCACGCAAGCCAAGTCACACGGGCTGGACCGCGTGGCTGCGCGGTTGGACGCGGCCCGCGCCCGCCGGCTGGAACGGCCGAAAGATCGCCTTGCGCATCTGCAGGAACGGTTGGAAAGTTCTCTCCGCCGGGTCAGTGCCACCACGCGCCGCGCCATCGATCAGCAGCAGTCGCGACTGACGGACCTGACCCAACGTCTTCATGCCGCCCTGCGCCGCGGCCAGACGCAGCGCCGCGACGCGCTCGTCCGCTTGGACCGGATGCGCCAGTCGCTCGGCCCCGAGGAGACGCTGCAGCGCGGATTTGTCATCGTGCGCGGATCGGGCGACAGCGTCGTGACTTCCCCCGACGCCGCCGCCGAAATGCCCCGGCTTGAGCTTCAGTTCGCCGGCAGCAGGCGCGTTGGAGTGCGTCCTGAAGGCTCCGAGAGGCCCAAACGCCGCAAGTCGCCGCCGCCGGATCAGAAAACACTCCTCTGACCAGCGGTTGGTACGCGGGTGTTTCTGGATGCAAGCGCTCTCAGACCGGCTTCGGCCGCATCACCAACCAGATCAGCGCGCCGCCCGCCAGGACCAGGAAGGGCAGCATCGCCAGGTTCACGGCGCTCCACCCCGCCTGCACCGACCCGCCAGAGCAGTTCATCAGCCCGCCCGACGACAGCGATGCCAGGAACACCCCGCCGAAGACGACGAAGTCGTTCATGCCTTGAACGCGGCCTCTCTCCTCTGGTGCGTGGGCGCGGGCCAACATGGCGGTCGCGCCGATGAAGCCGAAGTTCCACCCCAATCCCAGCAGCACCAGGGCCAGGAAGAACTGCTCCAGCTCGACCCCGGACAGCGCCACGGCCCCCGCCGCGCCCAGGATGGTCAGTCCCAACCCGACGATCACCGGGGCCCCGAAGCGCGCGATCAGGTGCCCGGTGAAAAAGCTTGGCGCGAACATGGCCAACACATGCGCACTGACGATGTTGGCCGCATCACGGGTCTCGTAGCCGCAGCCAACGACCGCCAGCGGGGTCGAGGTCATCACCAGGTTCATCAGCGCATAGGACACCATCCCGCAGATCATCGCGACCAGGATCGCGGGCGTCCGCAGGATCTGCCCCATCGGTCGCCCCGCGGCAGCGCCCGGCATGGGTGCTGGCGGTCGGGGGATGTCCAGGAAGGCGAACAGGAACGGCCCGACAAGATTCAGCGCAATCACCGCCATGTAGGTCGCCAGGAAGGGCACCGCCGTCAGGTCGCTGGTCATACGCACGATCGAGGGGCCGATGATCGCGGCGGCCAGCCCTCCCGCCATGACCCAGCTGATCGCACGGGGGGCATAGTCCGCAGGTGCCATGTCGGTTGCGGCAAAGCGATAGAAGCCTTGTGCCGACATGTAGACGCCCGTCAGCGCCGACCCAGCCATGAAAAGGCCGAAGGACCCCTGCCACAGCCCCGTGGCCGCGATGGCCGCGCCAAGGGCACCTGCCGCCACGGCCAGAAGGAAGCCGGCCTGCCGCCCATGCTGCTGCATGAACCTGGCCAGCGGCCGGGCCGACAGGGTCGAGCCAAGGATGATCATCGACAGTGGCAGCGTCACCAGGCAGGGGTGCGGCGACAGGATGCGCCCAGCCAACCCGCCCACGATGAAGATCACCGACATCTGTGCGCCCAGGATCGCCTGTGCCAGCACGAGGACGACCACGTTCCGCCGCGCACGCGGCAGGTCCGGCGCGATGTCCGTGGCCAAGTCCACGGGTCTCAGCCTCGGGGGAGCGCTGCGGCGGTGCGGGCGCGGTCCTCGATGGCTGCCCAGTTTCCGGCGACGACATCCGCATCCGTCACGATCCAGCTGCCGCCGACGCAGATGACGTTCGGGAGCGAGAGATAGCTTGCGGCATTCTGAACCGACACGCCGCCGGTCGGGCAGAAGCTGACCTTCGGCAGTGGACCGGCCAGAGATTTCAGTGCCGGTGCGCCACCAACGGCCTCGGCCGGGAAGAACTTCAGCATGTCGAAGCCGGCATCGGCGGCGCGCATCACCTCGGAGGCCGTCACCGCGCCCGGCAGCAGGGGCAACTCGAGCTCTTCGCAGGCGGCGATCAGGCGATCGGTCAGGCCCGGAGAGACCGCGAACTTGGCGCCTGCGTCCTTGGCGCGCTTCGCGTCGTCCGGCGTCAGGACGGTCCCTGCGCCGACATGGCCGCCCTCGATCCCGCTCATGGCGCTAATGGCATCCAGCGCCGCGTCCGAGCGCAGCGTCACCTCCAGCACCGGCAGTCCGCCGGACACCAGCGCACGCGCCAGATCCGCGGCGGCGCCAGCGTCCTTGATGACGATGACCGGGATGACGGGGGCCAGCTGGCACAGGGCTTTCGTCTGCTGGGACTGGATTTGCGGGGTCATGGCGCACCTTCGGACAGGAAAATTTGCCCCGACCTGACCCCAAAGCCGCCAGCGATGCAAGGGAAAGCGATGCCCGCCGCTATCGCTATCAACACGAATCCACTTGCGCAGGGATGCGTTCAACGCTAAGGCGCGCACACTTCACAGGCAGGGGCGGGCCCTTGCGGGAGACATCCGCAAGACGTCCACCGGTTGGGGCATCCGCCCTGAGATCCCCTGCCAAGGCGCAAACCGGAAAGGAACACGTTATGGCGCTTCCCGACTTCTCGCTGCGTCAGCTTCTTGAAGCTGGCGTTCACTACGGCCACCAGACGCAGCGCTGGAACCCCCGCATGGGCGAGTTCATCTATGGCGACCGCAACGGCATCCATATCCTCGACCTGACGCAGACCGTCCCGATGCTGGACGCGGCCCTGCAGGTCGTCCGCGACACCGTCGCCAAGGGCGGCCGCGTGCTGTTCGTCGGCACCAAGCGGCAGGCCCAGAAGGCCATCGCCGAAGCTGCCGAAAAGTCGGCCCAGTTCTACATGAACCACCGCTGGCTGGGCGGCACGCTGACCAACTGGAAGACCGTCAGCCAGTCGATCAATCGCCTGAAGGCCATCGATGAGACGATGGCGGGCGGCGCCGAGGGCCTGACCAAGAAAGAGCGTCTGCAGCTGGAGCGCGAGCAGGCGAAACTTCAGGCGTCGCTCGGCGGCATCCGTGACATGGGCGGCCTTCCCGACCTGCTGTTCGTCATCGACGTGAACAAGGAAGACCTGGCCATCCTGGAAGCTAAGAAGCTGGGCATTCCGGTCGTCGCCGTGGTTGACACGAACTGCTCGCCCGAAGGCGTGGACTACATCATTCCGGGCAACGACGACGCCGCCCGCGCCATCGCGCTTTACTGCGATCTGGCCAGCCGCGCCGCGCTGGACGGCATGTCGGCCCAGATGGGCGCCGCCGGCGTCGACCTGGGTTCGCTGTCGGACGCGCCCGAGGAGATGCTGGACGAAGCCGCCGAGGACGCGCCGGCCGAGGCCTGATCCCTCCACGGATCGCAGATTCATCGAATTGTCGTCAGGCGGGGATATGCCCCGCCTGACGTTTTGAACACAGAGGAGACGGATATGGCAATCACCGCAGCGATGGTGAAGGAACTGCGCGAAACGACCGGCGCAGGCATGATGGACGCCAAGAAGGCCCTGACCGAAACCGACGGCGACATGGAAGCGGCCATCGACTGGCTGCGCACCAAGGGCCTTGCGAAAGCCGCCAAGAAATCCGGCCGTGTGGCTGCCGAGGGTCTGGTTGCCGTGGCCGTGAAAGCCGGCAAGGGCGTCGCGGTCGAGGTGAACTCGGAAACCGACTTCGTGGGCAAGAACGAAGAGTTCCAGACCATGGTCCGCAAGATCGCGCAAGCCGCGCTGAACGTGGACGACATCGAGGCGCTGAAGAACGAGCAGATCGACGGCAAGGCCGTGTCCGAAGTGCTGACCGACGCCATCGCCAAGATCGGTGAGAACATGACCCTGCGCCGCATGGTCGTCGTCACCGCGCCGACCGTCGTACACTATGTCCACAACGCCGCTGCCGAAGGCATGGGCAAGATCGGTGTGCTGGTCGGCCTGGAAGGCGGCAACGAGGAAATCGGCCGCCAGATCGCCATGCACATCGCCGCGACCTCGCCCGCCTCGCTCGGCGAAGCCGACCTCGACCCGGCGCTGGTCGAGCGCGAGAAGCAGGTCCTGACCGAGCAGGCGCGTGAATCGGGCAAGCCCGAGGCCGTCATCGAGAAGATGATCGAAGGCCGCATGAAGAAGTTCTTCGAGGAGGTCACCCTGACCGGCCAGAAGTTCGTCATCAACCCGGACCTGACCGTGGCCGAGGCCGCCAAGGAGCAGGGCGGGACCGTCACCGGCTTTGCCCGCGTCGCCGTCGGCGAAGGCATCGAGAAGAAGGAAGAGGATTTCGCAGCCGAGGTCGCCAAGACCCTCAGCGGCGCCTGATTCCTTTCGCCACCGATCTTGCGGATGCCGGTCCATTAGGCCGGCATCTTGCATTTCGGTCGATGGAGCCATGCTCGTTTGTTCTTGTGCGAATGGGGATCGAGTCAGGGACCAGATGCCTATGGACGGTATACCCCAAAGGTGCGAGCTTGCTCATGTTCAACTACGCGGCGGCGTCTTGACTATCCTGTGCGCCGACGGCGACTTCAACGCTGCCGCCGCATCAAGCCAGCGGCACACACCGGGGCTCGAACTGCTGTCCGCGCTGCACATGCTCGACGGAAATGGCAGGGGGCGGAAATGACCGGTTTCGCAAGTGCTGACTGCAAATAGCCCACGGCATGCAAGCAGGACATGAGCTGGTGGCGGCGTGCAGCCAAGGCAACAAGGTCGCACGCCGCCTGTTCCTGACACTTGCGTGTCACCACTCACGGAACTGCTCAATTTGACGTCAATTGCGCGGCCGAGGAAACGGGGGAAACCCTTACCCCTCGAGGTCCTTCGCGCGCCGCGCCAGCGGCAGGCCCGGGGCGCCCGGCTGGAACAGTTGGTTCGTGATATGCGCCTTGAGAACCGCCTGAGGCGTCGTCTCGACCCCCAGAGCCTCTCTCGCCAGGCGCATGTGCTTTTCGACCGTCGCCGGCGTGATCCCGAGGATCGTCGCCACCTCGCTGACCGTCTTGCCGGCGGACCGCCAGCCCAGAACCTCGCGCTGTCGGGCGGTCAGCGTGGCCGAGTTGGGTTTGCGGTGCATCGTCGCCATTCGCATGTGCATCACCCAGCACAGCACCCGCAACTCGCGGCCGGTGCGATTCCAAAGGCGGGCGACGTGATCGCGATCCATGCCTTGCCCGGCCATCAGGACGACCCCACCGGCACTATGCAGAACCTTGTCGCGCAGGCTGAGGATATGCGTGGCGCCGAACCCCCGACTGGCCGCCAGTTCCAGAGAGGGCGATCCACTCAGCCGCATCAGCTCATCCCCCGAGATGTCCCCGTCGTGATCCAGCACCCATTGCACCCAGCCGTCCCGCTCAAAAGGACCAAGCTGGCGCGCATCATCCACCAGCGCATCAGGCAGGTTCGTCAGGATCACCGGACGCTCTCGGACGAGGGCGCGCGGCACGGTCAGCATGAAATAGGCCGCATAGAATGCGTAGTCGAAGCCGAGATCATTCACCGCCTCGATGAAGATCTTGCGGATATCCTGTGTATGGCTTGCGTCCAGAAGGCGCTCAATGCAACGTGTCAACATAAATGCAAAAAGCTCAAATGCGGTCGTCAAAATCGTATTGGACCGTGCGGGGCGGCGTTTGCCAAGTGCAAATCGCAAACATGCTTTCCTGAAGATCAACCGCCGGTCCCGAACGCGCCTTGCAGGCCGCATGGTTTTCGTTCTTTCAGGCCATATGGCCTGACGCCACCAAAAGGCCAGACACCCGCGCACGGATCAGGCCCAGAGGGCAGGGCGCTGGACCTGTGGCCCCGTCCTGTGCGAAGCAAGCATGAGCACGCCCCAAATCACAGGTCTTCATCGTCTGACATGCCCTTCATCATCGCCATCGACGGACCGGCGGCATCTGGCAAGGGCACCATCGCCCGCGCACTGTCGCAGCATTTCGGCTTTCATCATCTGGATACCGGGCTTCTCTATCGCGCGACCGGCGCCAAGGGCGGAGATCCGGTCTCTGCCGCCCGGGACCTGACGCCCGCGGATCTGGCGCGGCCCGACCTGCGCAGCGCCGAGGCCGGACAGGCCGCAAGCCGCATCGCTGCCATCCCCGAGGTCAGGGCGGCGCTGGTCGCCTTCCAGCACCGCTTTGCCGCGCAGGATCCCGGCGCGGTTCTGGACGGACGCGACATCGGCACCGTGATCTGCCCGGACGCGCAGGTGAAGCTCTATGTCATCGCCTCGGACGAGGTTCGGGCGGCGCGGCGGGCGGCCGAACTGGAGGCCGATCCGGCACAGATGCTGGTCGAACTGCGCGAGCGCGACCTGCGCGACAGTCAACGGGCGACGGCGCCGCTGCGGCCTGCAGATGATGCCGTGGTGCTGGACACCAGCGACCTGAGCATCGCTGACGCGATCTCTCGGGCGATCGCGGCGGTTGATCTGGCGCGGCAGGGGCGCTGAACGCCCCCTACGGGATGATCTCGAACCGGGTGACGTCGACCATGCCGCAGTCGGTGATCTTCAGCGCGGGGATCACCGGCAGCGCCAGGAATGCGAGCTGCAGGAACGGCTCTTCCAGGGTGGTGCCAAGACTGCGTGCGGCCTGACGCAGGTCCGACAGCCGGTCGCGCACCTTTTCGAACGGATCGAGGCTCATGAGGCCTGCGACAGGCAGGGGCAGTTCGGCGATGATGCGGCCGTGCTGGGCGACGACGAAGCCACCCTCGATCTGCGAGAGGCGGTTGGCGGCCAAAGCCATGTCGTCATAGTCGATGCCGACAACGGCGATGTTGTGGTGGTCGTGGCAGACGGTCGATGCGATGGCCCCCGAGGTCAACCCGAAGCCGCGGACAAAGCCAGTGGCGACGTTGCCGTTCCGGCCGTGACGTTCGATCACCGCGATGCGCGTCAGGTCGCGGGCCGGGTCGGGGCGCTTGTCACCGTCCTGCGGGGCGATGTCGACCGTCAGGTGCTCGGTGATGATCTTGCCCTCCAGGATGCCGATGACCGGCGTTTCCGTCCGGTTGCCCGAACAGCGGAAATGCCGCGGCGTCAGCGCAGGGGCCTTGATAGAGGCGCGGCCCACCGGCTCTACATGGCCGCGCGACGCGAAGGCGGCATCGTCGACAAGTCGCCCGCCGGTCAGCACCAACTGGGCGCGACAGCTTTCCAGGCTGTCCAGCGCCACGATGTCGGCGCGCAGCCCCGGTGCGATCAGGCCGCGGTCCTTCAGCCCGAACGCCTCGGCTGCCGACAGGCTGGCGGCGCGGTAGGCGGCCAGGGGCGAGGTGCCGCGCGTGATCAGCCGGCGGATCATGTAGTCCAGATGCCCGTGTTCCCCGATATCTAGGGGGTTCCTGTCGTCGGTGCACAGGCACATGTAGGCGCTGGTGATGTCGGTCAGCACCGGCTGAAGCGCATCCAGATCCTTGCTGACCGAGCCTTCACGGATCAGGACGCGCATGCCCTTGCGAAGCTTCTCCAGCGCCTCTTCGGCGGTCGTGGCTTCATGTTCCGTGCGGATGCCGGCGGCGACATAGGCGTTCAGATCAAGCCCCGTCAGCTGTGGGCAGTGGCCGTCGATATGGCCGCCTTCGAACAGGCGCAGCTTGGCCATGGCGGACGGGTCGCGGTGGATCACGCCGGGATAGTTCATGAACTCGGCCAGCCCGATGGCTGAGGGGTGGCCAATGACCTGCGCCAGGTCGTCGGCCTCGATCCGCGCGCCCGAGGTCTCCATCTCGGTCGAGGGCACGCAGGACGACAACTGCACGCGCAGGTCCATCAGCAGATGTTCGGATGCCGTCTGGAAATAGCGGATGCCGTCCAGTCCGATCACGTTGGCGATCTCGTGCGGGTCGCAGATGGCTGTGGTCACGCCGCGGGGCGTGACGCAGCGGTCGAACTCGAAGGGTGTGACAAGGCTGCTTTCGACATGCAGGTGCGTGTCGATGAAGCCCGGCACCAGTGTCAGGCCAGCGACATCGATTACCTGCCGGCCCTCATAGTCGCCGATGCCTGCGATCCGGTCACCGCTGATGGCGACGTCGCCACGGATCATTGTGCCGGTCACCAGATCGAAGACCTGTCCGCCGCGCAGGATCAGATCGGCGGGCTCGTCACCCCGTGCCTGCGCGATGCGGCGCTCCAGATCGTCCATGTCGTTCTCCTTCTTCGTTGCGACGACAGAACCTGATCCGCCGCGCAGCGTCCAGAGTCAGCGTGTATCTGGCCAGGATCGAGATGAAAGCAATGGCTGCCACCTAGGCGATTCCTGTGACAGCCCCAACGGCCGCGTGCTGTTCGGTGTAACGGCGAAGTAGTGCCATGCGACCGGATGGTGGTGTCAATCCCTGATGCGGATGATGCGGCTGTGGTGCGAAACGTTCCGCGCAAGCGCGACTTCACGCTGGCGCGGCACCTTCTGCCACTGGCGCACTGAGCGGCATCATTTCAAGGACCACAATCGGCCGCCCGGGGGTTCAGCTTGTGGCAGAGCCGAAGCATCATGTCAGAGGGCAGGGGCCACGCCGCCTGTGCCGGCTGGTCCCCGTCCCAAGAGCCTCTGGAAACGGAAATCAGGGACGCCAGCGCAAGAAATTGGCGATCAGGCGCAGGCCGATGGCCTGGGATTTTTCGGGGTGGAATTGCGTGCCGATGATGTTGTCCCGCCCCACTACTGCGGTGACGGAGCCACCATAATCCACATGCGCCAGCAGATGCGCGGGATCGGCCACCTGGAACTGCCAGCTGTGCACGAAATAGGCATGGTCACCTGTCGAGATACCCTCAAGCACGGGATGCGGGCTGTCGATCACCAGATCGTTCCAGCCCATGTGCGGCACCTTGAGACCAGGCGCAGCGATGGCCTGAATCTCTCCTTTGATCCAGTCGAGGCCAGGGGTCTGGCGGTACTCGTGGCCGGTGGTGGCCAGCATCTGCATGCCGACGCAGATGCCCATGAAGGGCACGCCGCGATTGATCACGGCATCCTGGATCGCCTCGGCCATGCCGTCCACCTGGCCAAGCGCGGTGCGGCAGGCAGGAAAGGCCCCGTCGCCCGGCAGCACGATGCGGTCGGCGCGGGCGGCTGCGTCGGGATCCGACGTGACGACGACCTCGGCGCCCACCTCGCGGCCCATCAGTTGGAACGCCTTTTCCGCCGAATGAAGATTCCCGCTGTCGTAATCGATCAGCGCGACCCGCATCACAATGCCCCCTTGGTCGAGGGCAGGACGCCGGCCATGCGCGGATCAGGCTCGACCGCCTCGCGCAGCGCGCGGGCGACGGCCTTGAATGCGGCTTCGGCGATATGGTGGCTGTTCAGGCCGTGGATCCGGTCCACGTGCAGGGTGATCCCGCCATGCGTGGACAGCGCCTGGAAGAACTCGCGCACCAGTTCGGTGTCGAAGGTGCCGATGGATGACGACGGAAATTCGACGTTCCAGACGAGGTAAGGCCGCGCCGACAGGTCCAGTGCCGCGCGGACCAGCGAATCGTCCATCGCCAGCAGGAAGCTGCCATATCGGCGGATGCCCTTTTTGTCGCCAAGCGCCTTAACTAGGGCCTGGCCGATCGCGATACCGGTATCCTCGACCGTGTGGTGGTCGTCGATATGCAGGTCCCCCGTGGCACGGATGGTCATGTCGATCAGCGAATGACGCGACAACTGATCAAGCATGTGGTCGAAGAAGCCCACGCCGGTCTGGTTGTCATAGACGCCGGTGCCGTCCAGGTTCAGCGTGACCTGGACCTGCGTTTCCGAGGTGTTGCGGGTGATCGTGGCCTGGCGCATGGGGTGTCCTTCGTGTTCGCGGGCCTTATAGGCCGACGGGCGCGATCAGCCAAGATGCACCTGACCTGCGGGATAGCGCACGCGGGGCATCATCCGCGTCGCCAGGAAGAACCCCAGCGTCAATGGCCCCACCCGACCTAGAAACATCACCGCCATGATGACGAGACGCCCGAAATCCGACAGCTCGATCGTGTAGCCGCGCGAGAGGCCCGTCGTGCCGAAGGCCGACGAGACCTCGAAGGCGATGTCGATGAATTCGCCGTCATGGCTCAGCGCCATCAGGAACACCGCGGTGAAGATCACCGCCGAAGCGATCGAGATGAGCGCCATCGCCTTCAGCACGTCGCCAAGCGCGATCGAGCGGCCGAAGGCCCAGATCTCGGTCCGGCGGCGCAGGAAGGCGATCGTCGCCAGGACCATGACCACAATGGTCGTCACCTTCAGGCCGCCCGCCGTCGATGTCGGGCCGCCGCCGATGATCATCAGCGCCATGTAGAGAAGCGAGGTCGAATCATGCAGCCCGCCGATGTCCGTGCTGTTGAAGCCGGCGGTCCGCGTGGTGACGCCCTGGAACCAGGCGACCGTCATCCGCGCGACCCAGCTGTCGTATTGTCCCAGGGTGCGCGGGTTGGACCATTCCAGCGCGGCAGTCAGGCCGACTCCCAGGACGATCAGCACCGCCGTTCCGATGATCATCAGGCGGGTGTGCAGGCTCCACCCCCGCCAGAATGCGCGCGTCCACATGTCCGAGACGACGACATAGCCGATGCCTCCGACGATGAACAATGCCGGGATCACCACGTTCACGATCGGGTCAAGGGCATAACCTGTCAGCCCCGGTGAAAACGTCGAGAACCCCGCATTGTTGAAGGCCGACACCGAATGGAAAACGGCGTGCCACAGTCCTTGCGCCAGGCCGTGGTTCGGCATGAAGGACAGGCTGAGCAGCATGGCGCCAGCGATCTCGGCGACGATCACGACACGGAAGATCGTCCAGACCAGCCGCGTCAGGCGCACGTAAGATGTCTGGTTCAGGTCCTCGCGCAGATAGGTCCCTTGCGTGATGCCGACCGGCAGGCCAAGCGCCGACCAGACCAGAACCGCGATGGTCATCAGGCCCAGGCCGCCCAGTTGGATCAGCACCGCCACGACAAGCTGGCCCCAGAAGGTCAGCACCAGTTCGGTGTCGATCACGACCAGCCCCGTCACCGTGACGGCCGAGGTCGAAGTGAAGAGCGCATCCATCAGCGTGATCGGCTGGCGCGCCATCGGCGGCAGAAGCAGCAGGACGGCACCCAGCACGATCAGCGTCAGATAACCTGCGGCCAAGACCGCGGGCGGCGGCGTTCGGGACAGCCACCGCGCCAGGACCTTCCTCAGGCCCGTGAGCCCGAATGGCGCAGGTTTCACAGCTGGTCGCCGAAGCGCGTCAGGTCGACCCGCTTGCCCAGCAGCAGAAGGCGATCGTTCGTCTGCAGCACGGGATCCTCGTCGCGGGTGGACCTGAACTCGGTCCCGCGCATCATGCCCAGCACCTCGACCCCTTCGCCGACCTGCAGGTCCGACAGCTTTCGGCCGGACAGCCGCTGCGGAATCATCAGGTTCACGACCGAAAAGCCGTTGCCCAGAGCGACATAGTCTTGAACCGCCGGGTTGTTCAGCATCTGCGCCGCGTGGCGCCCCATCTCCAGCCCCGGCAGGATCACCCGGTCAGCGCCGATCTTCGACAGGATCCGGTGATGCGTGCGGCTTTCAGCCTTGGCCCAGATCGTGCCCACGCCAATCAGGCGCAGGTTCATTGCGGCAATCACGCTGTTTTCTAGATCGTTGCCGATCGACACCAGCCCCACGTCATAGCGATCGACGCCTGCCTCGCGCAGCGCCCCTTCGTCCGACGCGTCCAGGATGGCCACCGACGGCAGCTGGTCGGCCAGCATCGACACTCGCCGCGGATCCTTGTCGATCCCCAGCACCTGGTTGCCGAAACGCGCAAGCTCGGACGCGACGACGCTGCCGAACGCGCCGAGACCGATGACGACGAAGCTGCGACTCACTTTTCCCATGAAAGCCTCTTTCAACGGGCAAAACGCGCGGATGCTTCCTCCGCGGCATCGCGGAAGTCAAGGTGGAACGCTGCGGCGCCGAATCTGCGGTTGTGGCGTTCTTCGACGAATTGTGAGATAGCGTGATGTCGCCGACGATATTCGCGCGGCTCGCAAGGTCCGCAGAACGAAGCCGAATTTGAATTCAGATCGAAAGGCACCGATGTCAAAGACACCCACGAACACCCCCACAGGCAAGGGCGGCCGGCGCACGCCGCAGGAAGAACGCGAGGAGGAGGCCCTTCGCGGCCGTTTCCCCGGCAGGACAAGAAAGCCTGCGCCGCAGCCAGAACCAGAGCCAGAGCCAGAACCCACGCTGGAAATCGACCCTGCCGTCGAACCCCTGCCGGAACCCGAGGGGCCGACCCAGATCATCGAGACCGACTATACGATCGGGCAGGACAACATCGAGGGTACGGCACCCTTCGCCTTCGACATCCACAACCCCGTCTTCGGCATCTCGGCAGGTGCAGTCGCCCTGTTCACGGTGATCACGCTGCTGTTTCCCACGCAGGTCGAGCCGATCTTCTCGGGGCTGCGTGACGGGCTGACGTCCAACCTCGACTGGTTCTTCATGCTGGCTGGCAACGTCTTCGTCCTGCTGTGCCTGGCGCTGATCGTGTCGCCGCTGGGTTCGGTCCGCCTTGGCGGTCCCGATGCCACGCCGGATTTCGGCCTGTCCGGCTGGTTCGCGATGCTGTTTGCGGCAGGCATGGGCATCGGCCTGATGTTCTATGGCGTCAGCGAGCCTCTGGGCCATTTCGAGGCCGCGTTGGGTGGTCAGGTGCTCGAGGGTGGTCTGCGCACCGACTGGGCGCCGCTGGACGGCGCTGCCGGCGATCCCGAAGCGGCCCGTAACCTGGCCATGGCGGCGACGATCTTCCACTGGGGCCTGCACCCTTGGGCGATCTATGCGGTGGTGGCGCTGGCATTGGGGCTTTTTGCCTATAACAAGGGCCTGCCCCTGACGCTGCGGTCGGTCTTCTACCCGATCTTCGGCGAGCGCATTTGGGGCTGGCCCGGCCACGTCATCGACATCCTGGCGGTTTTGGCGACCATCTTCGGGCTTGCGACGTCGCTTGGCTTGGGTGCCGAGCAGGCGACAGGCGGTCTGGCCTATTTGTTCGGCATATCGGACGGCAACCTGACCAAGGTCGTGCTGATCGTCCTTATCACCTGCGTCGCCGGCGCCTCGGTCGTGCTGGGGGTCGAGAAGGGCGTCAAGCGGCTGTCTGAACTGAACATGATTCTGGCGGTGCTTCTGCTGGTCTTCGTGATCTTCGTCGGGCCGACGCTGACGATCCTGTCGGGCTTCTTCACCAACCTTGGCACCTATGCCGCGGACCTCATCCCGCTGTCGAACCCCTTCGGCCGGACCGATGACAACTTCCGCCACGGCTGGACGGCCTTCTACTGGGCGTGGTGGATCAGCTGGTCGCCCTTCGTCGGCATGTTCATTGCGCGCGTGTCGCGCGGCCGGACGGTGCGGCAGTTCCTGATCGCGGTGCTGATCGTCCCGTCGCTGATCTCGGTCCTGTGGATGACGGCGCTTGGCGGGACGGCCATCGACATCACCGTCGGCGGCTTCCTGGGCATCACCGAAGCCCCGCTGGAGTTGGAGCTGTTCGCAATGCTGAACCAGCTGCCCCTGTCGGCCATCACCAGCTTCGTGGGCATCACGCTGGTCATCGTGTTCTTCGTGACCTCATCGGACTCGGGGTCGCTGGTCATCGACACCATCGCGGCCGGCGGCAAGATCAACGCACCTGTCCCGCAGCGGATCTTCTGGGTCAGCGCCGAGGGGTTGATCGCCATCGCACTGCTGCTGGGTGGCGGTCTGGTGGCGCTGCAGGCGATGGCGGTGTCGACCGGGTTCCCGTTCACCATCGTGCTGCTGGGCGCCTGCTATGCGCTGGTGCAGGGACTGATGGCCGAACGGCGGGAACTTGCCTGAACGCAGGGCAATAACCAAGGGACGGGCGGCTTCGGCCGGCCGTCCTTGTCATATCGCTGCGGGGGTGCGAAAACCCTTGGAACGCTATCGAAGGACCAACGCCGATGAGCGACATCACTGCCAGCGAACGCCGGCTCAGCGCGGCGCTCGACCGTCTGGACCAGCTGCTCGAGGCCGGGCAGAAGCGGGACGGCGACCATCCCGGTGCGCTGGCCGATCTGACCCGCCGTCTGGCCGAGGCTGAAAGCCGCAATGCCGACCTTGAACGCCAGCTGTCCGAGGGTCAGCCCGCCGCGGACACGTCCCAACTTTCCGATCTGCAGGCACGGCTGGAAACCGCCTCCGAACAATCGGCGCGTCTGTCGGCCGCCAATGAGGATCTGATGGCCGCCAACCGCAACCTGATCGACGCCGAGCAGACCGGCGGCGTCGGCGAGGATGAACGCCGCGAGGCGCTGGAGGCCGAGATCGCCGCGCTGCGCGCCGCCCGAGAGGCCGAAATGGCGCAGATGAGTGAAATCATGACCGAGCTGGAGCGTCTGCTGGCCCAGGATCAGGCCGCGGCGCCGTCTGTCGCAGACAAGGGGGTCTGACATGGCCGAGGTCGAATTCACCATCGGACACAAGGAATACCGCGTCGGCGCCCAGGACGGCGAAGAGCGGCTGCTGCAGCGCGCCGCCCAGATCCTGGACGAGGAAGCGCGACAGATCCTTGAACAGGCGGGCCGGGTCCCCGAGCCTCGGCTGCTGCTGCTGGCGGGGCTGATGCTGGCCGACCGCTATGCCACGCTTGAGGAACGCGCCGAGAAGGCTGAACGGCACGTGAACCGCCTGCAGCAGAATCCGCCCCGGGTCGAGGTGCCGGTGATCCCTTCGGACCTGCGCGAGGCGATGGCCGAACTGGCCGCGCGCGCCGAGTCCTTGGCCGAGCGGCTGGAAGAACAGCAGAAGTAATCCTTCGTTAAGCTTTCGGCCTCATCCTCTGCGCATGATGCGGATGATCTCCCTTTTGGCTTTGGCGGCGACAAGCGCCTGCGCGACACCGTCGCCGGGTTTTCTGTCAGTGCCGCGCCAGGATGTCGTCGTCTCAGGCACCCGGTTCGCCGTTTTCCGCCGCGGCAATGAGGCCGAGGTGATTCGTCTCGACAGCCTGCCACGGGCGGATCTGGCGGCTGTTCCCGACCGGATGATTCGCGCCGCCGGCCAATCGACTGGCTGCGCCCCCATCCCCCGCAGCTGGCGCCCGGTGGGCGGATCGAACTCGGCCGTGGCGCGCGTGAACCTGCGCTGCGGCTGACGGATGTCAGGCCGGTTCCCGGCCATCGCCCAGAAAGGCTGCAAGTGTTTCGGCCACGGCCTCGGGGGCGTCGGCATGGAGCCAGTGGCCGGCGTCCTTCAGCGTGACGACCCGGACCTGCGGGAAGAATTCGCGCAGCGCGGTCTCTCCTGCCTCGTCGACATAGTCCGAGCGGGCGCCGCGCAGCGCCATCGCCTTGCCGGAGAAGCTGCCGCGCGGAAGATCGCCGGGCCAGCCGACGATCTGCGGCATTTGCCGTCGCAAGGCGGCCAGATTCAGCCGCCAGACCGGCGGACTTGCCTTCAGATCGAGGCTCTGCAGCAGGAAGGCGCGGACGCCCCGGTCGTCGACGCGCGTTGCAAGCGCCCGGTCAGCCTCGCTGCGCCGTGTGATGCCGGTCAGGTCCAGCGACTCCATCGCGTCGATATGGGGGGTCTGGTCGTGGTCATAGGCCAGCGGCGCGATGTCCATGACCACCAGGCGCCGCACCAGCGACGGCTGCGTCAGAGCCAGCACCATCGCCGCCTTGCCGCCCATCGAGTGGCCGACCAGGTCGACCCGCCCGCCCAGATCCTCGATCAGTCCGGCCAGATCGCCCGCCAGCGCGGCATAGGTGGCATCGTCGTCGTGCGGGCTTTCGCCATGATTTCGCAGGTCGACGGTGATGACGGGTCGCGTCTCGGCCAGCCTGCGCGCCTGTGCGCCAAGATTGCGGCCTTGGCCAAACAGGCCGTGGACCAGAAGGACGGGCAAGCCCTGCTGCGGGCCGGACATGACGTGATGAAGCTTCATGTGCGCAGCTTACGGCGTCTGGCGCCGGTGTTCCATCCCGTCTAACCTGCGGCAATGACCCGCACCGTTCGCAATTTCGAGGACATTCCCCGCATGGCCGACCAGATCGCCGCGCTGATCGCGTCGCGTTTCGGTGGTGCCCGGCGGGGAGAGCGTCCGCCGCTGCATGTCATGCTGCGGCGGCGGGGGGCCGCCTTGCCGCCGCGGCTGCGTCGTCGCGCCGCGCGATTGGCGCAGGCCGATCTGCGGGCCGCCCAGCCTCGCGTTGCGCGGCAGTTGCCTGTCGCCGAGTTGGCCCGAGACCACGCCGCCCTTCTGGCGCATCTGCAGCCCTTGGGAGAGATCGCGCGCTGGCAGGGGCGGGCGATCAGTTTCGCAGCCTCGGTCGCCTTCGGACTGATCGTGCTAGGGGCGGTCGGCGTCTGGATCGCCATCAAGCGCGGACTTCTGTAATCGGCTTGCACGGGCTGCAATCCTGATGCCCGGTTCCGGCCCTTGCCAAAGCATCCGCAAGCTGGTGTGAGGGCTAACAGCCACGCAGGAGCGATCATGACCCAGACTTCCGATCTCCGCGCCGCGATCCTGGCGCTGGCGCTTGGCGCCTTTGCCATCGGCACGTCGGAATTTGCGGCGATGGGCCTGCTGCCCTATTTCGCCACAGACCTGTCCCTGACCGAGCCGCAAGCCGGCCATGTCATCAGCGCCTATGCGCTTGGCGTGGTCGTCGGCGCGCCCCTGACCTCTGTCATGGGGGCCAGGCTGCCGCGGCGACGCTATCTGGCGGCGTTGATGACGTTCTATGGCGCGGTGAACCTTCTGGCGGCGATCATGCCGGGGCTGGCATCGCTGACGGGGATGCGGTTCCTGGCGGGCTTGCCGCACGGGGGGTTCC
>JAYZBS010000165.1:0-11215 GCA_036338635.1 Pseudomonadota bacterium | reverse complement strand
GGACGGCAGCTCGACCCGGTCATGCCGCCGAAGGGGCGAACCGGCCAGGCGGATGCCCACCCGGGAGGATTGCGCCGTCACCTGCCAGTCCTGAGACAGGAAGCTGCTGACGGCATCGTCGTCGAACCAGTCGGTCCGCGGTCCCAACGTCACCGGCAAGGTCACCGGACCGCCCGCCGCCGGCAGGTCGGGCGCAGGTTCTGGATCGGTGACGGCCTTGGCGGGCAGGTCCGTCAGGCCAATCGCGTCGCCGGCCATCAGGGCCGGCGGCCCGATATGCGCCAGCGTGTCGGTCGAGGCTGATCCCAGCACCTGCAGCACGTCGAACCCGCCTCGCGCCGCAAGATAGCTGCGCATGCCCGCCGCGGGCGCGCCAATGTGAACGGTGTCGCCAGCATCCAGCGCAAATGCCGCGCCGGGTGCGACGGGCCGCCCCTGCACATGTGCCGTCGCGGCACCGGCCAGGGCCAGCGTCATCGCTCGTTCCGCCAGCAGGGCAACGGGGCCAAGCGTGATCTCGAGCGCGGGCAGGCCGGGCGGATTGCCAACTGCCCGATTGGCGCGGCGCAGTGCCCCCCGGTCAAGCGCCCCCGAGGCAGTGACCCCCTGCCCCGCATGTCCCGGACGGCCCAGGTCCTGCACCAGGATCGGAAAGGCCGCCTGCGTCACCCGCAGGCCCTGCACCGTCTTCCGCCCGGGCGCCGCGGCAGACGGCCGCTGCATCCGGCCAGTCACGAAACGCACCCGCAGGCCGGGCTGAAGCAGCGCGGGTGGATCGCGGTCCAAGTCCCACATGGGCGCATCGGTCCGCCCGATCAGTTGCCAACCGCCGGGCGTCTGCTGCGGATAGATACCGCAGAAGCGCCCTGCCAGCGCGACCGAGCCCGCCGGGATCCGCTGGCGCGGTTCGGCCCGGCGCGGCAGGTCGAAGCGCGGATCGTCGCAGGTCATATAGGCAAAGCCCGGCGCAAAGCCGCAGAAGGCGACCTGCCACAAGGCGGCCTGATGCGCCTCGATCACCTCGGCGGTGGACAGGGCCATGAGGCGCGCGACGTCATCAAGGTCCTCGCCGTCATAGGTGGCGGGCAGCTCGACGGTCCGGGTCGGGCGGTCACGCGCCCGTGCGGGGGCGGACAGCCGAGCGCGGATCGCCCGCGCCAGCGTCGCATCGGCGGCGACGCCCGGCGCCGTCCGCACCAGAAGCGTCCGGGCGGCCGGCACGACCTCGGTGACACCCGCCACGGGATCGGCGGCCATGGCATCGTGCAGCGCCATCGTCGTGTCCAGGTCCGGCAGCTCGACCAGCAGGCAGCGTGGTCCGACCGGCAGATAGCGGATCATGGTGCGAATGCGGCGATCCGGACGCCGGCCGCCGCCAATGCTGCGCGGACGTGGCCGGCCGTGGCAACCGCACCTGGGTTGTCGCCATGCACACAGATGCTGTCGGCACCAAGGCGCAGCAGGGTGCCGTCCTGCGCCTCGACGATGCCTTCGGTGGCCAGTCGAACCATCCGCGCGGCGATGGCATCATGGTCGTCCAGGACCGCGCCCTGAACGCTGCGCGGCACCAGGGTGCCGTCGGGGCCATAGGCGCGGTCGGCGAAGGCTTCGGCCACAACGCGCAGCCCGGCAGCACGGGCGCGGTCCAGGATCGGCGCGCCCGCCAGCCCCATCATCAGCAGCGCCGGATCGACCGCCAGCATCGCGGCGATCACCGCATCGGCCTGTCGCGCATCATGGGCGATGGTGTTGTAAAGCGCGCCGTGCGGCTTGACATAGCTGACGCGCGTGCCCGCGGCCCGCGCCAGCCCCTGCAGCGCCCCTATCTGGTAGATGACGTCGGCCTTCAGGTTGTCCGGCGCGACATCCATCGCGCGGCGACCGAAGCCCACGCGGTCGGGATAGCTGACATGCGCGCCCACCGCCACGCCGCGCCGCGCCGCCTCGCGCAGCGTCGCCAACAGCCCCGCCGGATCGCCGGCGTGAAATCCGCAGGCGATGTTGGCCGAACTGACGATGTCCAGCATCGCCGCATCGTCGCCCATCCGCCAGGCGCCATAGCCTTCGCCCAGGTCGCTGTTCAGGTCGATCGTGGTCACATGCGCCCCCTTTCGCGGCAGGATCGGGGCTTGGACTGGGGGCGTCAAGACCCTCAGCCGCGCCGCGCTTCCAGCGCCGTCTTCAAGGCCAGCGCAACCAGCGCGATCAGCGTCAGGGTCGATGCGGCTGCAAAGGCGCCGACGGTGTTCAGGTCGTTGAACAGCAGTTCCACATGCAGGGGCAGCGTGTTCGTCTGGCCGCGCACGCTGCCCGAGACGACCGACACGCCGCCGAACTCGCCGACCGCTCGCGCCGTGCACAGCACCGCGCCGTAGAGCAGCGCCCACTTGATGTTGGGCAGCGTCACCCGGCGGAACACCTGCCAACCGGACGCGCCAAGCGTGACGGCCGCCTGTTCCTGGTCGGTGCCCTGCGCCTGCATCAGCGGCAGGACCTCTCGGGCGACGAAGGGCGCGGTCACGAACATTGTCACAAGAACGATGCCGGGAAGGGCGAAGACCACCTGCAGGTCAATCTCTTGCAGCCATGGCCCCAGCAGCCCCTGGCGGCCATAGAGCAGCAGGTAGCAGATGCCCGCGATGATCGGCGAGATCGAGAACGGAATCTCGATCATCGTGATCAGCACCCCCCGCCCCGGGAAGCGGTGCTTGGCGATGGCCCAGGCGGCCGCGATGCCGAAGCCGATGTTCAGCGGCACGACGATCACGGCGATCAGGCTGGTCAGCCAGATGGCGTGCAGCGTGTCGGGATCCATGATGTTGGCGGCATAGACCCGCCAGCCCTCGGAAAAGGCACGCGCGAAGATGTAGGCCAGCGGCGCCACCACGATCAGCAGCGTCAGGACGACGGCCAGCCCCACCAGCAGCCGTGCACCGCCGGTTCGGGCGGGGCGGCCGGGATGCGACACGGCGCCGGGGGCGATCAGGGGCTGCGCGCTCATCTCGTGGCCTCGCGGTGGCGGGCGGCCCAGGATTGCAGGACGTTTGACAGGATCAGCAGCACCAGCGCGAAGGCCAGCAGCACCAGCGCGATGGCAGCCGCGCCGTTATAGTCGTATTCCTCAAGCCGGATATAGGCCAGCAGGGCCGCGATCTCGGTCTCGAACGGCAGGTTGCCGGCGATGAAGACGATGGCGCCGAATTCGCCAAGCGACCGCGCGAAGGCGGTGGTGCAGCCGGCCAGCCAGGCGGGCAGGATCGCCGGGAAGACCACGCGGGAAAAGATCTGCCAAGGCCGCGCGCCGAGCGTTTCGGCCGCCTGTTCCAGCGAGGTGTCCAGATCCTCCAGCACCGGCTGGACCGTGCGGACCACGAAGGGGATCGAGGTGAAGGCCATCGCCAGCGCGATGCCCCAGATCGTGTAGACGACCTGCAGCCCGGCCGCGTCCAGCACCGAGCCGAACCAGCCGTTCGCAGAAAACAGCGCGGTCAGCGACAGGCCCGCGACCGCCGTGGGCAGCGCGAAGGGAATGTCCATCAGCGCGTCCAGCAGGCGCTTGCCCGGAAAGTCATAGCGGACCAGCACCCAGGCCATCAGCAGGCCATAGGCGGCGTTGAAGGCGGTGGCGATGGCCCCCGCCGTCAGGGTGATGCGGAAGGCCGCCACCGCCCGATCGCTGCTGACGATGGCCCAGAAGGCCGCGGGGCCGATCTCTGCCCCCTTCAGGATCAGCGCCGCGATCGGGATCAGGACGATCAGCACCAGATATAGCAGCGTCGTGCCCAGGCTGAGCGTGAAGCCCGGCAGAACGCGTCTGGCGCGGATGGGGGCGGCCGCGGCGATCATCGGTTCACGAAGACCTGGTCAAGGATGCCGCCGCTGGCCAGGTGGTTTTCGCTGACCGCGTCCCACCCGCCGAAGACCTCGTCCACGGTGACCAGCTCGACCGGGGCCTGGGCATCGGCGTATTCGGCCGCAACCGCTTCATCAGTTACGCGATAGTCGCGCTCGGCCAGGATGCGCTGCGCCTCGGGGGTATAGAGCCAGTCCAGATAGGCGCGCGCGACGTCGGTGGTGCCGTTGTCCTCGGCATTCTCGGCAACGACAGCGACCGGGAAGGCGGCAAACAGGCTCATCGACGGAGTGACGCGTTCGAAGCCCTCGGCCGCGTATTGCTCGGCGATCTGGCCGGTCTCGGCCTCGAAGGTCACCAGCACGTCACCGATGCCGCGCTCGGCAAAGGTCTGCGTGGCGGCACGCCCGCCGGTGTCAAAGACCGGCACGCCGGCAAAGATCTTGCGCACGAAATCCTGCGCCGCGGCCTCGTCGCCGTCGTTCTGCGCCAGCGCATAGGCGTAGGCCGCCAGATAGGTATAGCGCGCGTTGCCGCTGGTCTTGGGGTTCGGAAAGACGGGCGCCACGTCCTCGCGCGCCAGATCATCCCAATCCTCGATGTTCTTCGGGTTGCCCTCGCGCACCAGGAAGGCGGGAAGCGAATAGTAGGGCGAGGCGCCGTTCGGGAAGGCGTCGCGCCAGTCCTCGGGCAGCAGGCCGCCATCGGCCAGCACGTCGATGTCGGTTTCCTGGTTGAAGGTCACCACGTCAGCGGGCAGCCCTTCCAGGATCGCACGCGCCTGCTTGGACGATCCGCCATGCGACATGTCGATGGTGATGGTCCGGCCGGTTTCCTCTTGCCAGTGTTCGGAGAAGGCGGGGTTCAGCGCCTCGAACAGCTCGCGCGCGATATCATAGCTGACGTTCAGAAGCTTGTCCTGCGCGGCGGCGGGTCCGGCCAGGGTCAGGGCGATGGCAGAGGCGATCAGTGGCAGTTTCATCGGGCGATTTCCTTTCGCAAGGGCAGGACGGGGGCGGCTTGTTCGCGGCGGCTGTCGGGAAAGACGGCCGCGGCCTCGATCCGCAGGGAGACGGTGGCGCCGCGGGACAGGGCGGGGGCGCCGCGGCGGGGCATCTGGACCTCGACCTCGGTACCGTCGGTCTTGGTGGCGGTCAGGTGCAGTTCGGCGCCGGTGCTGCCCAGGCTGGCGACGGTCCAGCAGGCAGCGGGGTCCGGCACGGCGCGGATGTCGGCGGGCCGGGCGAAGATCCGCGCCGGCCCTTCGGGCAGCGCGCGGCGCGGCAGCTCGGTCAGGTCAAGCCCGGGCCCGGTGGCGCGACCGGCGGCCAGCGTCACCGGAAGTTCGACCGTGGCGCCCATGAAGCGGGCGACGAAGGGGCTTGCGGGGTGGTCGTGGATGTCGTCGGCGTGACCGATCTGCTCAATCCGGCCCTCGCCCATCACGACAACGCGGTCGGCCAGCTCGAAAGCCTCCTCCTGGTCATGGGTGACGAAGATGGTGGTCGATCCTGTCGCCTCGTGAACGCCGCGCAGCCAGCGGCGCAGGTCGCGGCGGATGGCGGCGTCTAGCGCGCCGAAGGGCTCGTCGAGCAGAAGCACGCGCGGCTGGATCGCCAGCGCCCGGCCAAGCGCGACGCGCTGGCGCTGGCCGCCAGACAGCTGCGCCGGATAGCGGTCGGCCAGCTGGTCGATCTGCAGGAAAGTCATCAGCTCGTCGACCTTGGCCACGATCTGCGCGCGCGAAGGCCGCTGCCCGCGGGGCATGACCTCAAGGCCGAAGGCGATGTTGTCGCGCACGCTCATGTGCGGGAACAGCGCATAGTGCTGGAAGACGAAGCCGATGCGGCGGTCGCGCGCCGCCAGTTGCAGCCAATCCTGGCCCGCGACCTGCAGCCGCCCCGCGTCGGGCCATTCCAGCCCGGCGATGATCTTCAACAGCGTCGTCTTTCCAGACCCAGATGGTCCAAGCAGCGCCACCAGTTCTCCGTCGGCGACGTCGAGGTCGATGCCCTGCAGCACCTCGGTCCGGTCGAACCGCTTGGTCATTCCGCTAATGGTGATCGACATGGCGCGCCCCCTTTGACACGTCGTCAGCTAGCCAGCGTGTCGGCACCCGGCAAGTCCTGACCGCCGACCGGGGAAGCCCACGCGCCGAACCCGCATTCCACCGAACCAGGCGGCGCCGCAACGTCTGTCAGCCACCTTGGCGGCAGGGCCGAACGCTATTCCGCAGGGCGCCCTGCCTGCGATGCGCATGTTCTTATTTCAGCATTGTCGCACCCGGCATGGCAGCCCTTGCCATCGCCACCCGCTGCCCTAATCTGCCCGCGATGAGCAGCGACCCCATCCCGACCCTGCCGGACGCCTCCGGGACCCCGCCGCGTGCCCGTCGCGGCATCACGCGCAGCGTCGCCATCGCTGCGATGATCGCCGCGATGGCGGCAAAGCTGGCGTTCTTCCTGTGGCTCGATCGGCCCCTGGGATGCGACTGCGGGCGCATCTGGGCAGTGCCGTCACAGCCCAGGCTGAACTCTCAGGTGATGCTCGATCCCTACACGCTGCTGCACGTCGTCTTCGGGGCGCTGCTGGCCTTGGGGCTGATGCGGCTTCGGCCGCGCTGGACGGGCTGGACGCTGCTGATGACCATCGTCGTCAGCAGCACCATCTGGGAACTAGCTGAGAACCTGCCCATGATCGTGCGGCTATTCAACTATGACGCTGGCGATCCCCTGGCCTACCACGGCGACAGCCTGCTGAACGCTTCGGCCGACACGGTGGCGGCGGTGCTGGGCGCGGGGCTGGCACATGTCCTGCCGGTGCCGGTGGTCCTGCTGGGGGCGCTGGTGGTCGAGCTTTGGCTGTCGGTCTGGATCGGTGACGGTTTCATCATCGCCACGCTGCGCGCGATTCCCGGCCTCGGCTAAAGACGCCCGGCTGCTGTCAAGGGCGGAACGCGCTCCTGCGACGCGGTTCGTCCTCGGTCAACGCCGCCGTGGCCAGCGAGAAGAGGCCATAGGCCACCATCCCCCGGCGCAGACGCGCGTCGTCGACCCGACCGGCTGCGATGCAGAAGGCCGCGCCTTGCGCCATGTCGATGGCGCGATGCGTGCTCATCGACAGCGGCCGCGACTGGCTCCGGTCATAGCGGGTCATCAGGCTATATCCCGCGACCACGGCGCCCGCCGCCGCCAGGCGACGGCGCATGAAGGGCCGGGTGCGCGTCAACAGGGGCGGCAGCAGCACCAGACCCACGGCCGAGGCGGCATCCAGTATGGCATGGCTTCTGGGCGGGATCATGGCGGCCTCCTTCTGTGCGGCATCCATGGAACGGGAAAGGCGGCGTGATGTTCCCGTCGTCAGCGGCCAGGCAGGTTCATGGCGCCGATCGCCGCCGCCAGCGCGATGTCGTCGAAGGGCTTGGAAAGCAGCTTCGTGCGATCGTCCAGGGCAAAGCCCGGAACCTCGGAATGGCCGGTGGCAAAGATCAGCGGCAGGCCGGGGTTTCCCTCTCGCGCGATGCGGGCCAGGTCGTTACCGGGCATGTCTGGAAGCCCCACGTCGGTCAGCAGCAGATCGACCGGGCTGCGCGACAACAACTCCAGCGCCTTGAGTGCGGTGCCGGCCTGCACCACGTTGTGCCCTAGGTCCGCCAGCATGTCGGCGACCGAGATGCGGATCAGGACGTCATCCTCGCACAGAAGGATGTTCAGCCCGGCCGCGAGTTCGGTCGCGGGGACAGGGGCAGGCTGTGGGGCCTGCATCCGCTTGTCCTCGCGGTTGGCGAACTGCTGGCGGATCTTTCGGGCCAGATCCTCGCGGCCGTAAGGCTTGCTGAGAAGTTCGACCCCCTCGTCCAGCCGCCCCGCATGGACGATCGAATTTTCGGCATAGCCCGACGTGAACAGGACCTTGAGCTGGGGCATCCGCGCTTCGGCCAGCTGCGCAAGCTCGGTCGATTTCATCGGTCCCGGCATGACGACGTCGGTGAACAGCAGGTCGACATGCACGCCGCTTTCCAGGATCGCCAGCGCGGCCAGCGCATCGGGCGCCTGAAGGACATTGTAGCCCAGGTCCCGCAGCGTCTCGACGACGGTTTCGCGCACGCCCTGGTCGTCCTCGGCCACCAGGATGGTCTCGGTCCCGCCGGTGACAGGGCCGGCATCGCGGCGTTCGATCTCGTCCTCGGGGCGCTGGTTCCGCGGCAGATAGAGCGTGATCGTCGTGCCGACGCCCACCTTGCTGTCGATTTTGACATGCCCTCCCGACTGACGCACGAAACCATAGACCATCGACAGGCCCAAGCCCGAGCCCCTGCCCTCGGGCTTGGTTGAAAAGAACGGGTCGAAGACCTTCTCGAGGATCTCGGGGCGGATGCCGCTGCCGGTATCCGACACCGACAGCATGACATATTCCCCCGAGACCCGTCCCGGATGGTCGCCGATCTGGATGCCGTCCAGTTCCGCGTTTTCGCCGCGAATGGTCAGCCTGCCGTGCCCCTGCATGGCGTCGCGGGCGTTGATCGCCAGGTTCAGAAGCGCGTTCTCTAGGTTGCTGCGGTCGATCAGCGTGTTCCACAGATCGTCCGCCAAAACGGTCTCGACCTGCACGGCCTCGCCTACGGCGTGGTCCAGCATCTCGTCAAGCTCGGGGATCAGGCGCGCCAGATTAACGACCTTGGGCGCCAGCGGCTGGCGACGGCCGAATGCCAGAAGCTGCGAGGCCAGCCGCGATCCGCGGGCCACGCCCTCCATCGCAATCTGGATGCGCCGATGCGCTTTGTCGTCGTTGGCGGGGTTGCCGGACAGCAGCTGCAGGCTACCGCCGATCACCTGCAGAAGATTGTTGAAGTCATGCGCGATCCCGCCGGTCAGCTGGCCGATCGCCTCCATCTTCTGGGCCTGGCGCAGCGCGGCTTCGCTGCTGGCCAGGGCGGCGGCGGTTTCGCGTTCGGCCGTGATGTCGCGTCCGAACGCATAGATCGTGTCGCTATCCGAGACGATCGTCCATTCGACATGCCGATGCTCGCCGTTCTTCGCAACCAGGGTGGCCTGCAGGGGGTCGGCGGGCAAGCCCGAGGGCGGCTGCGCTGTCAGGTGACGCAGGACCGCCAGCACGTCTTCTCGATCGTCGGGATGGACGAAGCTCAGCGCGGCACGGCCGGCGGTCTCCTCTGCCGTCCAACCCAGAAGCTGGGTCCAAGCCGGGTTGACGGCGGCGATGCGGCCCGACCGGTCGCCGATCATCTGTAGAACGGGCGAGACCGACCAAATCCGTTCGCGTTCGCGCGCAAGAAGGCGCTCTCGGGTGATGTCGCGACCCACGGCGTGGATCCGCCCGCCATCGGGCACCGCCGTCCAGTCCAGCAGGCAATAGGTGCCGTCCTTGCAGCGATAGCGGTTTTCGAAGGCCAGCGTCGGCTCGCCCTGCGACAGGCCTTCCAGTTCGGCCACGGTCGGGGCGACGTCGTCGGGGTGCAGGAAACCGGTCAGCGGCTTGCCCAACAACTCGTGCTCGTGCCAACCCAGAAGACGCTCGGCCGACGGGTTGACGGCCGTGATGATCCCGGCCGTGTCGCAGACCAGCATCAGCTCTTGCGACAGGTTCCACAGGCGGTCGCGGTCCTGCATGGTCTGAACCTCGGCCATCTTCTGGCCGTGGATGTCAGTGTTCGTCCCGATCCAACGGATGATGTGGCCCTGATCGTGGCGGATCGGCAGGGCGCGGACAAGGTGCCAGCGATGTTCGCCGTCGTCGCGGCGGATGCGGAACTCGGTTTCGTAATGCCGGCCGGTGGCGACCGCGTCGGCCCAGCAGGCGACGGCGTCAACACGGTCGTCGGGGTGGATCGTGTCCAGCCAGCCGTTCCCGTTCAACTGGCCCAGGCCCATGCCAGTATAGCCGACCATCCTGTCGTTGAACCAGTCGAACTGCCCGTCAGGCGTGGCGGTCCACACATGGTTCGGTATCGCCTGGGCGAGGGTATGGAACTGCATGTGCTGTTCGCGGATGGCGTTCTGCGCAAGCGTGCGTTCGGTCACGTCAACCCCGGTGACGAAGATCCCCGTGACCTTCTGCTGCGCGTCCGTCACCGGCTGATAGACGAAGTCCAGATAGCGCCGCTGCCCGACGTCAGGCCCGCCGCCGACGTCATAGACGGCCCCGTCCATCTCCAGTGCTTCGCCCGTGGCAAAGACCTTGTCCAGATGGCCCAAGTATCCCTGCGCGACCGCCTCGGGAAGCGCCTCGGCCACGGTGCGGCCCAGCACGTCATGGCCGCCGATGACCTTTCGGAACGCGGGGTTCAGCAGCACGAAGCGGTGGTCGGATCCTTCCAGCATCGCCATCAGCGAGGGCGAGTTCTCGTGCATTTGCTGCAGGCGCCGCCGCTCGTCCTGCAGCCGGCGGTCGGCCAGGACGTGGTCGGTCTTTTCGGACACCACGGCCAGCACCCCCAGGCGTTCGCCGGCCTCGTCGATGATGGGGGAATAGTCCAGGTCCAGCCAGGCCGGCGCCGGTGCCGCACCGCGGTCGAGCACCAGTTCCTGGTCCCTCAGGCACACGGTCTCGCCCCGGCCCAGCACGGTCCTGATGATCCGGTCGTTGAAGTCGGCGACCTCTGGCCAGGCCTCGCGGACCGGCATGCCCAGTACGACAGGGTGACGGCTTCCGGCGACGCGAGCATAGCTGTCGTTATAGATCATCACCCCCTCGTCGCCCCAAAGCGTCGTCATGGGCGCGGGCGATCGCAGGATGGTCCCGATCAGGGTCGTGACGGCCACCGGCCACTGGTCGATAGCGCCCAGTGACGTAGCGGACCAGTCGAAGCACGCGACAAGTCGAGACGCTTCGCCCGGGACGTTCAGAAACGCTGTGCGGTTGATCACGTCGTTCATTCCGATCCTTCAAGCCGCAGAGAACAATCGTCTTGTTGATCAGGTAAAGCGCGACCTATTGCAAGCCGATCCGTGGGAATTGCACGCTCGGAAGTGCCAAGGATTATTGATTTTTATCAATTTCCACAGGCGCCTCCACCCGGCGTTGATGATGTGGCTGCCCCCCGACGGCATCTGATGTGCCAATGTGGGTCTGCAACGATCCACGGAGGGGAGCGGTCATGACGGAGATTATCACGGTCAGGCTCGATCTGGCGAAGAATGTGTTCCAGGTGCATGAAGCCGACCGCACAGGGCGGGCCGTTCTGCGCAAGAAGTTGCGGCGGGCTCAGGTGCTGGAGTTTTTCAGCCAGCTGCCATCTTGCATTGTCGCAATGGAGGCCTGTGGCGGTGCGCATTTTTGGGGTCGCGAGATCGGCAAGCTGGGCCATGACGTGCGGCTGATCCCGCCTGCCTATGTGAAGCC
>JAYZBS010000164.1:0-9272 GCA_036338635.1 Pseudomonadota bacterium | reverse complement strand
TGCCGACGTGTCCGACTACATCGAGCGCTTCTCCAATCCGAGGCGACGCCATTCCAAACTGAGCTACCTGAGCCCCATGGTATTCGAAAACAAGCTATGCAAACCGAACCCTGTGTCCACAAAACCGGCAGCAGGCCAGATCGATGCGACCTGTCTGAAGGCGCACCGCACAATGTGCAGCCTGCGCGCGAAAAAGGGGGGCGTGGTCGCCAGATCGATCGAACGAAAGGGTGCGAGGGAAGAAGAAATTGTCCAGTGGTCAGTTTCGCCCGAGAACGGACCACAAAGCTGCACGCCGTCACAGATGCGAAAGGCCGCCCGCTCAGGTTCCACATGTCGGCCGGACAGGTCAACGACGACACCGGCGCAGCGGCGCTTCTGGGCGATCTGCCGAACAAAGAATGGCTGCTGGCGGATCGGGGCCATGACGCTGACTGGCTGCGAGAAGCCTTGGAAGACAGAGGAATACAGGTCTGCACACCGGGCCGGAAGACCCGCAAGAAGCCTGCAAGATACGACAGGCGCCGCGACAAACGCCGTTACCGCATCGAGATCATGGTCCGACGCCTCAAGGACTGGCCAATCGTCGGGAAGACAGTCCCCTGGACTGTTGTCTGATCCTCCTCATATGGAGCGACCCGCTACGACCGATGCCCGGAGACATACCTCTCAGCCATAGCATTGGCCGCAACTGTCTTGTTCTGGCTGTGAAACTCGATGAGTCTGGAACCCAGGCTGACGCGGATGATCTCCGGGCCGTGGACGAACCGCGCCTACCCGATCGTCTTGATGGGTCCGACGATCAATTCGCCGATGCAATGATCCTGAACCTGACTGATCGGGTCCGGCGCGCCTGAAGGCTTGACGCAGCGCGCACAAGAGGGCACGCCGCCGCGCAACAGCCCATGGAGGACATGATGAGCTTCGACCGCAGCCTAAAGATCGCCCCTTCGATCCTCTCGGCAGACTTCGCCAATTTCGGGGCCGAGATCCGCGCGATCGAGGCCGAGGGCGCCGACTGGGTGCATGTGGACGTGATGGACGGCCATTTCGTGCCGAACCTGACCTTCGGTCCGCCTGCGGTAAAGGCGTTCCGCCCGCATGTGAAGACCTTCATGGATGTCCATCTGATGATTGCGCCGGTCGATGCCTATATCGACGCCTATGCCGAAGCCGGGGCCGACATGATCACCGCCCATGTCGAGGCCGGGCCGCACCCCCACCGGACGCTGCAAGCGATCCGCGCCACCGGCAAGAAGGCCGGTATCGCGCTTAATCCCGGCACCCCAGTCGAGGCGGTCGGGTATCTGCTGGACCTTTGCGACATGGTGCTGGTGATGACCGTGAACCCGGGCTTCGGCGGTCAGAAGTTCATCCACGGGCAGCTGGACAAGATCGCCCGTCTGCGCGCGATGATCGGCGACCGGCCCATCCACATCCAGGTCGATGGCGGCGTGGACCCGACAACGGCCCCCTTGGTCGTCCAAGCCGGCGCCGACGTGCTGGTCGCCGGATCGGCGGTCTTCAAGGGCGGCTCGGTCGATGCGCCACAGATCTATGGCGCCAATATAAGGGCGATCCGCGACGCTAGGAGCTGATCCGTGATTGGCCGCCCTCGCTGACCTGGACGCAACGGTGGGCTGTCGGAATAGCTGCGGCCAAGCTATGCAGGTGGTGAGACGCTAGCCGCCCGCCACCTGTGAGAGCCATGACGTCAGCCTTTGCCGCATCCCCAAGGTCCAGCTTCAGCAAGCTGCTGTTCCTGGTGGTGGCGGCCGCTTTGACCGCCTGCGCCCCGAGGCCCGGAAATGAGACCCTGCAGGAGGTTCGGGCCGACGCCGGCGACGCGCAGACGACCACGGTCTTCGTGGCCACCACGCGCGCGCCGCAAGGCAGAGGCAGCACTCGGTTCGGAAGCGCCTGGTCTCTGGGGATCAGCCATGCCGCCTATACGGTGTCGGTTCCCGCCGGACACAAGCCGGGGCGCATCGAGTGGCCGGACGGCGCGGTCGATCCGCAATCGAGCTTCGCGGTCGTCGGCAGCGCCAACCTGACGCCCAAGGACTACCGCACGGCTTTGGCACGCGATCCGCGCCGTAACGCGGGCATCGGACTGTTCGTGCACGGATATAACCACAGTTTCCCCGAAGCGCTCTATCGCCTGGTGCAGCTGTCGGTCGATGCGGGAACCGGAGGTGTGCCGGTCCTGTTTTCCTGGCCGTCCGCCGGCACGCCATTCGGATATCTGGCGGACCGCGACGCGGTGGCATTTTCGCGCGATGCGCTGACGCAGACGCTGGCCGGGCTGGTGGCCAGCGCCGAGGGCGGGACCGTCACCGTCACCGCCCATTCGATGGGTGCGCTTCTGGTGATGGAGAGCCTGAGGCAGCTGCGGCTGGAGGGGCGCGGTGATGTGCTTAATCGGCTGTCTGTGATCTTGGCGGCACCGGACATCGACCCGGATTTGTTCCGCGCTCAGATCGCGGTGATCGGGCAGATGCGCCAACCGATGACGATTCTTGTGTCTCCGGACGACCGCGCCCTGCGCCTGGCCGGCCGGCTGTCTGCGCATCGCCGCCGGGTCGGGGCGCTGGACGTCCGTGACCCTCGGGTCCGGGCGGCGGTGGCCCAAGCGAGGATCTTGGTCATCGACATCTCGGACCTGCCTGCGCAGGGTTTGGCGCGGCATGACCGCTATGTCGAGCTGGCCGCGATCTATAACGACCTGATGTCGGACCGCCCGCGGGCACCGTCGCCGCTGGTGCAGATCGGCCGGGCAGGCGTCTTCATTCTGGACGGTCTGCAGGGTGCGCTGACGCAGCCGATAGGGCCCTGAGAGGTGCGTCATCCCCGCGGACCGCGCCCGGGCAGCAGGCGAAGCAGGGGCCATCGAAGCCCCTGCTTCGCTGCGGGGCCATAGCCCCGCTGCCTCGACCGCCAGCCGCGTTGACAAACCGGGCCGGGCCGCGTTCTGTGCCGGGACATAAGGACAGGAGGACGCGATGGATCTGGGCATCAAGGGAAAACGGGGGCTTGTCTGTGCGGCGTCGAAGGGGCTGGGCCGGGGCTGCGCCGAGGCGCTGGCCGAGGCCGGCGTGAACCTGGTGATCAACAGCCGTACCGAAAGCGAGATCACGCGCACGGCCCGGGAAATCGCCGAGCGTCACGGAGTCGAGGTGACCCCCGTTGCCGCCGACATCACCACCGATGAGGGCCGCGCCAGGGTGCTGGAGGCGATTGGACATGCGGATATCCTGGTGACGAATGCCGGAGGACCGCCTCCGGGCGACTGGCAGGACTGGAGCCGCGACGACTTCATCCGGGCGATCGATGCGAACATGCTGTCGGCCGTCGCGCTGATGCAGGCGCTGGTGCCGGGGATGATGGACCGCGGCTGGGGCCGGGTCGTCAACATCACCTCGGGGTCGGTGCGGTCGCCGATTTCGGTGCTGGGGCTGTCGAACACGGCGCGAACCGGGCTGACCGGCTTTGTCGCGGGCATGTCGCGGCAGATCGCAGGCAAGGGCGTCTGCGTGAACAACCTGCTGCCAGGCATCCATGCCACCGACCGCGCCGACAGCCTGGACAAGGGCGTCGCCTCGGCGAAGGGCATCACCATGACCGAAGCGCGCGAACAGCGTCAGGCGACGATTCCCACCGGCACCTATGGCACGCCCGAGGATTTCGGCGCGGCTTGCGCCTTCCTGTGCAGCCAGCAGGCGCGGTTCATCGTCGGGCAGAACCTGCTTCTGGACGGCGGTGCGCTGAACGTCACGATCTGAGGCGCGGTTGCGGGCGCCGCCGCCTCTTGCTAGGGGCAGCGGGTACCTGACCGAAAGGCTTGGCCTGATCGTGACGACTCCTCCGCGACTGGACGTTGACCGCCTGACGCGCGCCTTCGACGGCGCGCCTGTCGTCGACAATGTCAGCTTCCGGATCGAGGCGGGCCAGGTCGCCTGCCTTCTGGGCCCTTCGGGCTGCGGCAAGTCCACGACGTTGCGCATCATCGCGGGCGTCGACATGCAGGACAGCGGCCGCATCCTCGTCGACGGGCAGCTGATCTGCGACGCCCGGACCCACGTCCCGCCCGAGCAGCGGGCGATCGGTTTGATGTTCCAGGACTTTGCGCTGTTCCCGCACCTGCCGGTGCGGGAGAACGTGGCCTTCGGCCTAGGCGGCGGCTTCAGGGCAAACCGCGAGCGGGTGGCAGAGCTGCTGGACCGTGTCCGTATGGCGGCCCATATCGACAGCTATCCGCACGAGCTGTCGGGCGGCGAACAGCAGCGGGTCGCGCTGGCGAGGGCGCTGGCGCCGCGTCCTCGCGTGCTACTGATGGACGAGCCCTTCAGCGGCCTGGACGAGCGCCTGCGGGACGGGATTCGCGATGAGACGCTGGCGCTGCTGAAGGAGGAGGGCACCGCCGTCCTGCTGGTCACGCACGAACCGCACGAGGCGATGCGCATGGCCGACCAGATCCTGCTGATGCGCAATGGGCGCATCGTGCAACAGGGGGCGCCCTACAACCTCTACAACGCCCCCGTGGACCGGCAGGCGGCCGCGTTCTTCAGTGACATCAACGTGCTGACCGGGCGCGTCCGGGGTGCGCTGACCGAAACCCCCTTCGGCGAGTTCCTGACCCCGGGCCTGCCCGACGGCGCACCGGTCGAGATCGTGATCCGACCGCAGCATCTGAAGATCGATTTCGACCGGGCGGGGCAAGGCCCCTCGCCGACGTCCGAAAACGGCACGGCCGCCCGCGCCAGGGTCAGCCGCGCCCGCTATCTGGGCCGCGAATCGCTGGTTGAGTTCGTGACCGATCACGGCGGGATCGCGCTGAACGCGACGGTGCCAGGCGTGTTCCTGCCGCCTGCGGGAACGACCATGTGGCTGATGCTGCGCCGCGACCGGGTCTTCGTGTTCCCCGGCTGACACTGCCCGGTTCAAGGGCAGTTGCGACAAAAGTCTTGCCATGCGGCCGCCCCAAGGGTAGCACCATGTGAGGAATTCGGGAGACGCCGGCGCTTGCCGGGGCCGAAGGAGAAGCCGCCCCGGCAAGCTCTCAGGCAAAAGGACCGCTTTCCGCAAGGACTCTGGAGAGTGGCGCGAAGCGCCCGCCGAAGGGATAACGATCTCAGGCGCCCCGACCGCAGGACGGCACGGGCAAGGACAGAGGGGGCATCGACGCGCGGGGGATCCTCCCGCCCAACCGATGCCGGGCTCCGGCTGACATTCAGGAGGCCCCATGGCCGAAACGATCCGCCGGACTGCTTTGCACGATCTGCATGGCGAACTAGGCGCACGAATGGTGTCCTTCGCCGGGTGGCAGATGCCCGTCCAGTATCCGATGGGCGTCATGGCGGAGCATCTTCACACGCGGTCGCAGGCGGGCCTCTTCGACGTCAGCCACATGGGCCAGGTTCTGGTCCGGGCCAAGGACGGCCAGATGGCAAGCGCCGCCGCCGCGCTGGAAACGCTGATCCCGGCCGATGTCGCGGGACTGCCCGAGGGGCGGCAGCGGTATGGCTTGTTCACCAACAATGCCGGCGGGATCCTCGACGACCTGATGTTCGCCAACCGGGGCGATCACTTCCTGCTGGTCGTCAACGCGGCTTGCGCCGACCGGGACATCGCCCATCTGCGCGGCCTGCCAAGCGTGCAGGTGACGCCGGTGACGGATCGGGGCCTGCTGGCGTTGCAGGGTCCCCGCGCGGCCGAGGTGCTGGCACGGCTGATGCCGGCGGTCGCAGACATGCGCTTCATGGACAGCCAATCGCACGGGTGGGACGGGGTCGAGCTGTGGATCTCGCGCTCGGGCTATACCGGAGAGGACGGGTTCGAGATCTCGGTTCCCGAGGCGCGGCTGGAGGCGTTTGCGCGGGCCCTGCTGGCAGAGCCCGAGGTCGCGCCCATCGGCCTTGGCGCCCGCGACAGCCTGCGGCTGGAGGCGGGGATGCCGCTCTATGGCCATGACATGGATGACAAGGTGACGCCGGCTGCCGCCGCCTTGGGCTGGTCGATCCCGAAGCTGCGCCGCACCGGTGGCGCGCGTGCCGGAGGATTTCCGGGCGCGGATGTGATCCTGCCGGAACTGGGGACGCCCGACGCCTTGCGGCGCGGCCTGCGCCCCGAGGGGCGGGCCCCGATCCGGGAAGGCGTGGCTATCTTCAATGCCGCCGAAGGCGGCCAGGCCATCGGCACCGTCAGCTCGGGCGGCTTCGGCCCGACCGTAGGCGGCCCCGTCGCGATGGCCCGGCTGCCCGTTGCCATCCCGGATGGCACCACGGTTTTTGCCGAACTTCGCGGCAAGCGCGTGCCGGTCATCGTCTGCCCCCTTCCCTTCGTCACCCCCTCTTACAAACGCTGAGGAGCAAACATGCTGAAATACACCGAAGACCATGAATGGCTGCGCGCCGAGGGCGACGAGATCGTCGTGGGCATCACGAAGCACGCCAGCGAGCAGCTGGGCGACGTGGTGTTCATCGAACTGCCTGACGAGGGCCGCGAGGTCGAGGCCGGCGAAGAGATCGTCGTGATTGAGAGCGTCAAGGCGGCGTCCGACATCACCGCTCCGGTCGCGGGAACGATCACCGCCATCAATACCGCACTGGCCGATGCGCCGGGCGACGTGAACGGCGACCCGATGGGGGCGTGGTTCTTCCGGCTGAAGCCCTCGGACGCCTCGGCGCTGGAGGGATTCATGGACGAGGATGCCTACAAGGCGCTGGTCGGGTGAAGCGTCGCCGGGCGCCACGGCCCGGCGGATGAGCCGGGGGTCAGCCCCGGACCCCAGGATATTTGACGACCAAAGCAGGCCGCAGCATCGGCCATGCGCGATGGAGTGACGGATGAGCCGCTGGACACCGACCGAATACGACCCCGACGATTTCGCCAACAGGCGCCATATCGGCCCCTCTCCGGCGGAAATGGCCGAGATGCTGAAGGCGGTCGGCGCCGAGAGCCTGGACCGTCTGATCGACGAGACGGTGCCTGCGGCGATCCGCCAGACCGATCGCCTGGACTGGCCGGCGCTGTCCGAGGCGGCGCTGCTGGCGCGCATGCAAGAGGTCGCAGCGAAGAACCGGGTGATGACCAGCCTGATCGGGCAGGGTTACCATGGCACGGTGACGCCGCCGGCGATCCAGCGCAACATCCTGGAGAACCCGGCCTGGTACACGGCCTATACCCCCTATCAGCCCGAAATCGCGCAAGGCCGGCTCGAGGCGCTGCTGAACTTCCAGACCATGGTGGCGGACCTGACCGGGCTGCCCGTCGCCAACGCGTCGCTTCTGGACGAGGCGACAGCGGCGGCCGAGGCGATGGCGATGGTGCGGCGGCAGTCGAAGTCCAAGGCCGACGCCTTCTTCGTGGCCGAGGACCTGCACCCGCAGACGATCGCGGTGATCCGCACGCGGGCCGAGCCCCTGGGCATCCGCATCGTCACCGGCCCGGTCGAGGAGCTGGCGGCGGACCGGGTCTTCGGGGCGATCTTCCAGTATCCCGGCACGCACGGCCATGTGCGGGACCTGTCGCCGCAGATCGAAGCGCTGCACGCCGCCGGTGCGCTGGCGGTGGTGGCGACCGATCTGCTGGCGCTGTGCCTGCTGCGGGAACCGGGGGCGATGGGTGCCGACGTCGCGGTCGGCAGCGCGCAGCGGTTCGGGGTCCCGATGGGCTATGGCGGTCCGCACGCGGCCTTCATGTCCTGCCGTGACGAACTGAAGCGCGCCATGCCGGGCCGGATCGTCGGCGTCTCGGTCGATGCGCAGGGGAACCAGGCCTATCGTCTTTCGCTGCAGACACGTGAGCAGCATATCCGCCGCGAGAAGGCGACCAGCAACGTCTGCACCGCGCAGGCCCTTCTGGCGGTGATGGCGTCCTTTTATGCCGTCTTCCACGGCCCCGAAGGTCTGCGCGCCATCGCGCAGCGGGTGCATCTGCATGCGGCCACGGTGGCGGCGGCACTGCGCGCGGCAGGTGCGGACGTGGCGCCGGATGCGTTCTTCGACACGATCACGGTGCGCGTGGGCGTCGGCCAGCAGGGCATCATGGCCGCTGCCCGCCACCGCGGCATCAACCTGCGCCGCGTGGGCCGCGACCGCGTGGGCATCAGCGTCGACGAAACGACCGATACGGGCGTCATCGCCCGGTTGCTGGACGCGTTTGGCATCTCTGACCCCGCCGAGCGCGCCACCGGCCCCTCGATCCCCGACGCGCTGTTGCGCGACAGCGACTATCTGACCCATCCGGTCTTCCACATGAACCGCGCCGAATCCGAGATGATGCGCTATATGCGCCGGCTGTCGGACCGGGATCTGGCGCTGGACCGGGCGATGATCCCGCTGGGGTCCTGCACTATGAAGCTGAACGCCGCGGCCGAGATGATGCCGATCACCTGGCCTGGGTTCAGCGCCCTGCACCCGTTCGCACCCGTGGACCAGGCTGCCGGCTATCACGAGGCGATCGCCGACCTGACCGAGAAGCTGTGTCGCATCACCGGCTATGACGCGTTCTCGATGCAGCCGAACAGCGGCGCGCAGGGGGAATATGCGGGGCTCCTGACAATCCAGGCCTATCACAAGTCGCGGGGCGATGATCGCGACATCTGCCTGATCCCGGTCTCGGCCCACGGCACCAACCCGGCCAGCGCGCAGATGTGCGGCATGAAGGTCGTGGTCGTGAAATCCGCCCCGAACGGCGACATCGACGTCGAGGATTTTGCCGCCAAGGCGGAACAGGCCGGGGCGAAGCTTGCGGCGGTGATGATCACCTATCCCAGCACGCATGGCGTCTTCGAGGACACGGTACGGCAGGTTTGCGAAATCACGCATCGCCACGGCGGGCAGGTCTATATTGATGGCGCAAACATGAACGCGCTGGTGGGGCTCGTGAAGCCCGGAGAGATCGGCGGCGACGTCAGCCACCTGAACCTGCACAAGACCTTCGCCATCCCGCATGGCGGCGGCGGTCCAGGCATGGGTCCGATCGGGGTCAAGTCGCATCTGGCGCCCTTCCTGCCGGGCGATCCGCAGACGGGCGACGGCGCAGTCTCGGCGGCACCCTACGGGTCGGCCTCGATCCTGCTGATCAGCTGGGCCTATTGCCTGATGATGGGCGGAGAGGGGCTGACGCAGGCCACCCGCGTCGCGATCCTGAACGCGAACTATATCGCGGCGCGGCTGTCGGGGGCCTATCCGATCCTCTTCATGGGAAACCGGGGGCGGGTGGCGCATGAATGCATCATCGACACGCGTCCCTTCGCGGAACATGGCGTC
>JAYZBS010000163.1:0-8426 GCA_036338635.1 Pseudomonadota bacterium | reverse complement strand
GCTGCTGTCGTCCGAAAGCAGGAAGGCGGCCGCCTTGCCCTGCTCCTCGGCCCGGCCGAGTCGGCCCAAGGCTGCCATCTCGCCGTATTTTTCCGGCAGATCGAGGCTATCGGTAAAGCCCGGCAGCAGGCAGTTCATGCGGATATTGGCGGCCCCGTAACGGTCCGAATAAAGCTTGGCGAAGGATGACACCCCGACCCGGTAGACGCTGGAGGTCGGGAACATCAGGCTCGGCTCGAAGGCAGAGTATGTGGTGATGCAGACGATCGAGCCGCCGCCCTGCTTTTCCATGACCGGGGTGACCAGACGCGCCATCCGGATCACCGGCTTTATCACCATGTCATTCGCGCGGTCCCATTCCTCGTCGGGGATGTCCAGCAGCTCGCCCTTGGGCGGCCCCCCGACATGGATCAGCACCGCATCGATGCGCCCATAGGTCTGCATCGCCAGATCGAAGACCGCCTTGATGTCCTCGCCGTTCTCGGCCTTGCCGCGGTGGGCGATCCCACCCAATTCCCCTGCCAGGACCTCGCAGCTTTCGGACGGAGACATGAGCGCCAGGCGATAGCCGCGCTCGTGCATTTCGCGCGCGGTCGCAGCGCCCATGCCACGGCCTCCGCCAACGATCAGACAAACCTTGTCGGTCATGGAATTCTCCTTTTCAGAAACGGTCGACACGGTAGGGAGCCATGTCCACGGGCGGCGGCGCGCCTGTGATCAGATCGCCCATCAGCCGAGCGGTTGTCGCCGCATAGGTCACGCCCAGATGGCCGTGTCCCGTCGCATAGAAGACGCCCGGCACCTTCGCGGAGGCCGACATGACCGGCACGGTATCGGGAAAAGCCGGACGATGGCCCATCCATTCGGTCGCGTCATCGCATCTGAGGTTCGGCAATGCCTCGGATGCGCGCTTGACCGTGATCTTGGCGCGCCGGTAGTCCGGCGCCGCATCAAGGCCTGCCATCTCCACCGTGCCGCCGACGCGGATGCCGCCGGCGGTGGGCGTGACCATGAAGGCGCGCGCGGGCCAGATGATCGAATGACGCACCGAGATGCCCGGTCGCATGATCTGGGTGTGGTAACCGCGCTCGGTCTCCAGGGGCATTGGCTCGCCCAGCATCTTCGACAGGCGAGCCGTGTAGGCGCCGGCACACAGCACCACGTCATCGGCGGACAGACGCCGGCCATCCGTCAAGCGGATGGCGGTGATCCTGTCGGATCGCTCGAACCCTGCGACGTCGCCACGTTCCGTCCGGCCGCCCGCTGCCAGGAAGGCATCGGCAAGTCGCGTCACCAGCCGGTGCGGGTCACGCAGGGATCGGTTTTGCGGAAAGAGCACGGCCATGCCGATGCTGTCCGAAAGTTCAGGCTCGAGCTCGCGCGCTTCGGCTCCGGTCAGGCGCTGATGGGGAAAGTCGAAGCGTTCGAGAATCTCGATATGCTCGCGGTCGGCGCGGAACTCGGCCTCGTTGCTGTAGAGCGACAGGCAACCTTCCTCGGTCAATTCGCTCTCCAGCCCGGTTTCGCGCAGCAGAGGCAGCAGGTCGTCATAGACGCGCTGGCAAAGCGCAGCGCCCTGAGCTTCGAGTTCGCGCAGCTTGGAGGGCCTTGAGGCGGCTACAAAGCGCGCGAACCACGGGATCAGCTTCGGCATGTAGGACGGGCGGACCCGCACTGGCCCTTCGGGATCCAGCATCCAGCCGGGGATCTGACGCCAGACGGACGGTCGGGACGCGGGCATGAACTCGGTCACCGCGATCGAGGCCATGTTGCCGAAGGACGCACCACGCCCGACATCGCCCTTGTCCAGCAGGATCACCTGCCTTCCCCGCTTTTGCAGATTATAGGCGATGGCGGTTCCGATGATGCCTGCGCCGACAACCACGGTGGTCATGCTTGATCTTTCCTTGGGGCAATCGCGTGTGGCCGGGCAGACCTTCCGCCCGGCCGGAAATCGTCACCAGGCGAGGATCGGCTCCATCGCCTTGCGGAAGTCGGCCTTTTCCTCATCGGTCAGCGGCCCAAGCGGCGCGCGGCATTCGCCGACCGGCGTGCCCTGAATCTCGCAACCATATTTCAGCTTCTGCACGAACTTGCCGGACTCGAGGATGTTCATGGCGGTATAGAGCGTCGCCATCTGGTCCTTGGCCTTCTTCAGGTCACCAGCCTTGAAGGTGCGGTCGAGATCACAGACCGCCTTGGCCATGCAGTTCGCCGGCCCGCAGATCCAGCTTTCCGCGCCCCACAGCATGAAGTCGAGCGCGATGTCATCCGATCCCGACACCAGCTGGATGCGATCTTTGTAACGCGTGGCGATGCCGATGGCGCGCTGAAGCGAACCAGAGCTTTCCTTGATGCCGATGATCCGCGGATCGTCCGCCAGAGCGTCAAGAACGTCCCAGCCCAGCTCCACACCGTCCTTGTCGGGGTAGCTGTAAAGGACGATGGGCATGTCGGTGGCCTTCAGCACGGTCTTGAAGTGCTCGATCAGCTCGGCCTGCGTCGGCTTGGTGTAGAAGGGCGTTGCCAGCAGGACGGCGTCATAGCCCATCTCCTTGGCCCGCAGCGTGTTCGCGATGACCCCGGCAGTCGAGGGCGCATTGGTCCCGGCGATCAGGATCTCGCCCGGCTTGGCGAATTCCTTGACGAACTTCAGGACCTGGTCGCGTTCCTCGTCGGACATGAAGTTGTATTCGCCGGACGATCCGCACGGCACCCAACCCGTGACGCCGGCGTCGCGCAGGTTGGTCAGATGTGTTTCGAAAGCATCGAAGTCGATCTTACCTTCCGCATCGAAAGGTGTGACCAGGGCGGGCATGACACCAGAGAGTTTCATGTGAGTCCTTCCGTTAGGCAGAGAATTTCTTGAGCAGTTTTTGCTCGAGGAGGGTGACGACCCGCGTCAGCGGGAAGGCGATGATGAAGTAGATGGCAGCAACGGCGGTCAGCACCTCGATCGGGCGGGCGGTGTTGTTCGAGATGTTCTGGCCGATGAACATCAGGTCGGCCATGCCGACCGCCGACACCAGCGCGCTTTCCTTGAAGAGCGAGATGGCGTTCGACAGCAGCGTCGGGGCCGCGCGCAGGACGGCCTGCGGCATGATCACGTTCACGATCTGCGCCCGACGCGGCAGACCAAGCGCGACACAGGCATCCAGCTGCTCGCGACCGACCGAGCGAAGCGACGCGCGGAACGTCTCGGAGGTGATGGCGCCCATGTAGAGCGTGAGCGCGATGGTGGCCGAGGTGAAGTTCGACAATTCCACCCCGAGGATCAGCGGCAGGCAGAAGAACACCCAGAACAGCTGGATGAGCACCGGCGTGCCGCGGAAGATCTCGACATAAAGACCCAGCACGCCGCGGACGGCCGCGTTGCCGCCGCTGCGCACAAGGCCGATCAGGAAGCCCAGGCAGGTGCCGAGCACGATGCACAGAAGCGTCAGCCTGATCGTTGTCCACAGCCCCAGGGCCAGCGCGTCGACGAAGCGGGTGAGGATCGAGAAGTCCAGCGTCATGTCCATGTCCGCCCCCCTCAGCTATAGCTTTGCCGGCGCTCCAGCCAGTTCACAAACTGGCCGACCGGATAGGAAATGGCGAGATAGATCAGGGCAACGACCGTGAAGGTCTCGATCGGGCGATACGTGGCCGTGGCGAGTGTCTTGCCTTGGTACATCAGGTCGGCGACCCCGACGATGGCGACCAGGGCCGACTGTTGGAAGATGCCGATGCCGTTGGTCAGAAGGACCGGCACCGAATTGCGCAGCGCTTGCGGCAGCACGATGCTGAGGACGCGCTGCGCCGGGGACAGCCCAAGGGCAATGCCGGCATCCAGATGCTCACGCGGCACCGCCTGGATGGACGCGCGATAGGCCTCGGCATTGAAGGCGGTCAGATTCAGCCCAAGTGCGATGATGCCCATGAAGATCGGGCCCCAGAACACGTTGAAGATCATCGGGACGCAGTAGAAGAACCAGACGATCTGCACGATGGCGGGGGTGCAGCGAAAGAACTCTACGAACAGCATCGACGGCCATCGCAGGATCGCGAGGCGGGCTGTCGTCAGAAGCGCCAGGCCAAAGCCCGCAACGATTCCGATGGCGTTTGCCGCCAGCGTCAGCTGCAGCGTGATCCACAACCCGTCCAGCAACTGCCCCATGTTGCGGGTGACGGCCCCGATGTCGAGTTGATACTCCATCGCTCTCACGCCCTGATATGGAAGACGCGGTTGATGAACTCGCGGGTCCGCTCTTCCTGCGGGTCGCCCAGAACCTGCTCGGGCGGGCCATCCTCGACGACCACGCCGCCCGCGCAGAAGATGACGCGGCTTGCGACGTTCCGGGCAAACCACATGTCATGGGTCACCATCATCATGGGCATGCCCTGCTTGGCCAGATTCAGGATCACCTGCTCGACTTCGGCGACCAGTTCGGGGTCCAGAGCCGACGTCACCTCGTCAAAGAGCATCAGCTTGGGGTCGAGCATCAGCGCGCGGGCGATGGCCACCCGCTGCTTCTGCCCGCCCGACAGCTGGCTGGGATAGGCATTGGCCTTGTCGCCCAGGCCGAAACGCTCCAGGATCTTCTGACCTCGGTCGCGGGCCGACGCGCGGGATTCGCCATTCACCTTGCGCGGCGCGAGGATCAGGTTCTCCATGATCGACAGGTGCGGGAACAGGGTATAGTGCTGAAACACCATGCCGATCTGCTTTCGCACATCGTTGTCGATGATGGTTTTATTGCCGTTGGCCCGGATATAGGGCTTGCCGTCGAACCGAACCTCGCCGCCCTGGATCTGTTCGAGGCCCATGACCACGCGCAGCAGGGTCGACTTGCCACCACCAGAGGGGCCGATCACGACCACGCGGTCACCAGGCATCATCTGGATGTCCAAGCCCTTCAGAACCTGAATATGCGGCCCGTAACCCTTGTGAAGATCCTTGATTTCGACCAAGGGGGCGCCGTTCGCAGACGAAGTCATCCTTCACCTCCGTTGCAATCGCGGGAACGGGTTGCCGCCAAGGGCAACCCGGCTGAGTGCAGGCTTACTGTCCGGACGCGGCCAGAACCTCGTCTGCGGCCTTCGCAATGAGGGCGTCGACAGCTCCGGTGGCGACCCGTTCTTCCAGGAAGATGTCCACCACTGCGACATCCGATGCGCGCAGGCTGAGAGGCAGACCGAAGGCCACGCCCTGCTTTGCCAATGCGGGCTCTGGATTCAGCGTCGCCGTCCAATCCGGGTTGGCCTGAGTGAACAGCAGGTTGGTGTCTGACGCGTCCACAATGACATCGGCTCGCCGGGACTGCAGCGCGAGGCGAGTTTCGTCTGCGGTCGGCAGACGGAGAATGGTCGCGTTCTGCACAGCGGCCGAGATAGCCTTGTCCTGCGCCGTGCCCGACATCACCGCCAGCGTGACACCCTCCACGTCCACATCCTCGACCGAAGCCGGATTGGCGGGAACCTTGGGGTTCTCTTTGTTGTAGACCAGCGAGATCTGGTACTCCATCGCCGGGATCGAGAACTGCACGGCCATTGCGCGCACGGGCGTGCGGTTCAGGGCAAGCGACATGTCCCACCGCCCGGCCTGCAGGCCAGCCACGATATTGTCCCACGTCGTGTCGACGAATTCCGCTTCGACCTCCAGGGTCTCGGCGAATTCACGGCAGAGATCCGCGAAGAAGCCGGAATATTCGCCCGTTGCGGGATCGCGCATGACATAAGGCGGGGCGACTGCCGCGCCACAGCGCAGCTTGCCGGCACTCTGCACCTGCTGCCAATAGCCCTGTCCGTCCTGGGCAGCCGCAGCTCCGGTCATCATCAGGCCCGCAACGACAGCGAGACCCAGCTTTCTCGTGAATGTCTTGATCATTTCGTTCTCCCGTTGGTGCGGGTGAGAGCGAAGCGGCTGTGATCCAGCCTGCCCTCCCCGACATTCTGTTCATTCCATGTAGACAGCTTGCCGACACGGTGACGACACGTCAATAAATTTCTATCTCGCGACGAAACTTTGTCAGCAATCAGGAAGTGACGGTGCATGGGGTGGTCAGACGTATCTGTTGCGACAGACTGATGAACCCCCTAGCGCGTTCGGGACGTCATGGCAGCCTGCAATCCCGCATCGACCCAAGACTTGGGCCAGCTACGTCTTGGACCGATTGCAAGGCATGGCCCCCACCCTGCGAACGTATCTGCAAAATGGATATCCTGGCCGAACGGACTTATCCCAACCCCAATCCACCAGATGCCGTGGCCGAACACCCGGCCATCACCACCTCTTGCATCAGAACCGGGCTGCATCACGCCAAGGGACGGCACGGCTTCGGATACCGACCAGCCTTGCGACACCAGTACGTCAACTTGCTGGAGCTTGGCGACGATTTCCTCCGGCATATGCATCTTCCGGGCCATTCCGGCATCCTCCGAATGGCTCGAAAGCCATCCCCCTAGGAAGGACCACCCTTTCGTTGGAGCAATGCCCGCAAGAGCCGCCAGAGGTATGCCTTGGGGCCCGCCGGTGGCGTGGCTGAATGATCCGCTCGGGCGGTGCCTCGACAGAAGTTTGAACCCGTCGGTGATCGACGAACAGACCTTGCATTCGAAGACCAAGGACTTGACGCCGCGAAACGATTCCCAGTACGCGCCGTACAAGGCGCCTCTTGCGCCGAGCGCATCAAGGCGTTCTCCTGCCGAACTGCTGTGGGGACGATCCCGGAACGCGAGTTTGGCCACCTGCGTGTTCTGCGAAGCAGGCGCAAGACCCCAAGCTGCTACCTTGGATTATCGCGGGATCTCGGCCCGGAGGCCGAAAAAGGTGCCAAGCACGATCAGTCCCGCCCCCAGAAGCGCCGCCGGAGTAGCGGGCTCAGAAAGAACCGCCCATGCCAGCGCGAAGCCGAACAGGGGTTCGGTTCCCATGAGAAGGCCGACGCGCGTCGGGCTGGTGCGCCGAACGGCAGCATTCTGCACATAGAACGCCCCGATGGTGCAGAAGAGCGACAGGAAGGCGACTGAACTCCAGGCGACAAGCCCCGCCTCCACCCAAAGACCGGACAGCCCGGATCGGCTCAGAATGAGTGCCATGGTCAGCCCCGCCACCGTCGCCGCCTGCACCGCAGTCAGCGCGGCAGAGGAGAGCCGGCTACCCTCCATCAGCCTCTTGGTGGAAACGACCATCACCGCCCGCAGACCGGCCGCGCAGAGGACCAGGAGGTCGCCCAGACTGAAAGCGCTCACGCCACCCGAAAGCACCATCACGCCGAGTATCGCCATGAGAGCACCGCCCTGAACCCCCAAAGGCGGCAGCCTGCGGCGGAGGCCGAATTCAAGAAAAGGCGTGAAGATCGTGCAGAGCGAGATGATGAGCGCGGTGTTTGTCGCCGTGGTCATCGAGACACCCCACGTCTCGGCCAGGAAGATGGCGCAGAGGATGGCCCCCAGCAGAACGCCGGCCGACAGGTCGCGCCGAGAGGACATGCGCAGATCGCGCCAGGCCACTGCAGTCATCATCAAGGCGGTCAACGTGAAGCGATAGAAGATGAGCAGAAACACCGGCATATAGGCCAGCGCGCCCTTTGCAACAGGGTAGCTTGCTCCCCATACCAACGCGACGCCGATCACCGCCAGATCGGCCCGAAGCAACGTGCGGCTTGCTAAAAAATGATCCGATACCGCCACCTTGGCCCCCTTCACCTTGAGCAAATTCAAGGCCGAGATAGGCCGAGGGGCATTGAATGATATAGAACGAAAACGCGGTGTCAGCCTCTGGCGAAGGCGGCGGGCGTGATGCCCACGATGGCCTTGAAGTGGCGTCCCATATGGCTTTGGTCCGAAAAGCCCGCTTGCGCCGCCGCATCTGCCGGGGACAGGCCTGCGCGAAGCAGGCGCTTCACCAGCAGAACCTTCTTCTGCAAGTGCCACGCATGCGGCGGCAGGCCGGTGACGCGTCGAAATGCCGTGATCGTCTGCCTGCGTCCCAGACCAGTGATCCGGCATAGATCATCAAGCGACACGTCATGTTCCACAACGCTGTCCAGATATTCGATGGCATCCTTGATCCGACCACTTATTTGCCGTTCGGGCGCCGAGTGATGCGGCGACAGTTCATCAAACATTGCGCCGAAAAGCGCGTCCAAGGCCACGTCCTGTGCCAATCGCTGCTCGGATTTATGAAGGACCTCATGCAGGGCGGCGAATTTGCCTGCCAGCCTTGGCCGGGCATGAAAGGCCGCGCCAAAATCCAGCGTTCCATCAGGGGTGCGCCCGGTCACGTCCTCGAGCAACTCCCGCACGCCCGCCTCGGGGATGTAGATCATTCTCTGCCGCCAGCCCGCCTCGCTTCCTGTGCCGCCATGATGGATGTCACCGGGCCGCATCGTGACAACTGAGCCCTGCGGCACCACGTGCGTTTCTCCGCGGCACCACACTGAATG
>JAYZBS010000162.1:0-30762 GCA_036338635.1 Pseudomonadota bacterium | reverse complement strand
GTCGACGTTGAACTTGGACCCCATGCCAACGCCGAGTGCCTGGCAGAGATCGTTGATCTCCTGGTTGGCGCCCATCTTCGAGGAGGCCGCGCCCAGAACGTTCAGGATCTTGCCGCGCAGGGGCAGCAGCGCCTGGTTGGTGCGGTCGCGCGCCATCTTGGCGCTGCCGCCGGCGCTGTCGCCCTCGACGATGAACAGCTCGGTTCCTTCGCGGTTGGTGGCGCTGCAATCGACCAGCTTGCCCGGTAGGCGCAGCTTCTTGGTCGCGGTTTTGCGCGCGGTTTCCTTCTCCTGCTTGCGGCGCAGGCGTTCCTCCGCCCGCAGAACCAGGAAGTCCAGGATCGCGCCCGCCGATTTCGTGTCGGCGGCCAACCAGTTGTCGAAATGGTCGCGAACCGCGTTTTCGACCAGGCGCGCGGCCTCGGTCGTGGCCAGGCGGTCCTTGGTCTGGCCGACGAACTCGGGCTCGCGGATGAAGCAGCTGACCAGTGCGCAGCCGCCGGCGGTCAGGTCCTCGCGCGTGATCTGCGCGGCCTTCTTGTTCGAGACCCGTTCGCCATAAGCGCGCACCCCCTTCAGGATCGCGGTCCAGAAGCCCAGTTCGTGCGTACCGCCCTCGGGGGTGGGGACGGTGTTGCAATAGGACTGGATGAAGCCGTCGCGGACGGGCGTCCAGTTGATCGCCCAATCGACCTTACCCGGCACGCCGAACTTGGCCTGGAAATCCACGTTGCCAGCGAACGGGCGCTCGGAATAGGTCGTGGCACCGGACAGGGTTTCTGCCAGATAGTCGGCCAGACCGCCGGGGAAATGGAAAACGGCCTCGCGCGGGGTCTCTCCGTCGTCGATCTCGGTCTTCCAGCGGATCTCGACGCCCGAGAACAGATAGGCCTTGGACTTCACCATCTTGATCAGCCGCGCGGGCTTGAAGCGGTGATGGCCGAAGATCTCCTCGTCGGCATGGAAGGTCACGGTGGTGCCGCGGCGGTTGGGGGCGGCGCCGATCTTGGCCACCGGTCCCTGCGGGATGCCGCGCGAAAAACGCTGCTCGAACAGCTCTCGGTTGCGGGCCACCTGGACGACCATGCTGTCGGACAGTGCGTTCACGACAGACGCACCCACGCCGTGCAGACCACCCGATGTCTGGTAGGCATCGCCCGAGAACTTGCCCCCCGCGTGCAGCGTGCAGAGGATCACCTCCAGCGCGGACTTGCCGGGGAACTTGGGATGGGGGTCGATGGGGATGCCGCGCCCGTTGTCGCGGACGACGACGCTGTAGTCGGCCTGCAGCTCGACCTCGATGCGGCTGGCATGTCCCGCCACCGCCTCGTCCATCGAGTTGTCGAGGATTTCCGCCACCAGGTGATGCAGCGCCCGTTCGTCCGTGCCGCCGATATACATGCCGGGGCGCTTGCGTACCGGTTCCAGCCCTTCCAGCACCTCGATCGAGGATGCGGAATAGGCGTCGGCTTGCATGTCGCCGGAGAGGAGGTCGTCGGCCATGGGGTTTGCTCTGTCTGTCGTGGTTCGGGCGGTTATCTCATGGCCGGGGGGCGGGCGGCAAGGGGTTGTGGCCCCACGCCGCACGGCCCCCACCGATTGCGTCTCACTCAGGCTCGGACAGGCGGGCCTGCCACATCTTGTGGAACGCCGGGCGGTCCTGGCAGGCCTTCAGCCAGTTTCGCAGCGCCACGAACGGTTCCAGCAGCGCACCATGGCCCTGGGCATAGCGGATGACCTCGGCCATGTTCAGGTCAGCCACGGTGAAGCGCCCGCCGACAAGGTGACCATGTCGGGCGAGGTGGTCGTCCACGACCTTCAGCGGGCGGACCAGACGCTCGGCGGCGTCGGCCACGAGGCCCGCATCGTCGGCCTCCTGCAAGGTGCTGCGATTGTGCAGCATCAGGATGGTCAGCGCGTCAGGCTCGATGGCGGTGGCGGCATAGAAGGACCACTGGCCCATCAGCGCATCCTCGGCATAGTCCTGCGGGCCAATGTCGGTGCCGTGCTTGCGCGCCAGGTGCAGCGTGATTGCCAGCGACTCGGACAGGACAAGACCGTCGTCCTCGATCACCGGAATGGCGCCTGCCGGCGACAAGGCCAGAAAGCCGGGGCTGCGGGTATTCGGGCGCGCATCGGGCGCATCGGCATCGGCGATGCGATAGGCCTGGATGACAGGCTCCTGCCGGAACGGCAGGTCAAGCTCGTGGCAGAGCCAGATGACGCGCGAGGCGCGGGAACGGGTGACGCCGTGGATGGTCAGCATGAGAGGGCCCCTGTTTGCGGTTCGGCCAGATTGGGACGGTCGAGGTGCCGCCGCAACCCCCCGTCAGCATAACCCCGTCAGCGCAGGCCCGCCCGCGCCGCCGCCCGGTCGACAGCCGCAACGACAGCCTGAGGATCGGCGTGGTGGGCCATGTGGCCGACGCCGGGCAGGATGGTCAGCCGCGCGTTCGGCAGGTCGCGGGCCAGGGGTCGGGCGTGGATGTCGGCGGGCACGATCCGGTCTTCGGAGCCGTGCAGGATCTCGATTGGCAGGGTCAGGCGCGGGTATCCGGCCGCCATTGCCTGCAGATAGGGGCGCAGTTGCGTGATCTGGCGGGCATTGGCGCGATATGTCTGGCGGCGTGCGGCCAACCCCACGCCGATATGGTCGGCATAGCCCGGCGGCACCGGCTGCGGGGCGAAGATACCCGCCATGATCCGTTCGCCCACCGCGACCGGTGTCAGCGCGGTCAACAGGGGCGGCGCCACGCGGTTGCCGACAGGACTGCCGACGAAGGCGTACCAGCCGGTCAACTCGCCCGGCCATGGTTCGGTCGCCCCCGAGACGACGATCAGCGCAGCGGTGTCCGAGGGCGCCCGCAGCGCCCAGGCCAGCGCCACCGCCCCGCCATAGCTGTGGCCCAGGACGATGGGATTGTTGACGTCCAGTTGCCGCGCGGCGGCGCGCAGCAGTTCGGCTTGGGCGATGGGGTTGTCGTTGTCCGCGATGGGGTCCGTCCAGCCAAGGCCCGGGCGGTCGAAAGCGATGACGCGATAGCCGTCCTTCAGCCGGTCGACGAGGTCGAAGGTGAAGTCGCGCGTATTGCCGCTGGCCCCGTGCAGCAGGATCAGGTCGGGGCCGCTGCCCTCGACATGGGCATGGACGGTGGTGCCGTTCACCTCCAGCAGTTGGCCGGTGGGCGGGAACTGTGCCTCGAACGCGGCCTCTCGTGCCGTGGCACGGGCGTCGATGACGGCGCACCCCGCCAGCGCCGCGACCAGCGCCAGCCCCAGCATCGCCCGTGTCGGCTTGCCCATTCCCATCGTCCTTCCCCCCAACGCCGCATCCGGTCGCGGCCCTGCGATTGCAAGCCGGGCCGAATGGGACTAACTGTCCGCAGCCCGATCCGCCGTCAAGCCGCACCGTCACGGAACCTGCTCATGCCCCTGCGTCGACTGGCCCCAAGCCTTCTGCTGTCGCTGTTGCCGATGTCGGCGGGCGCCCATCCGCATGTCTTCATCGATGCCAGACTGGGCTTGGACTATGATGGTGCTGCCTTGTCGCAGGTGACGGTCGAGTGGCAGTACGATGACTTCTACTCGCTGTTGATCATCGAGGACTTGGCCCTCGACCCTGACGGCGATGGCGTCCTGACCCCCGAGGAAGAGGCCCGCCTGCAGGGCTTCGATGCTGACTGGGAACCCGGTTTCGACGGCAGCCTGTATCTGCTGGCGGGCAGCGCCCCTGTCGCACTGGGGCCACCGCGCAATTTCAGTGCCGAATACCGCAACGGGAGGCTGGTGTCGCGCCACGTCCGACCGCTGGTCCATCCGCTGTCGGCGACGCAGCCACTGCTGATTCAGGTCTATGACCCCGAATACTACGTCCAATTCAGCCTGCCGCATCTGCCACAGATCCGGGGCATGAACGGCTGCGACATGAAGGCGCGCTTGGGCGACCCGGTTGCCGCCGCCGAAGCCTATTCACGCGCGGTTGCCGATTCTCTTGCCGCGGGCGAGGACGCCTCGGCCGCCGAGATGCTGGAGATCGACATCGGCGCAGTCGGTGCCGATGAGGTCCGCATCGCCTGCGGCGGGGCGTCATGACGGGACGCCTTCAGCGCGTCCTGGCGCTGACCGGCCTGACCGTGGTGCTGCTGATCGTTGCACTGTGGCTGTCGGGCGGCCTCTCAGGGGTCGAGCGGTGGGCCGCCGTCCAGCAGCGCGCTGCGCAGAACCTGATGGCCGGCGCGCTGCGCGCAATGCGGGCCGGGCAGCCTGGCGCGGTGGCGTCGCTTCTGTGGCTGTGTTTCGGCTATGGCGTCTTCCACGCGGTCGGACCGGGCCATGGCAAACTAGTCATCGGCAGCTCTGGGTTCGGATCGCGCGTGCCGGTGCTGCGGCTGGCCGCACTGTCTGTCGCGGCGTCCCTGGCGCAGGCGGCCACTGCCGTCGCGCTGGTCTGGACCGGCATTGCCGCGCTGAACCTGGGCCGAGAAACACTGACCGACCTGGGTGAGCGTGCGATGCTGCAGCTGAGTACGCTGCTGGTCGCGGGCGTCGGCCTATGGCTGGTCCTGCGCGGATTGCGGATGCTGAGAGCGCAGACGCACCACGACACCTGCGGCTGCGGCCATGCGCATGGACCGACGCCTGCGCAGGTGGCGCAGTCGGGATCGCTGCGCGACGGGTTGTTGGTCGTGGCCGGGATTGCGGCGCGGCCCTGCACGGGGGCGCTGTTCCTGCTGATCCTGACCTGGCGGATGGAGATCTTTGGGATGGGCATCCTGGGTGCCTTCGCCATGGGTCTTGGCACCGCTTTCGTGACGGTGGCGGTGGCCGGGCTGGCGGTCTGGGCGCGGCGCGGCAGCCTTGCGCTGCTGCCGCCGGACGGGCCTTTGGGGTCGACGGCGCGCTGGCTGCCCGGGGTGATGCAACTGGCGACAGGGGCGCTCATTGCCATCGTCTCGTTGATGGTGCTGGTCTGACGGCGGTTTGACTCAGGTCAAGGACGGGCGGGGGCCGCGGTCCTAGACCGGCGAGGCGCCACAGGAGCCTGCCATGCCGACCCCGCCGCTGGACACGCCCAGCCTCTATGCCGCCCGAGAGCCGATCTTCCCCAAGCGGATCAGCGGCCGCTTCCGCAATCTCAAGTGGATCGTCATGACGCTGGCGCTGGCGGTCTACTACGTCACGCCGTGGTTCAGGTGGGACCGCGGGCCGTCGATGCCCGACCAGGCGGTTCTGGTCGATCTGGCCAACCGGCGCTTTTTCTTTTTCGGGATCGAGATCTGGCCGCACGAATTCTATATCGTGGCGGGGCTTTTGGTCATGGCGGGGCTTGGGCTGTTCCTGTTCACCTCGGCACTGGGGCGGGTCTGGTGTGGCTATGCTTGCCCTCAGACCGTCTGGACGGACCTGTTCATCCTGGTCGAGCGCTGGATCGAGGGCGACCGCAACAACCGCATCCGCCTGCACCGCGCACCCTGGTCGCTGCAGAAGGCTCGGTTGCGGGTGACGAAATGGACGGTCTGGCTGCTGATCGCGCTGATGACCGGCGGTGCCTGGGTGTTCTATTTCACCGACGCGCCGACGCTGGCGCGGAACCTGCTGACGCTGGATGCGCATCCGGTCGCTTGGCTGACCATCGCGACCCTGACCGCCACCACCTTCTTTTTCGGCGGCTTCGCGCGCGAGCAGATCTGCGTCTATGCCTGTCCCTGGCCGCGCATCCAGGCTGCCATGATGGACGAGGACACACTGACCGTCGCCTATCGCGACTGGCGGGGTGAGCCGCGCGGCAAGGGGACGGGCGCGGGCGACTGCATCGACTGCCTGGCCTGCGTGAACGTCTGCCCGATGGGGATCGACATCCGCGATGGACAGCAGCTGGAATGCATCACCTGCGCACTGTGCATCGACGCCTGCGACCAGATGATGGAGCGAACTGGCCGCCCAAAGGGCCTGATCGGCTATCTGGCCCTGTCGGACGAAACGGCGGAACGGGCGGGGGCCGCGCCGCGCCCCGTCTGGCGCCACGTGCTGCGGCCGCGCACGATCCTCTACACAGTCATGTGGTCCGGGATCGGCGTGCTGATAGTGCTGGCGCTGCTGATGCGGTCCCAAGTCGACATGAACGTCACGCCGGTGCGGAACCCGCTGTTCGTGACCCTGTCCGACGGCACCATCCGCAACGCCTATGAGCTGCGGCTGCGCAACAAGCAGCATGACGATGTCACCTATGAACTGGGCGTCGACGCCGCCGGACCGCTGGCCCTGACGGTCGAGGGCGAGGAGGGGCGGCGCCTGACCGTGCCCGCCGACCAGACGATGACCCGCCGCGTCTATCTATCCGCTCCACCGCAGAGCCCCCTGGCGATGTCCGAAACGACGCCCATCCGGCTGACCGCCCGCGATCCGGCAGGCGCCGCCGCCGATGTTGAAACGGTCTTCCATGGAAAGGATGCCCAATGAGCCGCGAACTGAAGGGATTTCACGTCCTGCTGATCACGCTCGCCGCCTTCGGCACGATCATCGCCGTGAACATCGTGATGGCCGTCAGCGCCATCGGCAGCTTTCCGGGGATCGAGGTGCGCAGTTCCTATGTCGCCTCGCAGCACTTCCAGGCCGACAGGGCGGCCCAGCAGGCCCTGGGGTGGAGGGCCGAGGTCGAGCTGTCCGACGGACAGCTGACGCTGCGGATGAGCGACCGGCTGGGGCAGGGGGTCCAGCCGCGGCTGCTGGACCTGATGCTGCGCCGCCCGACGCACCAGCTGTCCGACCAGCACCCGCGCCTCCGGCCCGAGGGTGACGGCATCTGGGTGTCGCAGGTCGATCTTGGACCGGGCAACTGGAACGCCGACCTCTTTGCCGAAAGCCGCGACGGGACCGCCTTCCGTCTGCGCATCCCGCTGAACGTGGAGAAATAGGCCATGGCTGATCTGACCGCCGCGACGGGTTTCCAGCCGCGGCTTGGCGCGTGTCCCGCATGCGACGCCGCGCCCCTGGCGCAGCGCTTGGCCGAACGGGCCGAGGCTGCGCTGCCGCAGAACCTGATCCTGTCGCTGCCCGACGCGCATTGCGCGCTCTGCATCTCTCAGGTCGAGACGGCGCTGTTGGCTCATCCGGGCGTGCGTTCGGCGCGCGTCAATCTGACGCTGCGCCGCGCCACCATCGATGCGCCGGGGCTGCAGGCGTCCGACCTGATCCCGGTGCTGGCCCGCGCGGGCCATGTCGCGCACGAACTGGACCCGGACGCGCTGTCATCGACCGCCGCCGACCGCGCTGGGCGCGACCTCTTGATGCGGATCGGCGTCGCGGGCTTTGCGATGATGAACGTCATGATCCTCTCGGTCGCAGTCTGGTCGGGGGCAGAAGCTGCCACGCGCGACCTGTTCCACTGGATCAGCGGCGCCATCGCCCTGCCGACGGTGGCCTTCGCCGGACGGCCCTTCTTCGCCAGCGCCTGGCGGTCGTTGAAGGCGCGGCGGCTGGGGATGGACGTGCCGATTTCGCTGGCGCTGATCCTGGCCAGCGCGATCAGCGTCTTCGAGACCGCACAGTCGGGGCATCACGCCTATTTCGATGCGGCGGTGATGCTGTGCTTCTTCCTGCTGGTCGGACGCTATCTGGACCACCGCACCCGCGCCATCGCCAGGTCCGCCGCCGCCGAGCTGACCGCGCTCGAGGTGCCGCGCGCGACGCTGGTATCGGGCGTTGTGGAAAGGACGGTACCGGTGGCCGATCTGCGCCCCGGCGACGTCGTCCGCGTGCGGCCCGGCGGCCGCATCCCTGCCGATGGTATCATCGTCGACGGCACGAGCGAGATCGACCGCGCCCTTCTGACCGGAGAGACGCTGCCCGTCGCCGCCGCGCCAGGACTGGCGCTTTCGGCCGGAGAGGTGAACCTGACCGGCCCGCTTATCCTGCGCGTGACCGCCGCCGGGCGCGACAGCTCGCTCTCGCGCCTGACCGCCTTGGTCGAGGCGGCAGAGAACGCCCGCGGCCGATATACCTCACTGGCCGATCGTGCGGCGCGCGCTTACTCGCCCGTGGTCCACCTGCTGGCGCTGAGCAGCTTCGCGGGCTGGCTCTGGGCCTCGGGCGACCTGCGGCTGGCGCTGAACATCGCGGCGGCCGTTCTGATCATCACCTGCCCTTGTGCCTTGGGCCTGGCGGTCCCGGCGGTGGCCACCTCGGCATCGGGCCGGCTGTTCCGGCGCGGACTGCTGATCAAGGACGGCACCGCGCTCGAGCGTCTGGCCGAGGTCGACACCGTCGTCTTCGACAAGACCGGCACCCTGACCTTGGGCCAGCCGCGTCTGCTGGACCCGACGGCCATCCCCGCCGACCTGCGCGGCGTGGCGCGTGCGCTGGCGGAGGGGTCGTCCCACCCGCTGTCGCGCGCCCTTGCCGAGGGACTGGCCGACACCGATCCTGCCACGCTGATGGAACTGCGCGAACAGCCGGGGCAGGGGGTGACAGCCCGTTGGCTGGGGCTGCGCGTTAGCCTCGGCCGCGCCGATTGGCTGGAGGTTCCTCGCGACGACGCACCGACGCTCTCCAGCTGGCTGGCGATCGAGGGGCGCCCGCCACTGCGCCTGGATTTTGCCGATCGGCTGCGGCCCGGGGCCGAGGATTGCGTGGCGCGGCTTATCGCCGATGACCGTCGGGTGATCCTGCTGTCGGGCGACCGGGCCGCGCCCGTCGCGGCGCTGGCGCGGCAATTGGGGGTGCAGGAATGGCGGTCGGGCGTGAGCCCCGTCGAAAAGGCCGATGCCGTGGCCGCCCTTTCCGATGCAGGCCATAAGGTGCTGATGGTCGGCGACGGGCTGAACGACACGGCCGCATTGGCGCGGGCGCATGCGTCGATTTCGCCGGCAAGTGCGCTGGATGCGGCGCGGGTGGCAAGCGACATGGTGCTGACCGGACAGGACCTGACGCCGGTGGCCGAGGCACTGGTCATCGCCCGGCAGGCGACCCGGCGCATCCGCCAGAACTTCGCGATCTCGATTGGCTACAACGTGGTGGCGGTGCCCATCGCACTTCTGGGCCTGGCGACCCCGCTGATCGCCGCGCTGGCCATGTCGATCAGCTCGATCACGGTGACCCTGAACGCGCTGCGCCTTGGCGGAAGGGCCCGCTGATGGAGATCCTGGCGATCCTCATCCCCGTTTCTCTCGGGCTTGGCGGGGCCGGTCTGGCGGCCTTCCTCTGGGCGCTTCGGAACCGCCAGTTCGAGGACCCCAAGGGCGACGGCGAGCGCATCCTGTCCGAGCAGTGGGACGACAAGCCCCGCCCCAAGGACTGACCCTGCGCCGACGACTGCGATGGCAGTCGGGCGCGGCCGTTCCTCTGGGTCGCAGTCAGCCTTGCGCGGCTTCCTGCGGTTCAGGGGTGTCGGGGATCTCCAGCCCAAGCTGGGCGGCGAACCGCTCCAGGGTAGGGCCTACCGCGCCGCGATTGGCGAACAGCGTCGCCTGGGATCGCAGGATCGGCGGCTCCTCCAGAATGCGCAGGTTGTTGGCCCGCAGCGTCTCGCCCGAAGAGGTGATGTCGGCAATGGCCTCGGCGGTCTGGTTCGCGACGGTGCCCTCGGTTGCGCCCTGGCTGTCGACCAGTTGGTAATCCGCGACCTCTTGCGCCGACAGCCAGGCCCGCACAAGGCGGTGATACTTGGTGGCGATCCGCAGGCGGAATCCGTGTTCGGACCGGAAGTCGCGGGTGATTGCGGCGAAGTCGTCCAGGTCGAGGCAGTCGCGCCAGCAGTCGGGCACGGCCAGGATCAGGTCGGCATGACCAAAGCCCATGGGCGCCAGTTCGATCAGGTCCGACGACCACCCGGCCAGCTTTTCCCGCACAAGATCGGTCCCGGTCACGCCCAACTCGATGCGACCGGCGGCCAGCTCGCGAGGGATCTCACCGGCAGACAGCAGGACCAGCGCCACACCCTGCGCGCCCTCGACCCGGCCGGCGTATTCGCGGTCGGACCCACTGCGCGACAGCCGGACGCCGCGTTCGGCGAACCAGTCGAAGGTCTGTTCCATCAGCCGCCCCTTTGACGGCACCCCCAGGCGGATCATGCGGACCCCTCCAGTTCGGCCACCAGGCCCGGACGGATGATGCCGCCCACGGCAGGGATTTCCCGGCCCTTTCCCAGCACGCGGGTCAGCGCGTCGTAACGACCGCCCGATGCGACGGGCGGCCAGCCGTCGCGGTCGGCCTGGAAGGTGAAGGTAAAGCCGTCGTAATATTCCATCGTGGTCCGGCCGTGGCTGGCGTCAAAGATCACCCCGTCAAGGTCGATCCCGCGTTCCGCGATGGCCGCCATCCTGGCCTCGATCCGGGCGACGGCCGGGGCGATGGCTGGCATGTCGCGGGCCAGTTCGGCAAGTTCCGGCAGCGCCTGCGGTGCCGGTGCCCGCAAGGCGAACAGCCTATCCAGCCGTTCCGTCCACACCGCCGCCAGTGGCGCCACGGCGGCATCGCCCTGCAGCCGCGCCATGCGGCGGATCATCTCGTCTTCGGTGCGCAGCCCGGCCCAAGCCTGGCCCGCCTGCGGGAAGCACCGCGTCACGCCCGGCTTCGAGAAGCGGTCGAGCAGCCGTCTGAACCGGCCCGGACGCCAGATGTGGTGCATCAGCGCCTCGGCCCGCGCGCGGGTCAGCGGCAGGCCCGAGACGGCGTCCAGCAGTAGAGACATGTCGCCCATCTCGGCCCGCAAACCCAGGGGCTGCAGTGCGTCGTGGAACAGGCCGAAGACCTCGGCATCGGCGGCGGGATCGCGGCTGAACAGCTCGAACCCGCACTGCAGGTACTCACGATCGCGCGGGTTGCGGGGCCGGATGTCGCCGCTGTCCTGCGTGCGGAACACCTCGCCCAGATAGCAATAGCGCGCGGGCTCGGCCCCCGACGCCATGTGCGCCTGCACGACCGGCACGGTGAAGTCCGGGCGCAGCATCATCTCGCCCCGGATCGGGTCCTGAGTGACATAGGCGCGGGCGCGGATGTCCTCTCCGTAAAGGTCCAGCAGGCTTTCGGCGGGCAGCAGGATGTCGGGCGCGATCTCCTCGGCCCCGGCCTGCCGGAACCGCGCCAGCAGCCGCTGGCCAACGGCCTCCTTGTCGCGCTTGGGGATCATCCGAGAATCCGCCGCACTTCCGCGACCAGATCTGCACGCGCCACCTCGGTCTGCGCGGGCTGAGACTTCCATTCCTCGACCGAAGCGTCGGCAGCGATCCTCGCGCCCAGGACCAGGTCCTTGACCTGCACGACGCCGCGTTCGGCCTCGTCCCCGCCTTGGATGATGGCCACCGATGCGCCGCGCTTGTCGGCGTATTTCAACTGGTTGCCAAAGTTCTTGGGGTTGCCCAGATAGACCTCGGCCCGGATATCCGCCGCGCGCAGCTCGGCCGCCATCGCCTGGTAATCCGCCATCCGGTCGCGGTCCATGACGGTCACGACGACCGGCCCCCGACCCTCGGCCCCCGCCAGTCCCTTGGCCCGCAGCGCAGCCAGCAGGCGGTCCACGCCGATGCTGACGCCGGTCGCGGGCACCTTCTGGCCGGTGAAGCGTTCCACCAGCCCGTCATAGCGCCCGCCGCCAGCGACCGACCCGAACTGGCGCTTGCGGCCCTTCTCGTCCAGGATCTCGAAGGTCAGCTCGGCTTCGAAGACCGGTCCGGTATAATAGCCAAGGCCCCTGACAACCGATGGATCGATCACGGCCCGATCCTCGGCCACGCCCATAGCGGCCAGCATGCCGGCGATCTGGCGCAGCTCCTCCACGCCCTCGGCGCCGACGGCCGATCCGCCGACGGCGGCGGCCAAGTTGTCCAGCGTCGCCGCGTTGTCAGCGCCCTTCGAGGTCAGGAAGGCCAGGACCGGCGCGACCTGCGGCTCTGACAGCCCGACGCCGTCGATTTGTGCGCCGCTGTCGTCGATGCGCCCCGTCGTCAGCAGGGCCAGAACGCCATCGCGGCCGACCTTGTCGAACTTGTCGATCTGGCGCAGCACGTCTTCGGCCTGATCGGCGCCAACTTCCGCGGCCTCCAGAACGCCATTCAGCACCTTGCGGTTATTGATCCGCACCAGATAGTCGCCGCGCGCGATGCCCACGGCCTCCAGCGCGTCCGCCAGCATCCCGCAGATCTCGGCATCCGCCGCGACCGTAGCCGCCCCGACCGTGTCCGCGTCGCACTGATAGAATTGCCGGAAACGACCCGGACCCGGCTTCTCGTTGCGCCAGACAGGTCCCATGGCATAGCGGCGGTAGGGCGTCGGCAGATCGTTCCTGAACTGCGCCGCCACCCGCGCCAGGGGCGCCGTCAGGTCATAGCGCAGTGCCAGCCAGTCGCCCGATCCGCCGCCCGGTACGGCCTCTTCCTGCCAAGCAAAAACGCCGGCATTGGGGCGGTCCACGTCCGGCAGGAACTTGCCCAGGGCCTCGACCGTCTCGACCGCGCTGGTCTCCAGCGGATCGAAGCCATGGCGGTGATAGATCGCGGCGATCCGGTCCAGCATTGCCTTGCGCTCGGTCACGTCCGCGCCGAAATAGTCCCGGAACCCCTTGGGCGTCTCGGCCTTTGGCCGGGGCTGCTTCTTTTCTTTTGCCATGGTGTCTGTCGCCTTTTCAGGGCCGTATTCAGGCGCCGCTCTAACGGAAGGTGACGACATGGACAAGCTGCCCGACAGGCTTCACCAGATGGAGGAGGCGCTGGCCCACCTGGCGCGCCTGACCGATGACCTGTCCGAGGTCATCGCCCGGCAGGACCGTGACATCGCGCGCCTGACCCACCGCCTGGACCTTCTGATGCAGGCCGAGGCTGAACGCCAGGCCGACCAGACCGGGACGATCCCCCTGGCCGACCAGCGCCCGCCGCACTACTGACGCTTCTTCTTTGCGAAAATAACCCATTCAGGGGGTCGGTGGGCGTGATGCCGCCGGCGGGGCGCACCAAATCGCGCCTTCCCCCGCATCACCCGATGCGCTAGAGCCGGGACGAAAAACGATTTCGGACAACGAAAGGACTGCTCATGGCCAATGTGGTGGTTGTCGGCGCGCAGTGGGGCGACGAGGGCAAGGGCAAGATCGTGGACTGGCTGTCGGAACGCGCCGACGTGATCGCGCGCTTTCAAGGCGGTCACAACGCGGGCCACACGCTAGTCATCGGCGAAAAGGTCTTCAAGCTGTCGCTGCTGCCCTCGGGCATCGTACGCGAGGACAAGCTGGCGGTGATCGGCAATGGCGTTGTGCTTGACCCTTGGGCGCTGTTTTCCGAGATCGACAAGCTGTCTGCTCAGGGCGTCAGGATCTCGACCGACAACCTGATGATCGCCGAGAACACGCCCCTGATCCTGCCGCTTCACCAGGACCTCGACAAACTGCGCGAGGAAGCCGCCGGCAAGGCCAAGATCGGCACCACGGGTCGCGGCATTGGTCCTGCTTACGAGGACAAGGTCGGACGCCGCACGATCCGCGTTGCGGATCTGGGCGACGAGGAGACGCTGGATGCGCGCCTCGACCGCCTGCTGGCCCATCACGACGCGTTGCGCCAGGGCCTCGGCGCCACGCCCATCGACCGTGCCGACCTGAAGTCGCGCCTGATGGAGATTGCGCCGAAACTGCTGCCCTATGCCCAGCCCGTCTGGAAGATCATGGCCGACGCCCGCAAGGCGGGAAAGCGCATCCTGTTCGAAGGGGCACAGGGCTCGCTTCTGGATATCGACTTCGGGACCTATCCTTATGTGACCTCCTCGACCACCATGTCCGGGATGGCGGCCAGCGGCACCGGCATGGGACCAGGCGCGATCGGCTTCGTGCTGGGCATCGTCAAGGCCTATACGACCCGCGTCGGCGAGGGGCCTTTTCCGACCGAGTTGCACGACGCGGACGGCCAGCGCCTGGGCGAGCGTGGGCATGAATTCGGCACCGTCACCGGCCGCAAGCGCCGCTGCGGCTGGTTCGATGCCGTCCTGGTGCGCCAGACCTGCGCGATCAGCGGAGTGAACGGAATCGCGCTGACCAAGCTGGACGTGCTTGACGGATTCGAGACGCTGAAGATCTGCATCGGTTATGAAATCAACGGCGTGCAGTACGATTATCTGCCCACGGCGGCGGCGCTTCAGGCGAAGGTGACGCCGATCTATGAGGAGATGGAAGGTTGGCAGGAATCGACCGCCGGCGCGCGCAGCTGGGCCGATCTGCCAGCCGCCGCGATCAAGTATGTCCGCCGTGTCGAGGAACTGATCCAGTGCCCCGTGGCGCTGCTGTCGACCAGCCCCGAGCGTGACGACACGATCCTGGTCACGGACCCCTTCGCCGATTGATCGCATCCCGCGACTTTCGGGGGACGTCCCGTCCCCCGGACTCCCGTGGAGATATTCAGGACCAAAGCAGGAGCGACCGATGAACCTGAAGACTCGCAAACGCCTGTCGATCCTGATCCTGGTCGTGGGGATGCCTGTTTATGTCGTGGCGGCGGTGACGCTGATGAATTGGCTGGATGGGCGTTACGGGCGACAGCCGATCTGGGTGGAAGTCGTCGTATATGTCGTTCTGGGCGTGCTGTGGGCTCTGCCGTTCCGCCGGGTCTTCACGGGCGTCGGCAAGGGCGAATGATCTCTCGGCCCGTCCGCGATGGCAGGGGGGTGACCGTCATCGGCGGCGGCGCGGTGGGTCCCGCCGACCTGGCCGCCGCGTTGGCGGTCGCACCGGTGCTGGTTGCGGCTGACGGCGGGGCGGATCGCGCGTTGGCGTTGGGTCATCCGCCCGACTGGGTCATCGGTGACCTCGACAGCATCTCGGGCGCGGCACGGCGGATGGTGCCATCGGACCGGGTCATGCACGTGGCCGAGCAGGACAGCACCGACTTCGTGAAGTGCCTGACCCGCATCTCGGCCCCGCTGATCATGGCGGTAGGCTTTGCCGGGCTGCGGCTGGATCATACCTTGGCGGCGCTGACGGCGATCGTTGCGCCGGGGGCGCCGCGGGTCGTCATGCTGGCCTCGGACGATGTCGTCTTCGCCTGTCCGCCGCGCATGACGCTGCCGCTGATGCCGGGGACGCGGGTGTCGCTGTTCCCGATGGGACCGGCACGCGGGGCCAGCAGCGGGTTGGAGTGGCCGATCGAGGGGATCGAGTTCGCGCCGGGAGGGCGGGTCGGTACCTCGAACCGCGCAACGGGGCTCGTGACGCTGCGGATCGAGGGACAGATGCTGCTGATGTTGCCGCGCGACTGCCTTGGAACCGTGCTGACCGCGCTGGTGCAGTGAGCCGCCGGTTGTCGGCGCGGCTTGGATGGCCTATCTGAGGGGCGAACCCCGGAGGCTGCCCATGTCGCTGAACCCGATCCGTCCCTGGCGCAACATCGAGCGCCGCAAGTCCCGCCAGATCATGGTCGGCAACGTCCCTGTGGGCGGCGATGCGCCGATCAGCGTGCAGACGATGACCAACACCGACGGCCATGACGTCCGCGCCACGCTGGACCAGGTGATCCGTGCGGCCGATGCAGGCGCCGACATCGTCCGCATCAGCGCGCCCGACCAGGAAACCACGCGGGCGCTGCACGAGATCTGCCGCGAAAGCCCGGTGCCCATCGTCGCTGACATCCACTTCCACTACAAGCGCGCCATCGAGGCCGCCGAGGCTGGCGCCGCCTGTCTGCGCATCAACCCTGGCAACATCGGCGACGAGAGCCGCGTCCGCGAGGTCATCAAGGCCGCCCGCGACCACGGCTGTTCGATCCGTATCGGCGTCAACGCCGGATCGCTGGAGCGGCACCTGCTGGAGAAATACGGCGAACCTTGCCCGGATGCGATGGTGGAATCGGGGCTGGACCATATCAAGATCCTGCAGGACAACGATTTCCACGAGTTCAAGATCAGCGTGAAGGCCAGCGACGTGTTCCTGGCCGCGGCTGCCTATCAGCAGCTGGCCGAGGCGACGGATGCGCCGATCCATCTGGGCATCACCGAGGCCGGAGGCTTCGTCGGCGGCACGGTGAAATCGGCGATTGGCCTTGGCAACCTGCTGTGGATGGGCATCGGCGACACGATCCGCGTCAGCCTGTCGGCCGATCCGGTCGAGGAGGTGAAGGTCGGGTTCGAGATCCTCAAGTCGCTCGGCTTGCGCACCCGCGGCGTGCAGATCATCAGCTGTCCCAGCTGCGCCCGGCAGGGTTTCGACGTCATCAAGACCGTCGAGGCGCTGGAGAAGCGGCTGGAGCATGTGAAGACCCCGATGAGCCTGTCGATCATCGGCTGTGTCGTGAACGGACCCGGCGAGGCGCTGATGACCGACCTGGGCTTTACCGGTGGTGGGGCAGGCTCTGGCATGGTCTACATGGCCGGCAAGCAGAGCCACAAGATGTCGAACGACCAAATGATTGATCACATCGTGGAACTGGTCGAGGAACGGGCGCAAAAGCTGGAGGCGGAGGCCGCCGCCGACCAGACGGCCGCCGAATAGGCGCTCACCGGAAACTTTTCTCGCGCTGGTGACACTTTCTCATGGACATGTCAGAGTGTCATGCGGAGGAAGTATGTCGGCTGGTTCCCGCGTCGTTGAACGGGTGATGATCATGGGTGGCTCGGGCGTGGGCAAGTCCCATCTGGCCCTGCGTCTGGCGGCGATCAGCGGGTTGCCGCGGTATCACATGGACCAGCTGAGCTGGCTGCCCGGCTTTGTCCACCGCCCCACGGCCGAGCTGGACCGACTGACGTCCGAGATCCATGCCACCGATCACTGGATTATCGAGGGTGGGCATTACGAGACCAGCCATGATCGGGCGAAGCGGGCGGATCTGCTGCTGGTCCTGGCGCCCTGCAGGCTGGTGCAGGTGATGCAGATCGTCCTGCGTTCGTGGCGATATTCGCGCAAGATCAGGCCGGGCATGGCAGAGGGCTGCCCACAGCGATTCGGCCCGCAGACGCTGTCGGCGGTCGACTATGCCCTGCGATCGAACAGTTTTCATCTGGAACGCGCGCAAGAGGTGATGAACGCGTCGCCGCGGCTGACCGTCCGGAAACTTGGTTCCCGAAGAGAGATCGACCGCTTCATCTTGGGCTGCAGTCGGGTCGCAGGCCGTCGCGGGTTTGTCATCGACGGACAGACCGGCGCACCGGTCCAGCACTGCGCCTAGCCGCCGGTATGGCTCATGTGGCGGGTCATCTGGCCGCCGACGGATTGCCGGGAATAGTCAAAATCGTGGCCCTTCGGCTTGCGCGCGATGGCGGCGCGGATCGTCTCGCGCAGCGCACGGTCGTCGGGGCTGGCCCGCAGGGGTGCGCGCAAATCGGCGTTATCCTCCTGGCCCAGGCACATGAACAGCTCTCCGGTGCAGGTGACGCGGACGCGGTTGCAGCTTTCGCAGAAATTGTGGGTCAGCGGCGTGATGAAGCCGATCTTCTGGCCGGTCTCCTCCAGTCGGACATAACGGGCGGGGCCGCCGGTTCGTTCGGGTAGGTCGGTCAGAGTGAATCGCCCGGCCAACTGCGTTCGCAGGTCGGACAGCGGCCAATACTGGTCCAGCCGGTCTTCCTCGCCCAGATCGCCCATGGGCATGACCTCGATGAAGGTCAGGTCGTGCCCCTCGTCGCCGCACCACCGGACGAGGTCGAAGAGTTCGGCATCGTTGACCCCCTTCAGCGCGACGGTGTTGATCTTGACGCACAGGCCTGCGGCGCTGGCGGCGCGGATGCCGTCCAGCACCTGCGGCAGACGGCCCCACCGGGTGATCGCAGCGAACTTGTCGGGGTCCAGAGTGTCCAGCGAGACGTTGACCCGGCGCACACCGATCTCGGCAAGTTCGGCGGCGTGGCGGGCCAGCTGGCTGCCGTTCGTGGTCAGCGTCAGCTCGTCCAAGCCCTGGCCAAGGTGGCGCGACACCTGCCGGAAGAACCCCATGATGCCGCGCCTGACAAGCGGCTCGCCGCCGGTGATGCGCAGTTTGCGCACGCCCAGGCCGATGAACGCGGTGCAGAGCCGGTCCAGCTCCTCCAGCGTCAGAAGGTCGGCCTTGGGCAGGAACTGCATGTGCTCGGCCATGCAATAGACGCAGCGGAAGTCGCAGCGGTCCGTGACCGAGACCCGCAGATAGGTGATCGGGCGGGCGAAGGGGTCGATCAGGGGCGCGTGCATGTCCATCGGGTCAATCTAGGCGCGCGGGCGCCCGCCCACAAGCGCGGTCGCGGTTTTCAGGGATGGTGGACGTTCCGGCCCGCGCGGGGCTAAGCTGGCTGAAACGACCCCAGCAGAGGCTTCCCATGCGCATCGCTTCCATCGCCCTGACCGCAGCCTGTGGCCTGATCCTGGCCGGCTGCAGTCAGATGGCGTCCATGCAGTCCCGCCCGGGCGCCGCCACGCCCGAGGCACCGCCTGCCACCGCCGCGACGGCCATCACCCGTGCCCCGGCGCCCCGGCCGGCGGCCCGTGCCACGCCGGCGCAACTCGACACTACTACGGCCGAGCAGCGCGCCGCAGCCGCCGAGGCTCCGGCGCAGGCTGAACAGCGGCTTGGCACCACGGTGGGCTCCCTCGGCAATCCGGCCGAGGGCGGGTTCTGGATCAAGACGCCACTGGTCGAGGAACGCGCCATGGGCCGGATCGTGAACCCCGCCACCGGAAAGTCCGCCAAGGTCGAGCTGATCCCGCTGACCACTGGCGGCAGTGGCAGTCAGGTTTCGCTGCCCGCGCTGCAGCTGCTGGACGTTCCGCTGACCGACCTGCCGACGCTGGAGGTCTATCGCTCCTGATGGTCTTGCGCGTCCCGGTCGGTGCGCCAGATGGCGGCGCGGTCGGGATCGTGCTTGTTCAGATCGCGCAGCCAGCCGTCGACGGCCTGCCGGACCGCGCCGTTGCGGTCCCGCGACAGGTCGAACGCCCATGCCAGCGCCCGTTCCCGCACGGCCCGATCCGCCGGCTTGAGGTTGTTCATCCGCGCCCAGGGACCTGTGGCGACCAGCGCCGCCCGGCGCAACCACGGGTTAGCGTCCGTCACCCAAGGTTCGATCTGGTCCAGCCGTTCAGGCACGGCCAGAAGCCTGCGCGAGGCGGCGGCCATGACCGCATCGCCGATCTCGGCCCCGTCGATGTCTGGCGCCCATTCCAGGATCGCCTGCCAAGCGCCGTCGTCGGGGCGCATCCGCGCCTGCACCAGCAGCCGGGCCGCGGCCAGCCGGGCCTCGTGGATATCGCTGTCCCACAGCGCCCGCGCCAGGTCAACGCGGTCGTCGATGTTCAGCGCCGTGCGCCATTCGGACGCCAGCGCCTCGATCCGCACCGGGGGCACGCCCAGGGTCTCTCGGCCGGTCTTGTGCCTGGCGGCGGTGCGGGCGGCGCGGGACGCGTCAGCCTCGGCCCGAAGGCGTTCCAGTTCCTGCATGGCATTCTCCTGCTGCTCGGCCCCTTCTAGGCAGGCGGGTGGCGGTCCTCAAGAAGGTGGTGGCAGGGCGGCGGCGGGCAAGCTAAAAGGCCCGCGAAACCACGAGGTAGCCCATGTCGCATTCCGCCGAACCCCGCCCGATGACCTCGCGCCGCTGCGGCCCGCTGAAGGGCGAGGCCCTTGTGCCGGGCGACAAGTCGATCAGCCACCGCGCGCTGATCCTGGGCGCGATGGCGGTGGGCGAGACGCGGATCACCGGACTGCTGGAGGGGCAGGACGTTCTGGACACGGCACGCGCCATGGCCGCCTTCGGTGCGCAGGTGACGCAGCATGGTCCCGGCGACTGGTCGGTTCACGGCGTGGGTGTCGGCGGCTTTCGTTCGCCCGAGGGCGTGATCGACTGCGGCAATTCCGGCACCGGCGTGCGGCTGATCATGGGGGCCATGGCCACGACCCCGATCACCGCCACCTTCACCGGCGACGCCAGCCTGTCGCGCCGGCCGATGGCTCGGGTGACCGATCCGCTGGCGCAGTTCGGCGCCCGCATCACCACGCGGGAGGGTGGCCGTTTGCCCATCACCATCGAAGGGGCGCAGGACCCGGTGCCGGTCGCCTACCGCACTCCGGTCGCCAGCGCGCAGATCAAGTCGGCGATCCTGCTGGCGGGACTGAACGTCCCCGGTGACACCGTGGTCATCGAATCCGAACCGACGCGCGACCATTCTGAACGGATGCTGACGGGCTTCGGGGCCGAAATCCGCACCGAGACCACGTCTGACGGCCACCGGATCACGCTGACCGGCCGTCCGGAACTGCGCCCGCAACCCGTGGCGGTGCCACGCGACCCCTCCAGCGCGGCCTTCCCGGTCGCGGCGGCGCTGATCGTGCCCGGGTCCGAAATCCGCGTGCCGGGCGTCAGCCGGAACCCGACGCGCGACGGGCTCTATGTCACGCTTCTGGAGATGGGCGCCGACATCGCGTTCGAAAATACCCGCGAAGAGGGCGGAGAGCCCGTTGCCGATCTGGTCGTGCGGCACAGCCTACTGAAGGGCGTCAGCGTTCCGGCCGCGCGCGCCGCCAGCATGATCGACGAATTCCCGATCCTGTCGGTCATCGCCAGCTTTGCCGAGGGGACGACCGTGATGAACGGCGTGTCGGAACTGCGGGTCAAGGAAAGCGACCGCATCGACGCGATGACCAAGGGGCTGCGGGCCAATGGTGTCGAGGTCGAGGATACGCCCGACAGCATGACCGTCCATGGGATGGCGCGCGTTCCGGGCGGCGGACAGGCGGTGACCCACCTGGATCACCGCATCGCCATGAGCTTTCTGGTCCTCGGCATGGCCACCGAAAATCCTGTCGGCATCGACGATGCCGGGCCGATCACCACGTCCTTCCCGGATTTCGTGCCGCTGATGACGCGGCTGGGTGCGGAACTGGCCTGATCCGCCCCGCCGGCGCTTCAGCCGCGCGGGTAGCCGACCGTCGCCAGCGAGGCGCGGATCTCGTCCAGGATCGCCGGGTCGTCGATGGTCGCTGGCATCTTGAAGTCCTCGCCATCGGCGATCTTAGCCATGGTGGCCCGCAGGATCTTGCCCGACCGGGTCTTGGGCAGGCGGTCCACAACGCAGGCCGTCTTGAAGGCGGCGACAGGACCGATCTGGTCGCGCACCATGGCCACGACCTCGGCCACGACCTGCGACGGATCTGCCTCGGCGCCCTTCTTCAGGCACAAAAGTCCGACGGGCGCCTGACCCTTCAGGGGGTCCGCCACGCCGATGACCGCACATTCCGCCACAGCGGGATGAGAGGCCAGAACCTCCTCCATCCCGCCGGTGGAAAGACGGTGGCCCGCGACGTTGATGACATCGTCCGTCCGCGCCATGATGTAGACGTAGCCGTCCTCATCGACATAGCCGGCGTCGCCGGTTTCGTAATAGCCGGGGAAATGATCCAAGTAGGCCTTGCGGAAGCGGTCCTCGGCGTTCCACAGCGTGGGCAGGGTGCCCGGCGGCAGCGGCAGGCTGATGGCGATCGCGCCGAGCGTACGGGGCGCGACGGGGTGGCCCGCCTCATCCAGGACCTGCACGTCATAGCCGGGCATGGGCAGGGTCGGACTGCCCTTCTTGACAGGCAGAAGTTCGATCCCGAACGGGTTGGCGGCGATCGCCCAACCTGTCTCGGTCTGCCACCAGTGGTCGATGACCGGGACGTTCAGCTGGTTTTCGCACCAAGTGATCGTGTCGGGGTCAGCACGCTCGCCCGCCAGGAACAGCGCCTGCAGCGATGAAAGATCATGCTCGGCGACCAGCTTTCCCTGGGGATCCTCGCGCTTGACGGCGCGGATGGCGGTGGGGGCGGTGAAGAAGCTTTTCACCTTATGGTCGGCGATCACCCGCCAGAAGGTGCCGGCGTCTGGGGTACCGACGGGCTTGCCTTCGAAGATCACTGTGGTCGCGCCGGCGATCAGCGGGCCATAGACGATATAGCTGTGGCCGACGACCCAACCCACGTCGGAGGCCACCCAAAAGACGTCGCCCGGCCCGATTCCATAAATATGCGGAACGCTCCAAGCCAGGGCCACCAGATGGCCGGCCGAATGACGGACGACGCCTTTGGGCTGGCCCGTCGTGCCCGAGGTGTAGAGGATATAGGCCGGGTGGTTCCCCTCGACCGGCACGCAGGCGACCGGATTGGCGCCGGCCACGGCATCCTCCCAATCCAGATCGCGGCCCTCGATCATGTCGGCGCGGCATTCGGGGCGCTGGAAGACGATGGTGACATCCGGCTTGTGCGTCGCCTCGGCGATGGCGCGGTCCATCAGCGGCTTGTAGGCGACGGTGCGTCCAGGCTCCAACCCGCAAGAGGCCGCGATGATCGCGCGGGGACGGGCGTCGTCGATACGTACCGCCAGCTCGTGCGCCGCGAAACCGCCGAAGACGACCGAGTGGATGGCGCCAATCCGGGCACAGGCCAGCATCGCCTGCAGCGCCTCGGGGATCATCGGCATGTAGATGATGACGCGGTCGCCTTTGCCGATGCCGCGCGACGCCAGTACCCCCGCCAGCCGCGCCACGCGGTCCTGGAGTTCCGAGTAGGTCAGGCGGCTGACGCTGTCCGTCATTGGGCTGTCGTGAATCACCGCCAGCCGGTCACCGTGGCCCGCCTGAACATGGCGGTCGATGGCGTTCCAGCAGGTGTTGACCATGCCGTCAGCGAACCATTCGCCGGCCGGACCCTGGTCGAAGAACGCGCGGCTTGGCGGGCTGTCCCAGTCGACGGCCTCGGCGGCCTTCATCCAGAACGCCTCGGGGTCCTGCTGCCAGCCTGCGTGAATGTCGCGGTAACCCATCTCATTCTCCCCCCTTGGATGAAGATTTGTTACGAAGCGGGTCGTGATCAGGCAACCTTGTTAGCGGGACCGGGCGGGCTGGTTCTGCAACTTTCTCTCATAGAGATGCGGGCATTTTGCAAACCCGGCTGCGCACCAAAGCGGGTTTTGCTGCGCAGCCGGGGTTGCAGAACCGTCGCATCGTCCTGCGAATCACCCGTAGTGGGCGACGGGCGTCCCAGCCAGAACGCTCATGTTCAGAAGGCCGCGCGTCGTGATCGAGGGCGTGACGATATGGGCGCGGTTGCCCATGCCCATCAGGATCGGCCCGACCTCCAGCCCGCCAGCCCGCATCTTCAGCGCGTTCCTGACGCCCGAGGCCGCGTCGGTACCAGCAAAGACCAGCACGTTCGCCACGCCCGTCAGGCGAGAGTTCGGGAATATCCGCGCCCGCAGTTCCGGGTCCAGGGCGGCGTCGACATGCATCTCGCCGTCATACATGAAGTCCGGTTCCCGCGCGTCAAGAAGCGCCAGCGCCTCGCGCATCTTGCGCCCTGATGGGCTGTCGGTGTTTCCGAACTGCGAGTGGCTGCAGAGCGCGATCTGCGGCGTCAGTCCAAAGCGGCGGACATGGCGCGCGGCACCCATCACGGCCTCGGCCACCTGCTGCGGCGTGGGGTCGTTGTGGCATTGCGTGTCGGCGATGAACAGCGGACCTTCTTCCAGAATGATCATCGACAACGCGCCGACAGGGTGCAGGCCATCGCGCGCCAGGATCTGGCGGACATATTGCAGGTGCCAGCTGTACTGACCAAACGTGCCGCAGATCAGGCTGTCGGCCTCGCCCCGGTGGACCATGACCGCGCCGATGGCTGTGGTGTTCGTACGCATGATCGCGCGGGCGATGTCGGGGCTGACGCCGCGGCGCTCCATCAGCTTGTGATAGGTTTCCCAATAGTCGCGATAGCGGGGGTCGTTTTCCGGGTTCACGATCTCGAAGTCCCGCTCGGGGCGGATGGGCAGGCCGGCGCGTTCGGCGCGCATGGCGATGACCTCGGGGCGGCCGATCAGAATCGGGACGTCGGTCGTCTCCTCCAGCATGGCGTTGGCGGCGCGCAGGACACGCTCGTCCTCACCCTCGGCGAAGACGATGCGGCGGGTCACGGTGGCGGCGGCGTCGAAGACCGGCCGCATGATCAGTGCCGAGCGGAAGACCGAACTGTCGAGCTTTTGCTTGTAGGCCGCCAGGTCCTCAAGCGGCCGCGTGGCAACGCCAGTTTCCATCGCCGCACGGGCGACGGCGCTGCTGACGACGCCGACAAGACGCGGGTCGAAGGGCTTGGGGATCAGATAGTCCGGCCCGAAGGTCAGCGTCTCGCCGCGATAGGCGGCGGCGGCCTCGGCGGCGGTGGTGGCGCGGGCGAGGGCGGCGATGCCTTCGATGCAGGCGATCTTCATCTCGTCGTTGATCGTGGTCGCGCCGACGTCCAGCGCGCCGCGGAAGATGAACGGGAAGCAGAGGACGTTGTTCACCTGGTTCGGAAAGTCGCTGCGTCCGGTGGCGATGATCGCGTCAGGACTGACGGCGCGCGCAGCCTCGGGGTCGATTTCCGGGTTGGGGTTCGCCAGCGCAAAGATGATCGGGCGGGCGGCCATGCGGCCCACCATCTCAGGGGTCAGGACGCCGGGGCCGGACAGACCCAGGAACAGGTCGGCGCCGTCGATCACGTCCGACAGCGTGCGCTTGTCGGTGGCCTGCGCATAGGCTGCCTTCTGCGGGTTCATGTCGGCCTCGCGCCCCTCATGCACCAGCCCGTGGATGTCGCAGAGCCACACGTTCTCGCGCTGCACGCCCAGCTTCAGCAGCATGTCCAGACAGGCGATCCCCGCCGCGCCGCCGCCGGTGGAAACGATCTTGATGTCCTCGAACCGCTTGCCGGCGATGCGCAGGGCGTTGGTCGCGGCGGCGCCGACGACGATGGCGGTGCCGTGCTGGTCGTCGTGGAAGACCGGGATGTTCATCCGCTCGCGGCAGATCTTCTCGACGATGAAGCAGTCAGGGGCCTTGATGTCTTCAAGGTTGATCGCGCCGAAAGTCGGCTCGAGCGCGCAGACGATCTCGGCCAGCTTTTCAGGATCGGGCTGGTTCACCTCGATATCAAAGCAGTCGATGTTGGCGAACTTCTTGAAGAGGACCGCCTTGCCCTCCATCACCGGCTTTGAGGCCAGGGCCCCGATATTGCCCAGCCCCAGGACGGCGGTCCCGTTCGAGACGACGGCGACAAGGTTTCCGCGGCTGGTATAGCGGGCGGCTGTGCGTGGGTCGGCCTTGATCTCGAGGCAGGCTTCGGCGACGCCGGGGGAATAAGCGCGCGACAGGTCTCGGCCGTTCGCCATCGGCTTGGTCGCCCGGATCTCGAGCTTACCGGGCCTGGGGAACTCGTGATAATCCAATGCGGCCTGGCGTGCGCTGTCCTGCCTGCGGTCTTCCATCTCTACCCTCCGGTTTCGGAATTGGTTCACCGTTAAACCATTTCCAAAGCGGCGAACAGCGGCCAGTTGCGAAGGGCCGTTGTGCGGCCCGTCTTGCACGCGCAGCCCGACAGGCGCAGATTGGCATGAAACGCGAACGAGGGGTCCGATGACGTCATTGCTGGATGAGGCGCGCGCCGTGCGCGAACGGGCCTATGTGCCCTATTCCAAGTTCAAGGTCGGCGCCGCGATCCGGGGCGCCTCGGGTCAGGTCTATCGCGGTTGCAACGTCGAGAATGTGGCCTATCCCGAAGGCACCTGCGCCGAGGCGGGCGCCATCGCCGCCATGGTCGCCGCCGGAGAGACGGTGCTGGTCGAGGTCGCCGTCATCGCCGACAGCCCCAGCCCCGTGCCCCCCTGCGGTGGCTGCCGGCAGAAACTGGCCGAGTTCGGGGCCGCCGACGTCCCCGTGACGCTGGCCACGACCGACGGCGGCAGTCAGCAGACCACCGTCGGTGCATTGCTTCCCGGCCGCTTCGACGCAGGCCACATGGCGCGCACATGACGGATCCGCGACCCGTCATCGCCTCGATCCGCGACGGTCGCGGTCTGGACGGACCGGGGGCCGCGCTGATCGCGCAAGGTCTGGCCGACGGATCGGTCAGCGACGCGCAGGCGGGGGCCTTCGCTATGGCGGTTCTGACCAAGGGCGTCGGCACCAAGGGGCGCGTCGCGCTGACCCGGGCCATGCGCGATTCGGGGCATGTGCTGCAATGGGACCTGCCGGGGCCGGTGGTCGACAAGCATTCGACCGGGGGCATCGGCGACACGGTCAGCCTGGTGCTGGCGCCGTTGCTGGCAGCGCGAGGTTGCTTTGTGCCGATGATCTCGGGGCGCGGGCTGGGCCATACAGGGGGCACGCTGGACAAGCTGGAAGCAATCCCTGGCTTCGTCTGCGAACAACCCGAGGATGACCTGCGCCGCATCGTCCGCCAGGTCGGCTGTGCGATCGTTTCGCCGACGGGCGACGTGGTGCCGGCGGACCGGCGGCTCTATGCGATCCGCGACGAATCCGGGACGGTCGAGTCGATTGACCTGATCACGGCCTCAATCCTGTCGAAGAAGCTGGCGGCGGGGCTGGACGCGCTGGTCCTGGACGTCAAGGCCGGGTCCGGGGCGATCCTGAAAAAGCCCGACAGCGCCGCCCGTCTGGCGCAGGCGCTGGTAGAGACCGCGAACGGGGCAGGGTGCCCGACCACCGCGCTGATCACCGACATGGACCAGCCGCTTGCCCGCAGCGCGGGAAACGCGCTGGAGGTGGCCGAAGCGATCCGCGTCTTGCGCGGAGAGCAGGGGGCGCTTCGCGACCTGACGCTGGCCCTGGCCACCGAGTGCCTGGCGCTGGCAGGACAGCCTGCGGCCGGGCTAGAGGCGATGCTGGACAGCGGTGCCGCGGCCGATGTCTTTGGGCGCATGGTGGCGGCTCAGGGTGGGCCGCACGACCTGATTGACCGGCCCGAGGCGCATCTGCGGACTGCGCCGGTCATCCGGCCCGTCCCTGTCCCCGAAGGCCGCGTCGGCCGCATCGACGTGACGGCGCTTGGCCATGCGGTGCTGGCGCTTGGCGGCGGACGCGTGCGCGCGGGCGAACGGATTGACCACGCGGTCGGCCTGGACCGGATGGCGAAGCTTGGCGAAGCGGTCGGTCCGGACCGTCCGCTGGCGATGGTGCACGCCGCCGACGACACCGCGGCAGAGGTCGCCATCGCAGCCGTGCAGGACGCCTATGTGCTGGGCGATGACGGCCCCGGTCCGCTGATCCGCGACAGGTTGACCGCATGAACCGCGCTTTCCTCATTGTCATGGACAGCGTCGGCATCGGCGGCGCCCCCGATGCCGGTCGCTTCTTCAACGCCGGCCTGCCCGACACCGGGGCGAATACCGTGGCCCATATCGCGCAGTCGCGCCGGCTGCACATGCCGGTGCTGGACGGGCTGGGTCTGGGTGCTGCGGTCCGGCTGGCCTCGGGGGATGACGCTCCGGGCCTGATGGCCGAGCCGCAGGGTCTCTGGGGCGCCGCGACCGAAACGTCACCCGGCAAGGACACCCCCTCGGGGCACTGGGAGATTGCTGGCGTCCCGGTCCCCTGGGACTGGACCTACTTTCCCGACCGGCGGCCCGCCTTTCCTTCGGACGTCACTGCCCGCATCTGCCAACTGGCTGGCACCGACGGCATCCTGGCGAACTGCCATGCTTCGGGAACCGAGGTGATCGACGACTTCGGCGCCCGGCATCTGCAGACCGGCTGGCCGATCTGCTATACCTCGGTCGACAGCGTCCTTCAGATCGCCGCGCACGAGGACGCGTTCGGGCTCGAGCGGCTGATCGCCCTCTGCCGCGACCTGGCGCCCATGCTGCACGACATGCGGGTCGGCCGCGTGATCGCGCGGCCCTTTGTCGGAGAGCCGGGCGCGTTCCGCCGCACGCCCCATCGCCGCGACTTTGCCATCGCGCCCCCCGGCGACACGGTCCTGGATATCGCCCACAAGGCGGGGCGCGTGACCCATGCCGTCGGCAAGATCGGCGACATCTTCAGCCACCGCGGTATCACCCGTCTGCACAAGGGCAGTGATGACGCCGCGCTGGCCGAACATCTGGTCAGGCTGGGGCAACAGGCCGAGCCAGGCAGCCTGACCTTCGCAAATTTCGTCGAGTTCGACACCAATTTTGGCCATCGCCGCGATATTCAGGGCTATGCCCGTCAATTGGAATGGTTCGACCGGGTCGCGGGGCAGTTTCTTGCAACGCTGAAGCCGGGCGACCTAGCCATCTTCACCGCCGATCACGGCAACGATCCCAGCTGGCGCGGCACCGATCACACGCGCGAACGCGTCCCGGTGCTGGGCCACGGGGCGGGGGCGCGCGGGGTCGGCCTGGTCGGCTATAGCGATATCGGCGCCTCGGTCATGGCGCATCTGGGCCTGCCTTCGCCCGCGCACGGAGAAAGTTTCCTGTGAAGACGATCGAACTGCACCTGCACCTGGAAGGCGCCGCGCCGCCAGAATTCATCAGGTCGGTTGCGGCCGAGAAGCGTGCCGACCTGTCCGGCGTCTTCGACGCGAAAGGCAACTACGCCTATGACGACTTTGCGGGCTTCCTGCGCTGCTACGAGGCGGCGACAAGCGTTCTGACCACGCCGCGCGACTACGCCCGCCTGCTGGCCGAGGTGCTGGAGCGCTGCGCCGAAGAGGGTGTCATCTATGCCGAGCTGTTCGTTTCCCCCGAGTTCTGCGGCGGCGGCGACCTGTCCGCATGGCGCGATTACCTGGCCGCGATGGAGGAGGTGGCCGGACAGGCGCGCGAAGCCGGCATCGACAGCCGCGGCATCGTCACGCCGATCCGACACTTCGGCCCCGAGCGGGCGCGCAAGTCCGCGATCTGCGCGGCCGAAACCGCGGGCGGCTGGATCACCGGGCTGGGCATGGGGGGCGCCGAACAGGTGGGCCACGCCGCCGACTTCGCCTGGAGCTTCGATTGCGCGAAAGAGGCCGGGCTGGGGCTGACCTGCCACGCCGGCGAATGGGGCGGCCCCGACAGCGTTCGCGCCGCGCTGGATCTGGGCTGCACCCGCATCGGTCACGGCGTCCGTGCCATCGAGGACCCGGCCTTGGTTCGCGACCTGGCCGACCGCGGCATCACATTAGAGGTCTGCCCGGGATCGAACATCGCGCTCGGCCTCTATCCTGATTGGCCGTCGCATCCGATCGCGCGGCTGGCGGACGCGGGCGTGCGCGTTACAGTCTCCACCGACGATCCTCCGTTCTTCCATACGACGATGCGTCACGAATATGACCGGCTTGCTTCCAGTTTTGGCTGGGGCGATACCGAGTTCCGGCAGATCAACCTCTGGGCCGCCGAGGCCGCCTTCTGCGACACGGCCACCCGGGAACGGCTGAAAAAGGAATATGCCTGATGCAACACGTGACCATCGTCGATCACCCCCTTGTCAGCCATAAGCTGTCGATCATGCGCCAGAAGGACGTCTCGACCGCCGGCTTCCGCCGCCTGCTGCGAGAGATCAGCCTGCTTCTGGCCTATGAGGTGACGCGAGAACTTGAACTGACGACGACCCGAATCGAGACGCCCCTGCAAGAGATGGACGCCCCCACGCTCGAAGGGAAGAAGCTGGCCTTGATCTCAATCCTGCGGGCCGGGAACGGGCTTCTGGACGGCATCCTCGAGCTGATTCCCGGCGCGCGTGTCGGCTTCATCGGTCTCTACCGCGACCCCGAGACGCTGCGGCCGGTCGAATATTACTGCAAGGTCCCGTCTGCCCTGGACGCCCGCATGACCATCGTGGTCGATCCGATGCTGGCGACGGGCAACTCCTCGGTCGCGGCGATCGACATGCTGAAGGCGCGAGGGGCAAGGAACCTGCGTTTTTTGTGCCTTCTGGCCGCGCCCGAAGGGGTTGAGCGGATGCGCGAGGCGCATCCCGATGTGCCGATTTTCACCGCCGCGCTGGACGAACGCCTGGATGATCACGGCTATATCGTGCCGGGCCTGGGGGATGCGGGCGACAGGATGTTCGGAACGAAATGACCGCCCATTAACCGCCGCTTCAATGTTCTGCGCTAGGTCTGGCGCAGGACAATGGATGGGTGGCAGATGTCGGTGAAGTTGCGGTTCTTGGCGTTCCTGATGCTGGGCGGGGCGGCCTCGGCGGCGCCGGTCCCACCGCCGCCGAAGGACTATCAGGGCGGGCAGTACATCGACGGGCGGGGCTGCGTGTTCATGCGGGCCGGGTCGGACTGGTCGGCGCGGATCGACGGGGCGGGTCAACCGCTCTGCGGCTTTCCCCCCAGCCTCGACGTGCGCCGCACCGATCCGGAGACCGATCGCGTGTTGCCAATGACCCGGACCGAGGTTCCGGCCGATCCCCAGACCCTGCTGATGGAGCAGCTGTCGCAAGAGCTGCGATCCGGCGAATGGGCAAGCGATCCCGCCACTCCGCAACAGCGCGCCGCGCCCGAACCGGCACGCCGGCCCGACCCGATGAATGACGTCCTGCGCAATGCGCTGGCTGCGACGCCTTCGATGCGTGCCGCGGCGGGGCTTTCGGCATCGCCCGAACTTTGTGCCCGCTTGGGGTATCGCCCATCGGCAGATGGGGGCGGGAAATCGTCGGGGCTGGGGCTTTGCCCAGGGATGCAGGCGGGACCGGCGATAGCTGCGGTCCCCGCGACCACGGCGGAACCTGTGCATCAAGCGAAACGGCAGGCGGCGACGGCCACGGCGCGGAATCCAGCCGCACATGAGCGCGCGCCCGCCGCCCGTCAGAAGGCATCTCCGCGGGCGGCCGGTGTCACGGCATCACGCCGCGCCCAGCCTGCGGCAAAACCCGCAGCCGGACCCGAGATGATTCCCCCGTCTGCGCGCTATGTCCAGGTGGGCGCCTATGCTGACGGCGAAAACGCCCTGATCGTCCTGCGCGCGCTGGCGGCGCGCGGCTACCCGACAGGGCAAGCGCGCAGTCGTGCGAAGACCGGTCCGATGCGGGTCATCATGGCGGGACCCTTCGCCGATCGACAG